>DATNBQ010000377.1:0-10846 GCA_035571955.1 Urbifossiella sp. | reverse complement strand
GAGCCCGGCGAAGGGCTGCCCGGCGAAGCCGATGTTCAGACCCACGGCGTTGTCGATCGCCAGGTCGCCGGATTGAGTTCGGGCCACGAGGTTAATGGCGACCGTGGACACTGGCAACGCGGTCGTTCCGATGCCGGTCTTCGCATCGAGAGCCAGGTTCGTAGCGTGGAGCGCGCCGCCGGTAATCGCGCCGTTGGTCGAACTGAGGGCCATGCTGGGAAGGGGTGTCGGGTTGGCGAGCAATCCCGCACTCAACGAACCGGTTTGCAGATCGCCCTTGGCCTTAATGACGAGGTTTTCGCCCAGGCCATTGAGGGCGATATCTTGGAGTGTGATCGCGCCTACCGTCGCCCCAGGATCGCTCTGGATGGTGATAGTCTTGTTGTTGAGAATGGGGAGTTGCGCGCCGGTGCTGTCGGTGATGTCGCCGTTCTCTGCCCCCGTGTTGCCGTTCGAGACGACGACGTCGAGGTTATTGTTGAGCGCGATGGCGACGTCGGCCCAATCGAGGTTGGCGCCGGTGGCTGTGGCAATGAAGGTTCTTGTGCCGGCAGCGTCGTTCTGCGTTACGCCGACGGTGGCGGCATTACTGAGCGAGAGGTCGAATGCGGGAACGACGCGATCTTCGACCGGTTCGAGACTGAGCCGGGTGCGCGGCCGCCGCGCGCGGACAACATCCTGCCACCAGCGGCGGGTCAAGCTGCGCAAATTCATGGGCGCACCTTCCTCGGAAGTCCATCGGGGATGCCATTGCGCGAAGCGAATGCGGGGAATCCGCATAATAGCTGGATAAAGGCCAACATTAACCACTACCTGATGCCGGCGGATTGGACAAGATAAGGAGCGGCGGAAGTTTTCGGCGCGGGCGGGAAATGGCCCGTTTAACGGGCTTGGCGAAGCGGCGTGGGCGGCGCGGCCTCGTTCCTTAACTCGGGAACACGTGAGATGTAACGGTTTTCAGGAAGCCATTCCACCCAAACCAAAAATGGTGTCGGAATTTCCGATAGTTGGAGCCAGCGACATGATCGGCGAACCCATCCGACTCACGAAGTTGGCCAAGCGAGCCGGTTGTGCCTCCAAACACCCGCCCGGTTTCCTGCTGCCGCTGCTCGGCCTGCTCCCGCCGCTCACCGATCCGCGCGTGCTCGTCGGCTCGGCCACCGCCGACGACGCCGCCATCGTGAAACTCACCGACGATCTCGCGCTCGTGCTCACGACCGATTTCTTCACGCCGATCGTGGACGGCCCGCGCGATTTCGGCCGCGTCGCCGCCGCCAATGCCCTTTCGGATGTCTATGCGATGGGGGGCACGCCGCTCGCCGCCCTCAGCATCGTCGGCTTCCCGGATTCGCTACCGGCATCGATCCTCGCCGAGATCCTCGACGGGGCCGCGGCCACGGCCGCCGAGGCCGGCATTGCCATCGTCGGCGGGCACACCATCAAGAGCGAGGAACCGATCTTCGGCCTCGCCGTCACCGGCACTGTTCACCCGGCCAAGGCACTGACCAACGCCGGCGCCCAACCCGGCGACTCGCTGATCCTCACCAAGCCGCTAGGGCTCGGCATCATCACCACGGCCGCCAAGAACGACCAGGATTCGCTCGGGGCCATTGCCGAAGCCATCCGGGTGATGGCGACGCTCAACCGCGCCGCCGCCGAAGTTCTGGCTGCATTCGAGGTGCATGCCCTGACCGATGTGACCGGGTTTGGCTTGCTCGGGCACTTGCGGAACATGACGGCGTCGAGCGGAACGACGGCCGAGGTGTGGATCGATCGTTTGCCGATCCTCGCGGCGGCTCGGCAATACGTGCAAGCGGGCATCGCGCCGGGCGGCACCCGCGCCAACGCGAAGTTCCTCGCCGACTGGGTCCACTATTCCGCGGATGTCGCGGAAGCGGAGCAACTGCTGGCGTGCGATGCCCAGACGAGCGGCGGCTTGTTAGCCGCGGTGCCCTCGACTCAAGTGGACGCTGCCGTGCACGCGCTGGAAGCCGCCGGAACACTCGCCGCGGCGGTGATTGGCCGCATCGGCGACCGCGGCACCGGAAAGATCAGCGTCACGCGGTGATCCCGGCGTAGCCGCGACCCAACGGGGAGCGCGGAGCTCGCGCGCTCGGCTCCGCGGACTCCGCCTCGCGGCTAATCCGAAGATCTCATCACTTCCGAAATTGATTGATCTCGTCCATCACGTCGTCCCAGTTGCCGCGGAAGCGGACGGCACGATCGTCCACGTAGACGTGCGCTGGCGGCTTGTGGACGCACACTTCATCCACAACGATGCCGTGGCGAAACAGCCAGCTCTCCACGGCCTTGCGGCCTTCCTCCGTATGGCAGCGCGACGACAGCACGGCGATGCGATACTGCTGCCGCAAGCGGGCCACCGCTTCCTTCGTGCCGTGAATCGGCGGGTCGGGGATCACCTCGGCGCCGCACCAACCGGAGCGGTACGAATGCATCACGCCGTCGAAGTCGAGGCAGACGGTGCGGCGCGGCCGGGTGATGCCGAGCGGTTCGAGGAGCGCCGCCGGGGTTGGCCGCGTCGCGAGCAGCCGGTTGATGGCGTCGTCGCCATCCAGCCAGGGCGTTTCGGCGAACGGTTCGTCGTTCCAGACGCGGGTGTAGTGCGGCCGCGTGTGGTGGCGGCCGGGGAGCCGCAGCCAGTCGCCGTAATGATCCCAGCTCGGCTTGTCGGGGAAGATTTCCGGAGCGTGATCGAGGCCGCGGCGTTCGAAATCGGCGACCAGTTCCGCACCGAACTTGTGAACGCTCGCCGTGCTCATCGGTTCGGCGAACACCACGAGCAAATGGAAGCCGCCGACGCCGTTGGAATCCATGAGCAACGGATCGAGGCCGCGTTCGACGAGCGCTTGGTGCCAGCCGCGCACGGCGGCCAGATTGCCCGTCGGCGTCACGCTCCATTCGTCGGGGTCGTGCAAATCGACATCGATGGCCAACCACCGCGACGTGAGGTCGCTGCTGGCGCTGTGAACGCCCAGTTGTCCGGACGGTTGCCGAGTGCGGAAATGTTTGCGAAGCGAGTCCAGATCGAGGAAGACCTTGCCGCGTTCTTCCCGAAAGGGCGCCGTGACCACCTGGGTCGTCTCGTCGCCCTTGCGGCGAACGTAGCGACCCCAGACATCCGTCCGGTTGACGAGGTGCGCCATCGTCCATTCGGCCAGCGCCGCGGCCCGATCGCTCCACTCGTCGGCGATGCGATCCATCTCAAACTCGGAATGCGGAATTCGGAATGCGGATCGAAAACCGACTTCTGTATTCCGAATTCCGCATTCCGAATTCGTTAGTGTTTGGGCCGGGGCGCCGTTTGCATCGGCGGCTTGGCGGCTTGCGGCGTCGCGGGTTGCGGGCTCGCCTTCATGCCGTTGGCGGAAAGCCAGAGACGGGCTAGGGCGATCGTCAGTCCCTGGGGCCCGGCGCCGTCCGCCTCCACGGTCTTGGCCCCGGCGCTCAACTTGCCGCTCCACGTGCCGTCCGGTTTCCGCGAAATGGCGATCTGCGTGCCGATGGGAAGCATTTGAATGGCTTCCCCTTTTTTGGGAATCTCGGCGGCCGCCTGGCGATGCTCCTCGTTCAACTTCGCCACGCATTCGGCGCAGCGAGTCTTTTGGAACTTGGTGAGCCGCTGGGCTCGGTACTTGTCCACGGCGTAATGCTGAAACTCGCACATGCAACCGCAGGCCCGGGCCACCATCGGCCGCGCCACGATCTCACCCGTTGGAACCGCCATCGTTGAGGTCCTCCGTGCGCCGGGCGTAACGCTTTGCCAGTTTACGAAACCCAGCACGGCGGGAAGCGAAATTCGCTCGGGCGCAATAACCTCCGGTCGTTGATGCTCCCGGCTCGCCTCATTTCTTCGTCAGGTAGCCGCGGGTCTTGAGCCAGTCGCCGCAGCGGGCCGGCCACGCTGACACCGGGCGATCGCTTTTCTTCATGCCGAAGCCGTGCCCGCCGGCCGCGTAGATGTGCAACTCCGCCGGCACCCCGTTCTTCTTCAAGGCCGCGTACAGCATCGCGCTCGAAAGCGGCGTCACCGGGTCGTCGTTGGCGTGCGCGAAGAACATCGGCGGCGAATCCTTCGCCACCTTGTACTCCGGCTTCAGGTTCCCTTCCTTGTCCACGAGATAGGCCGGGTAAATGAGCATGGCGAAGTTCGGCCGGTGCGAGAGTTTGTCGGCGTCGTCGATCGGCTCGTACATGCGCTTGTCGGCGAGGGCGGCCCAGGCGGTGAGGTTGCCGCCGGCGGAGAAGCCGAGCATGCCGACGCGGTTCGCATCGATGCCCCATTCCTTGGCGTGCTGCCGGGTCACGCTGATGGCTCGCTGGGCGTCTTGAATCGCCGCGAGATTATCGGGCATCTGCATCGCCCGCTTCGGCACACGGTACTTCAAGAGCACCGCGGTGACGCCCAAGGTGTTGAGCCATTCGCAGGTCTGCGTCCCCTCGTGTTCGATGGCCAGGATGGAGTAGCCGCCGCCGGGCGCGACGATCACGGCGCAACCGTTGGCCTTATCGCTGGCCGGTTCGTAGACGGTAAGCGTCGGCTCGCTGACGTTGGCGACGCGTTTGACGTCGTTGGCATTCTTGGGCGGCGCGACGATCTCCGGACCAATGTCCTTCACTTCGCCGGGCGCCTTGCCGGGCCAGAGTTTCAGCGCCGCTGGCTCCGCCGCCGAGAGGATCAAGGGAAAGAAGCACGCTGCCACAGCAACGATGCCATAACGCATGGGGTTTCCTCCAAGTTCACTCGGTGGGATGCGGGTCTTGGTCGTGGTCGAGTTGGCTCGCGACCGGTTTGCGGAAGAATCGCTTGGCCTCGCCGACCAGCGCGAACAGCACGTGCGGGTTCGGCACCTTCGTCACATCGAGGACCAGCCACGGCAGCCAACCGCTCGTCTTCTTCACGCTCAACCGCCCCTGCGCGACGATCAGTTCCTTCAAGTCGCGCCACGGCAGTTTCTTGTTCGTGTGGCGGAGCCCTTCGGGCGTCAGAAGCAGGTCGCCGAAGGCGACAATTTCGCCGGAGAACAGTCGATCGCGCGATTCCCTCCAGGCTTTGGAAAATGTCCGCCGCTGGATAAGTTCGGCCAAGTGATCGAAATCGGAGAGGGCCGGGCCAAACTTTTCGGTGGCGCCGTCGGTCCGTTCGATTGCCACCCACGATTTCCAGAACTGCACCGAGGGAACCTCGACCGGTACGCAACACGCCACTAGGCTCCCATCGGCATCGTGATCGAAGTCGATCGCTTCGGCGCTATCGAGTCGCTGAATTTTGATGCGAATGGCGGCCACTTCGTCCCAGGGAAAGGAATCGACTTCGCCGCGGCGCAGCCGCAGCAGGCCGGTCGGGTAGACCAGTACCGTGAGGCCGCGCTGCCGATACATGTGGACCAGCATGAATATTCCAAAGATCAACGGGGTCAGGATGACCTTGGCGAGGATGCTGGCCTCGAAGAAGCCGACGACGATCATCCCGATGATGGCGACGATCGAGCCGGCAATAAGAGCGAGGCCGCCCCAAAGTTTGAGGATGAAGCGGCGCCGGCTGATCTGAAAAGTGGCGTCCGGCGTGCCCAGTTCGTCCTGGGCTCGGGAAACGTCGTCGGCGCCGGTCTCGCTCATGCCGCCCTCGGGGAAACGCACGCTTCGCACTATAATATCGCGTCCCGTGGGTTTGTGCCAAGTTTGGTAGCACAGGCAAGAATGCCTGTGCTACCAAAAATAAGGTATACAGGGATCTCGTCATGCTCGTCGTCATGCAAGCGGATGCCAGCCCGGAGCAGGTCGCTCGGGTAATTGAATCGATCCGCGCGATCGACTTGACGCCGCACACGCTGCCCGGCCCAACGCGGACGGCCATCGCCATCACCGGGAACACCGGCGCCGTCGATGCCCGCGTCCTCGAAGTGCTGCCGGGCGTCAAGGAATGCATCCGCGTCACCAAGCCGTACAAGCTGGCCAGCCGCGAGATGCACAAGCACGACACGGCGATTTCGTTGAACGGTGTCGAAATCAGCCCCAAGACCTTCACCGTGATCGCCGGCCCGTGCTCCGTCGAGAACGAGGCGATGGTCTTTGAATCCGCCGAGTTCCTGCTTTCCCAAGGGGTGAAGTTGCTGCGCGCCGGGGCGTTCAAGCCGCGCACCAGCCCGTATGCCTTCCAGGGAATGGGAATTGAGGGATTGGCAATCCTAAAGCGCGTCCGCGAGAAGACCGGCATCGGCATCGTCACCGAACTGATGGATACCGAATACGCCGACGCCGTGGAAGAAGCCGCCGACATCATCCAGATCGGCACGCGGAACATGCAGAACTTCTCGCTCTTGAAGCGGGTGGGGAAGTGTCGCAAGCCGGTGCTGCTCAAGCGCGGCATGAGCGCGACCCTGGAAGAATGGCTGATGGCCGCGGAGTACGTGATGGCCGGCGGGAACTACCAGGTGATCCTGTGCGAGCGCGGCGTCCGCACCTTCGCCGACCATTCCCGCAACACTCTCGATCTTTCGGTCATTCCGCCCGCGAAGGCATTATCTCACCTGCCGGTGTTCGTCGATCCGAGCCACGGGACCGGCAAGCGGGCCTACGTCCCGGCGATGGCCCTGGCGGGTCTGGCCGCCGGCGCCGACGGCCTCATGATTGAAACGCACCCCGACCCGGAACGCGCTCTTTCCGACGGCGCCCAGTCGCTGGACTTTCCCGGCACGAGCAAGCTACTGGACCAACTCAAGGCGCTGGCTGGCGTTCTCGGGCGAACGATGTCGTAGGATAACTCCCCATTCTCCTGTGTCATATTCGGGAGGCGCCGATGCTTCGCCACTTGCTCCTCGCGGTCGCGGTTGTTTCATTAGCGGGGCCGGCGCTGGCTGCCGAACCGGCCCGGTTGCCGAATATCGTCTTCGTCATCGCCGACGATCTCGGCTACGGCGACCTCGGCTGCTACGGCCAGAAGAAAATCAAAACGCCGAACATCGATCGCCTCGCCACGGAAGCGATGCGATTCACGCAGTTCTATTCCGGCTGCAACGTCTGCGCTCCGTCGCGCTGCGTCCTCATGACCGGCAAGCACCCCGGCCACGCCTACGTCCGCGACAATCGCCAGGCCGTAGGCTTCCCCGAAGGGCAAACGCCCGTTCCACCGAACGAACTCCAGTTGCCGCTCCTGCTCAAGAAGCAGGGCTATACGATCGGCGGCTTCGGCAAGTGGGGACTCGGGCCGGTCGGCAGCACCGGCGACCCCCTCAAGCAAGGTTTCGACCGCTGGTTCGGCTACAACTGCCAGGCCGTCGCCCACAACTATTACCCCACGCATCTGTGGGATAACGACAAGCAAGTCCCGCTGCGGAACCCGAAGTTCTCCGCGCATCAAAACCTGCCCGCCGGAGCCGACCCCAACGACCCAGCCAGCTACGCGCCCTTTACCGGCAAGGATTACTCACCGGACGTGATCGGCGAACAGGCCCGCAAGTTCTTGACGGAGAATAAGGACCGCCCCTTTGTGCTTTATTACCCGACTACGGTGCCGCACCTCGCGCTACAGGTTCCCGAGGATTCCTTGAAGGAATACGCCGGAAAGTTCCCCGAAACGCCGCATGTGAAGGGGGCTTACTTGCCGCAGCGGCAACCGCACGCGGCTTACGCGGCCATGATTACCCGAATGGACCGCGAAGTGGGCCGGCTCCTCGATCTCTTGAAGAAATACCAACTGGAAGAGAACACCATCGTGGTGTTCACGAGCGACAATGGCCCGCTCGACAATCGCTACGGCGGCACCGATACGGCGTTCTTCAAGAGTGCGGGCGGGCTGCGCGGCGCGAAGGGCTCGTATTACGAAGCAGGATTCCGTGAGCCGTGCATCGTGCGCTGGCCGGGGCACATCGAGCCGGGCAGCACGAGCGATCGCGTCGCCGGCTTCGAAGACTGGCTGCCGACCTTCTTGGAACTGATCGGGGCGAAGGCGCAAACGCCGACGAACATCGACGGCATCAGTTTCGCGCCGACGCTGCTCGGGAAACCCCAGGAGCCGCGGCCGTTTCTCTACCGTGAGGCGCCCGGCTACGGCGGCCAGCAGTGCGTGCGCGTCGGCGACTGGAAGGCGATCCGCCGCAACGTGAACCCCGGCCCCAAGGCCAAGCAGGTGAAGCCGACGCCGATTGAACTTTACAACCTCGCCACGGACCGCTCGGAGAGGATGAACGTCGCCGCCGAGCACCCGAACGTAGTGGCGAAACTCGAAGCGATCATGAAGGACCAGCATGTGCGGTCGGCACTGTTTCCGCTGCGCGGCCTCGGCGAAACCAAAGAATAATTACGGTCGAACAAGTAAGCAACGACACTACAGGGGGAGAGGGTAGTTTGCGAGCCCAACGAGCAAACCGGATGAGGGGCTGAATCCGCACAGCAAGACCCCCTCACCCGCAATCTCGCTGGCGCGAGATTGCGGCCTCTCCCCAACGGAGAGAGGCGAGGGCTGGCTAGCTCTATGTCATTACTTTCCTGACTGTCGGTAGACGCGATGCGGAGTCTGCGGAGCGGTCCATTCCATCGAGCTGACCGCGAATTGATCGTTGCAGACTTGGCGGGGGTGGACTCAGCGGGTACGATGGGATGCACTTGAATCGGCAGCCAGAGGCAGGGAACCGCGGAGAGTCGCCATGAAGCGGGTACTGGCCGTGCTGGGTGTCTTCTCGGTGGGCGCGGCCCTCGCGTCGGCTCCGCCGGTTGCTTCATCGCCCGTCGGCCGAACGCCCGAGCAACTCGTCGAGCGCCTCGGCGCCGATTCCTTTGCCGAGCGCGAAGCGGCCCAGGCGGCGCTGGCCCAAGCGGGCCCCGCCGCCCAACCGGCCCTCGAAACCGCCATTCGCCACGCTAATCCGGAAATCAGTCGCCGGGCCGAACGACTCCTGGCCGCACTGAATCGAGCCGCCGATTCCAAGCAACGACTGACCGCGAAGCCGGTTCGCCTCGCCTTCCGCGACATGCCCGTGGGAATGGCCGTCAACGAACTCAAGAAACTGACTGGTATCCCGCTGCAACTCGATGCCAGCAAGGTTGCCAACCCGCTGCGGCTAGTCACTTGCGAGATCGGCGACTTGCCGCCGTGGCAAGCAGTCGCGGCATTCTGCAAGGCGGCGAACCTCACAGAAGTGTTCGCCGCGGAAGTGGACGTGCCCAAAGCGGAGCGGCGCGGCCGCGGCTACTACGTGCCCCCATCGCCGCCGCCGCCTCCCGAAAAAGTACCCGTGGTGCTCGCCGATGGGCCGTACGTCGATCTTCCCGGCAGTCGCTCCTCGGCCGTCCGCGTGCTCGCCATGCCCGCCAAGTTCCCGGGCCACCGCGTTTACCTCGGCAGCGGCGACGTGCTCTTCCACTGCGACGTCGCCCCGTTGCCCGGCCTGAACTGGCGCGAAGTGGCCGGCGTCCGCATTACCAACGTGGTCGATGCGGAGGGGCGGCGCGGCGCCAGCGGCATTTCCAAGGACGCACCGTTTGCAAGCATGCTCGACTTCGGCGGCGGAATTGTGGCCGTCGGCTGGGGAGGGATCGGCGGCGATTTCGAACCATCGCAGCAGCGCACCACTTATCCGAACCCGCGGATCGTTCCCGTGCCGATCAAAGTAGCGACCCCCGCGGCCCGCTCGTTGAAGTTGCTCGAAGGGTCCGTCATCTGCGAACTGGCGACCCCGAATCAGCCGCTGGTCGCGGTGAGCAATGTCGCCGCCAGCATCGGCGAATCGTTTGCCGGGCCGGGAAGCCTCAAGCTCAGCGTGCTCGAAGCGACCGTGGAGAAGGGGATTGGCGTCTTCCGCGTGCAGACGGAGACGCAGATCGAGCGCGTGATTTCGTTCATGCCGGTGGCAGTGCCGGGAATGGACATCGATCATCGCCTCAAGGCGTTCGATGCGGCCGGCAAACCGCTCCGCATCACCACCTCGCAGTCGTCCGAGTTCACCAACGACGGCCTCACATTCACGTCCGTGATGCGGTATACCTGCGCGAGCGGGCTACCCGCGAAGTTGGTCTACTACGGCCCGAAGCCATCCTTCGTCGAAGTCCCATTCAAGATGGAAAACGTGCCGCTGCCGTGATCGCGATCAACCGAGCCGCGAGCGTGAGCGAGCGGTACTGCCGAACCACCGCTCCCTGACGGTCGCGGCTCCGACAGATCACTTCCTGCCGATGCAATAGAGATGCGTCTTGGTGCGGAGCAAAATGGCGTCGCCGCTGACGGCGGGCGAAGCCATGCAGCCGTCCGCCAGCGTATTCGTCGCCACCGGCTCGAACGATTTCGACGTCTTCACCACCATCGTCTTGCCGGTCTGGTTCGGCAAGTAAATGAGCCCGGCCGCGGAAATCGGCGACGCCGAGAATGCCCCGTTCTGCCGTTCGGAGAAGAACTTTTCGCCGGTCTTGGCATTGATGCACGAGAAGATGCCGTCGTCGCTGATGGCGAAGAGGAGGTCGCCGAGGAGCAACAGCGACGGTCGACTCGGGACGGCCTTGCTCACTTCCCAGGCGATCTCGTTCTTGGAAACCATGCCGCTGGCCGCTTGCTTCAAGGCGATCAGCTGGGCCGGGTGGCCGGTGAGCAAATAGGTGAGGCCGTTCCCGGCAACGGTCCGGGCCCCGACGTTCATCGTCGATTTCTTCGGATGGTAGAAACGCCACAGTTCCTTGCCGGTCATCGGCTCGTAGGCGACCGTGCATTCGCTCGATGGGCAGATCATCTGCGGTTGCCCGCCGACTTCGATCACTTGCGCCGTCGCATATGCCTTTTTGTAGTCGCCGTTGTTGTTGGAGTACTTGGTGTTGCGGTCTCGCTTCCACACCGTCTTGC
>DATNBQ010000376.1:0-6146 GCA_035571955.1 Urbifossiella sp. | reverse complement strand
AATTGAATGACCGCGATGGAGCTCTGAAGCGAACTCAGGCAAGACCGCAATCGCTCGACTCCCTTCCTCCGGCGGCTCATCACCTTCCCCCGATGCCCCATCCGCACTACAGTTCACGTAGGAATCGCAAACGACGACAGCGGAGTTCGAGGCATGCGCGTGGAATTGTTCGGGCTGGCGATGGAAACGCCCGCGGCGACGTTCTATCTCTGGTCGCCGTGGCGCTGTTCCTTCCTCGAGCACAAGCTGTTCGACGCCTTAAAGGGCGTGCCGGGGGCGGAACTGGAACCGGGGCCGGACGAACTGCGGCTCACCATGACCGACCCCAAAGCGTGGAAGGTCGCGGTGCAAAGCATTTCGCGGGTGATGAAGGGATGGCAAGAAGAGGCCAGCGACGCGGGGAAGGAAGAACGCCGCGCTTGGCGGTGGCTGCTGGAAGCGGACGTGGACGCGGCCGGTTACGACATGCAAGCCGAGAAATCGAGTTTCTGGGCCTATCTGCGGTTATCGCTCGACCGCGGCGGTCCCAACGATGGCGAGAAGGGCGAAGACATCGATCTCAACGGCTTCGGCGTACAAATCTGTGGCTTGAAGGAATGATTCAGGCGGGCTTCTCTTCCGCGACCGGCGGGAACAACCGGGCCATCGGCGTCGAGAAGCCGGGGAGAACTTCGCCGCCATCCAGCGCATCGGTTTCCGTGTAAACGCGCGGCGCGCCGCCGACGCTCATGTACGCATAGATTTGCCGGAACCGCGGATAGATCAGCCAGACCAGCCGTGCCCCGGCGCGGAGGTACTCGAACACCTTGGCGAGCAGTTCTTCCGCCTCGTTGTTTGGGCTCGCCACTTCCACAACCAGGTCGGGAACGACATCGATGGGATTGCCGTGGAACGGCAGCGGTCGGTCCTCGGGCCAGCGTTCGTAGGAGATAAACGACAGGTCGGGTTCGCGAGCACGGGCGGAATCTTCGGGCAGGGAATAGCGGAATTGCATGTCCATACGCGAAATTCCGAGTGGGTTACTCTCCAAGTAAACAGTCAACCGAGTGTTCAGTCGATTCGCCACTTCGGAAGCGAAAATACTCATGGGCGGTATCTCCGCAACAACCCCGTTGACCACATCGTAATGGTCGGGGAGTTGCACCTCGGGCATCACTTCGAGAACCGTGGACATCGTCTTCTCCTTTCCCGCACTATACCGCGCGGCGACGCTCAGAATCAATCTTATGCAAAAGATCGCTCACCCCTTGGCTTCAAACCACTTCGCGGGATCGACGCGGTAGTACGCCGCCAGAAGTTGATACACCTCTCCGTAACCGTCCTTCATGTCGAGCGGGCGGCAGAAGAACGCTTCCGAGGCGTCGGCGAAGAATTCGGTTTCGTTTTCCGCGGCCTGCTCCGAAAAGAAGCTCTCCTCGCCGGTTTGAATCGCCCGACGATGGTCCTCGTAGGCAATGGTCATCACGTACTTCCAGCGGGCTTCGAGCTCGCGGTTGCCGAGCGGCGGCGTGCCGTTGACTGCGTTATCGAGATAGTCCAGTTGATGGGCGAATTCGTGGATGACGACGTTGTAGCCGTCGTCCGGATGGCGGCCTTCCGGCAGCACGTCTTCCCACGACAGGATCACCGGGCCGCGGTAAACCGCCTGTCCATCGGCTACCATATCGGACAGTTCGTCGTCTTCCCAGGCATCCTCGCGGACCGGCGTGCGGAACCGACCCGGGTATACGACAATGGAATCGACGCGTGCATAATAATCGTGGTCGAGGCCGAGCAGGAGCAGCGCCGCCTGCGCCGCGATTGTCACCTTCATTTCCTCGGTGACGTAGAGGCCGCGCGCCCCTTCCCACTGCTTCTCGGCAATGAGGACGCGAGCGATATCGCGGAGGCGGACGCGTTCGGGATCGGAAAGATGGGAGTAGTGCGCGACGTTGGCGCCGAGGAACGGTTCCCAGCGGACCGGGAAGGGCTCGGCGAGCAGCTTGCGCCGCCGACGCCGGCGGAGCCACGAAAAGAGCATGGTTTACGCGGCGGAAGAAGGGGCTTCATTGCCCTCGGGCGGCGGCTGAAGGAACGGCGGCATGCCAGGCGTCAGAAACTCGACCCGGGAGACGTGCATGTACCAGACCGTGGTCCAGAGTTCGGCGGCCGTTTCAGGACGGCCGGGCTTTAGAAGCGCGACCAGAACGCAGTGGCGCAACGGCAGGACCATCTCGCGGCTTAAAACATCCACGGTCCCCCCATCGCTCATTACAAAACGAAAGGGCGTGAATGGACGTGCATTCAATAGTGAAAGTGCGGCAGCCTGATTAAACATGATTTAGCGCCCTTCGCGGAGGCGGTCGCCGAGGAAGTTCTCCAGGTCCGGGGTGTCGTAAATCTTCTTGATGGTGGCTTCCACGTCGTACTCGACGCGGCGGAACTTGATGGTGTCGCTATCGAGCACGATATAACAGGCCCGCCAGTTGCCATCGCGGGGTTGCCCCACGCTGCCGACGTTGCACAGCGTCTTGCGGCCGTCCAGCTTGTACGCGTGCTCCACTTCCTCGGGGCTTAAGAACTGCATGCTTTCCGTGAAGATGCCCGGCACGTGCGTGTGCCCCTGGAAGCAATATTTTTCCACCAGGGCGAAGATGCGTTCCATCTTGCGTTGGTTGTAAACGTCCTCGGGGAAGACGTATTCGTTCAGGGGGTTGCGGGCGGAGCCGTGAACGAAGAGGTGGCCGTTCTCGCGGTGGCTGCGCGGCCGCTCGGCGAGGAACTCCCAGCGCTTTTCGCGCAGCGGCCGCGGCTCGCTGGTTGCCTCGAGCTGGTTCCGCGTCCAGAAAATAGCCCGTTCCGCCGGTTGGTTGAACCCATCCGGGTCGAACATGGCGCCCTGGTCGTGATTGCCCAGCAGAACCAACTTGGCATCCATGACCAGGTCGATGCATTCGCGGGGGTTCGGTCCGTAGCCAACCACGTCGCCGAGGCAGTAAACCTCGGTGATCCCTTGCGCTTTGATGTCGGCCAGCACCGCCTGGAGGGCCTCCAGGTTGCTGTGAATATCGCTGATGATCGCCTTCACGCCGGACGCCTCGCGGATGATCCGCGGTATGAGGACGGTGAAAAATGCGCATTGAGGCGGAGGCTGAACCTCAGCCTAAGACTGAAGTATAGACCAGGAATCCGAAACGGTAAACAGCGGTTCGACCGCGGAATTCTGGAAAAGAAAATGAGATGGGTAAAACAACGGGCCCGACGAACCGGGCCCTCACGTCGTTCGCTCGATCACTTGCGCGATTCCACCTTGCTCTTCACATCCACGGCGGCGGCGCCCACCAACTTGCCCGCCTTCTCCGAAACCGTGTTCGCCAACAGCCCGCTCGGGTCGCAGCCGTAAGCAATCGACACGATCTTGCCGCCCTTGCCGATCAGGAAGTTCGTCGGCATGGTCTTGGTCTGGAACGTGCCCCAGGCCAATCCCTTCGGGTCGACGGCATAGAGTACGTCGAGCTT
Source organism: Urbifossiella sp. (assembly GCA_035571955.1). Taxonomy (GTDB): domain Bacteria; phylum Planctomycetota; class Planctomycetia; order Gemmatales; family Gemmataceae; genus Urbifossiella. The sequence goes on along the minus strand of DATNBQ010000376.1, from coordinate 2,648 downwards.
CTTTTCCGTGGCGTACTTGGCCATCTTCGAGTCCGGTTCCTTGAAGACGTACAGGCTGGTGAGCCCCTGGCCCTTGTACGATTCGCTCAGTTGCTGGAAGTAGGCGAGTTCCTTGTCGCAGCCGGAGCAACCGCAAGTAAGGCGGACGAGCACCGGCCCCTTCTCGGTGAGCTTGGCGAGGTCGACGACCTTGCCGGCGGCGTCCTTAATCTTGAAGGCCGGGGCCTGTTGGCCGATGGCGACCTTGGCGCGGGGCATCGGCGCCGGTTCCGCGGAGCGAGCACCGGATGCAACGGCAAGCGCCGCGGCGATGGCAAGAAGGCGAGTCATGGCAATTCTCTTGAGGAAAGTTATTTCTTCGCTGCGGTGCGTTTCTTCCGCTTTTTTGACGTCGTCCTGGGCTCCGACTCGAGAAACCTCTTCAGAGAGTTCAAAACGTCGAATTTGCCTTCGGGAGGTGGAGAACCACGTTCTTTGATGAGTTGCTCGAGACGTTCGATTGGGTCTTGCCCTTCTTCGGACAAGGCCTTTCGTAACTTGCCGCGGATCTCACCCAACGTTTCTGGACCCATCATAGCAGTGCCTCCAACCGTTCCAGCAAATTCTGCACTTGTCGCTCGACCGATGCGGCCAGCACACCGTACTCTACTAATTCTACAGCCGCTTTGATGACAAGTGTGCTAAAGTCTCGGTCGTTGTCGCAGATCAGTGCCCCCAGAAGCGAGGCGAGTATTTCTTCGCTGGCCGGCGAAACGCTAGCAACTGCTTTTGAAATCTTCGGATGCCTTGCAAGCAATTGATGTCCCCGCTCATGGGCGATTATCGCCCTGAGCGAGAAGTCGTCCGGATCGGCGTCTCGCTCGAATGCTCTGGCGTAAACCGTCAGCAAATCTTGCTCAACCGAACTTCCCTCCCCATACGTGGCGCCTCCAGATCGGCTGTAAACGTGTCGGTATTCGATTGTTCCTTCAAACCCCATCCCGCGCGCGAGTCGAATGACGCTTAGGAAGCGTTGGCGCGCTTCTTCGTTCGAAATTGCCAAGGGCGAGGTCGACGCCATTCTCACACCAGCTCCGGCAGCGGCTTGGCGTTGTCCTCCACCAGGTACTGCGGGCGGCCCGTCAAGTCCGGCAGGGTCGCGGCCGCCGGGTCGATCCCCAGGTCGTGGTATAGCGTCGCGTAGAGTTCGCCGAACGTCACCGGCCGCGAGGCCGCTTCGCCCGCAATCCGGTCCGTCGAACCAATGACCTGGCCGGTCTTCATGCCGCCGCCGGCCATCAGTGCGCAGTTCACCTGCGGCCAGTGATCGCGGCCGACCTGGGCGCTGATCTTCGGCGTCCGGCCGAACTCGCCCATCGCGATAACCGTGCAATCGTCCGCCAATCCGCGGTCGTGCAAATCTTCCACCAAAGCGCTAACGCACTGATCGAAGACCGGGAAGTCCTCCTTTTCGCGAAGGAAGATCGAGTTGTCGGCCCGTCCCTCGGCGTTCTTGCCGCCGTGCCAGTCCCACTTACTGTAGTTGAGGGTCACGACGCGGACGCCGGCCTCGACGAGCCGCCGGGCCATGAGCAGGCTTTGCGGCACGCGCGGGGCGCCGTTGCCGTCCATATGAATCTTCGGATTGCCGGTGCCGTAGCGGGCGATGGTCTTCGGATCCTCCCGGGAAATGTCGAGGGCTTCGGCCAGCCGCGACGAGGTCAAGAGCCCGAACGCCTGCTGTTCGAAACTGTCCATGCCTTGCATCGTGCCGCTCGCGTCGATGTCGCGGCGGAGGGTGTCGAAGCTCTTGAGTAGTGTCTTGCGGTCGGCCAAGCGGTTGATGGAGATGCCGCGAAGGAGCATATCGTCGCGCGACGGCCCCATCGGGCGGAACGGCGAGGCCGCCGGGCCGAGGAAACCAGGGCCGGGCTCGTTGTACGGGCCGTGCGTGCAGGTATAGCAAAGGCTGAGGTATGGCGGGACGGACGGGTCGGCGGGGCCTTGCAACTTCGCGACCGTCGAGCCGAATTGCGGCCAACCTCCCGATGGCGTCGGTTTTCGCGGATGGTGGCCGTTGTAAACCTGGATGGCGTCGTGATCGGCCTGGTTCCCGACCAGCGAGCGAACGATGGCCAGCTTATCCATGTTGCGGGCGAGTTTCGGCAAGGCTTCGCAGATCTGCACGCCAGTGACGTTCGTGGCAATCGGCTTCCACGGCCCGGCGATTTCCTTCGGCGCGTTCGGCTTCAAGTCGAACAAATCCTGGTGTGGCGGTCCGCCGACCAGGTAAATCAGGATCACCGATTTCGAGCTCGACCGCGATCCCGAGACGGCGTCCGCCTGGAGCAAACCGGGCAGCGTGAGGCCGCCCAGGCCCAGAGCGCCCATTTGCAGGAAACCGCGGCGAGGAAGGCGATGCATGGAACGTCTCGGCGAAGAGCCGCGAAGGCGGGACACCGGCAGATGAGTAAAGAATCGCCGAAAACGAGTCGCCGGTCAATCAGAATGTCGGACAAAATCAGAATGGGGGTGCAGCAAGATTCGCTGGGGGTGGGGGATGCTTCTGGGTGGCACCGGCTTCCAGCCGGTGTGTCTTTACTTGCACCGGCTGGAAGCCGGTGCCACCCAAGAATCGTCGATGATTATTGCACTCCCCCAGAGATTAT
>DATNBQ010000375.1:0-9685 GCA_035571955.1 Urbifossiella sp. | reverse complement strand
ATCATCGGCGTCCTGCCGCTCGTCGTCGCTCATGGGGCCGGGGCCGAAATGCGGCATGCCCTGGGCACGGCAGTCTTCGCCGGGATGATCGGCGTCACGGCGTTCGGCATCTTCCTCACGCCGGTCTTCTTCGTGACGGTGCAGCGGTTGAAGGAGTGGTACACGGCCCGGAAGCAAAATGGGAACGGGAACGGCCATCTTAATGGGAAAGCAGCGGGGGAAATGGTACACTCGGCTCAGTAATAAGTCGGCCGGACGCGGTAGGTACGCGGCGTAAGAAGCGCGACGATTGCAGCGAAGACGACGCCGCCGATGATCGACCAGACGATGGGAACCGGGGTTCCCCCCACGTCCACCACGAGGAACTGGGGAGCGCCGACCGCTCGCTGGAACCAGCTTCCCAGAAGCGCGCCGATGAAGCCGACGGCGATGGCGACGAATAGCCCGCCGCGCGAAAGGCCGGCGATGGCCTGAGAAATGCCCCCGCAGACCGCGGCAATCAGAAGCAGAATCAGGAATTCCCAGACGTTCATGGCCGCCTCCCGAAAACGACGGAAGGCAGAATTGCAGCTCTCGTGCCGTTCTAACTCTTCACGACCGCGTCGGGGCTGACACCAGCCCAGGTGCCCTTCGGCAGCTTGACCACGAGCACCGAACAGCGGGCTTCTTGCATCACCTTCTCGGCCACGCTTCCCAATCGCAAGCGCTCTTCCCCGGTGCGGCCATGCGTGCCGATCACGATGACATCGATGCCAGCGTCCGTGGCGTAACGGGCGATTTCCGCGGCCGGATCGCCTTCTAAAAGGACGTGATGCACGGCAATCTTGGGATCCTCCGGACGCACCTGCTCGAGTTGTTCGCGCCAGTAATTGCGGTCGTGGCCGGCGGCGTCCGCCGAGCCGGGTTGGAACACGTAGGCCACGGTCAGGCTAGCCCCATAAGTTTCCGCCAGCCGCAGGGCGTGGAAGTACGCCTGGTTCGAATAGGGCGAGAAGTCCGTGGGGTAAAGAATGGTGCGAATGCGGATCATCGTGAAGCTCGCGCCCGAACGAGGGGAATGGTTCTGAGCGCTGTCATGGTAGCATCCCTGCCGAGCCGCTGCCAGAGGGTTCCGCGACTCCGCGGAGCCGAGGGCACTCCGCGGGCTGAAAAGCGCTTACTTCGGCAGGACGGCGATTGCGCCGGTTTCGCACATGAAGATCAGGTTGCCGGTGCGGTTGTCGGTGAAGACCTCGATGCCGTACTTCTTGGCCTTTTCCCAATCGCGTTCGCCGCCCTTTCGCACCTTCAGGTTCATCGCTGCTTTCCACTCGACGTTCGTCTTGTCCCCGCGCGGCTTGTTCGGAACCACCGCGATTGAACCCGTATCCGAAAGGTAGAAGAGCGTGTTGGCGTTGGGATCTTCGAAGACCTCGATGCTGTGCATCTTGGTCTTCTCGGTGAACTCGGCCTCGTCGGCCTTGCGGACGCGGAGGGTGAGCCCATAGACGGCCTTCGGCGGAGCGGGTTTCGCCGGCGTTGGCTGCGGCATCAGCGAGGCGGCGGCCACCGAGATCGAACCGGTCTCAGTGATGTAAATCAATTCGCCGGTATTGTCGTCGCTGAACACTTCGAGGCCGATCGGCTTGGCGTTATCGAACGTTTGGGCGTCGAGCGGCCGCACTTTCGGTTCGAGAGCGTGATGCCACTTGGGGGCCTTATCGCTGCCGAGCGTCGCCGGGACCGGTGCGAACGCAATCGAGGCCGCCTGCGAGATGTACAGAAGCTGGTTGGAGCCGAGATCGCGGAACAATTCCACGCCCCAGGTCTTCGTCTTTTGCGTGAACTCGGTTTCGCCGGCCTTGCGGACCTTCAGGTCGTGGGCGGTGATCCACTTGTTCTTCTTGTCGGCGCCGACGGGCCCGACGGGGAAGACGCCGATGCTGCCGACCTCGGTGATGCCGATCGTCGCCTTGGCGTTTTCATCCTGGACCTGAAAAACTTCGACCCCAATCTTAATGGCCTTGTCCCAGTCGCCCTGGCCGCCGGGCCGGACCTTCAAGTCGTGGCCGTAGAGCGGCTTGGGCGGCGTTCCCTTGTCGTTCTTGCTCTGGGCGCCGAGTTCCGTGCTGCACGCCAGCGCGAACGCGGCCACAATGGCGAAACCGGCGGCGATCCGCTTAGGCATGGCAACCTCGTTTGGGAAGGACTTTCGCGGCGCGAAAGCTGACAATCCGATAACCTCGGGCGACACTCTTAACACCATAGAGCGAATTTTGGCAAAAAGCGAGCGGCTGCCGCAAGCTCGAATTGGGTTGGCGTGACCCACGGCAGATTAAAGTTTTGGGAATGCCGCGGTTTTCGCCATAGCGATGCAACTTTGCCTCGGGTACAGTTGTCTTATTGCTTGCATTTCCCGTTCGACTCGCTGTTCTCATTTATTAGGGGGGTCCCCATCATGCCTCAGCCCACGGCAACGCGGCGCGGCTTCACGCTCATCGAACTCCTGGTCGTCATTGCGATCATCGCGATTCTGATCGGTCTGTTGCTGCCGGCCGTGCAGAAAGTGCGCGAAGCGGCCAACCGTTCCAAGTGCAGCAACAACTTGAAGCAGTGGGCTCTGGCGATGCACAATCACAACGACACGAACAACCGCTTCCCCTGGGGAAGCACCTGGGCCCCGCGCACGTCGTGGGTGAGCCCGTGCTGGCCGTTCGTGGAAGCGACCGCAATCGGCGGCATGTACAACTACCAGGTCGGCTTCTGGCAAGCCCCGAACGGCGGCCCCACCAGTTCCACCAATAATCTGGTCGCCTCCCAGGTGCCGAGCTACTTCTGCCCGGCCGATCGCGGCCAACCCGCTTACTGGAAGGGCGATCCTTACTACCGCTCGCGCGGCAACTACGTCGTCAATTGGGGCAACGTCACCGACCCCGGCCCGGCTCAACAGAATGCTTACGCCCCCTTCGGCTACCAGGACGGTTCGAGCACGCCGCGAACGACGCGCATCACGGACATGACCGATGGCACCTCGAACACGCTGCTGATGTCGGAAGTGATTATGGCGCCCGACACGATGTTCGACATTCGCGGCGACATCATTAACAACGACCGCGGCTGCTTCAGCTTCATGACCATCAACACGCCGAACTCGAGCGCCCCGGATCAACTCGTGTTCTACACCGCTCAAACGATCCCGTGGATGCCGTCGGCGCCATCCGGTAATGCCCAGAATGCGGCCCGCAGTAAGCACGTCAACGGCGTCAACGCCAGCATGGGCGACGGCAGCGTCCGCTTCTTCACGAACGCCACGCCGCTCAACGCCTGGCAATTCATGGGCACCATGAACGGCAACGAAACCATCCCGAACTTTTAGACGCCTGCCAATGTGAATTAGAATGAGATCGAGAGATCCGGGAGAATAGAAACATGACGATCACGTTGCAAGAAGCCCAGGTGCGTCTCGGGGAATTGGTTCACGGCCTCAATCCCGGGGAGGAAGTCGTGATCGTGGAGAACGAGACTGCCATCGCCAAACTCATCGCGACGCCGCCAGCGGAACCGCTGCGAGAGCGCCGGTTCGGAACTTTGAAGGGAACGGTACTGTACATGGCGCCGGACTTCAATGCGCCGTTGGGGGATTTCAAGGAGTATATGGAGTGAGGTATCTGATCGATACCCAGGCATTGATCTGGGCTCAGGACGAACCGACGAAACTGGGTCCAGCGGTCATCCCTCTATTAGGAACTTCAAACGCGACGGTATACGTGAGTGTGGCAACCATCTGGGAAATCGGAAACAAGATAGCAATCAGAAAACTGACGCTGTCCTTGCCATATCACAGCTGGGTGAGCCTGGCGATTCAGAACTTTCGGCTTCTCGAATTGCCAGTCGATATTCGATACATCGAGCGGCAGATCGCGTTGCCGTTCCACCATCGGGATCCGTTCGATCGAATGCTCGCGGCGCAGGCCCTGGTCGAAGGGATCTCGGTCGTTAGCAGCGATACCATTTTCGACTCTGACGGGGTCGTGCGCGTATGGAACTAATCGCAGCGCTCGCGCTCCCCGTTGGGTCGCGGCTAAACAAATGAGATAACACCATGCCCGCCATTCGAACCGCGCTTTTCGTTCTCGGCACCGGCCTCGTTGTCGGCTGCTCCGGCGGCGGGAGCAATGGCGAAGTGTCCGGCGCCGTCACCTATGGCGGGGAGCCGATCGAGGGAGGCTCGATCACCTTTATTCCGGCCGACGGCAACAAGCCGACTGCCGGCGCTACGATCGTCAATGGAACTTACACCGCCAAGAACGTACCGGTCGGACAGGCCAAGGTTAGCATCTCGGGGGTAAAATCGATCGGCACGAAGCGCATGTACGACGATCCCGCCGCGCCGCTCGTGCAAGCCTCCGCTGAAATCCTCCCGGACAAGTATCACCACGACACCGAATTGACTTACGATGTTGCGCCGGGCGTCCAGACCAAAGACTTCCACCTAACGAAATGAAGCGGTAGACACTCCATGCCAACCCCCGATGTAAGTCGGCGGCTGTTTCTCGGCAGCGCGGCGTTGGCCGCCAACGGTTCGTTCGCCCTTCGCGCCGGCGAGCCGCTTCCCGATCAACTTCTTCCGGCCATCGCCAAGCTCGAACCGTTCTTCACGGCGCCGTCCAAGTTCCAGGACGTGTCGCGCGGCAACCCCGTCCCGCATCGATTGCCCGAAGCCAAGCGCCGCGAAGTCGGCCTCACTCGCGACACATGGGCGCTCGAAGTGGTTTCCGACCCCGAGCATCCCGCGACGCTCGGCAAACCGCTCACGAAGAAGAACGGCGCCGCCCTTGCGTTCAAGGATCTGCTTGCCTTGGGCGAGAAGGGCTCGGTTCGCTTCGCCAAGGTCATGACCTGCCTGAACATCGGCTGCCCGCTCGGCATGGGCATCTGGGAAGGAGTGCCGCTCCGCGACATTCTCTGGCTTGCCCAGCCGAAGCAGAACCTTCGCCGGGTAACCTATCACGGCTACCACAACGACGACCCGAAGCAACTCTTCCGCAGTTCGCTGCCCGTCGGCCGCATCCTGGAGGATTACGACGACCTGCCGCCGGTGCTTCTCTGCTACAAGTTGAACGGCCGTTGGCTGGAACCCGAGCGCGGCGGCCCGGTCCGCGTTGTCGTTCCCGAGCACTACGGCTTCAAGTCGATCAAATGGCTGACGCAAATTACCTTGTCGAACCTGGCATCGGCGAACGATACGTATATCGGCGGCAACAACGACGTCGATAGCCCGCTGAAAACCTTCGCCGCGACGCTTGGCATCCCCGGCAACATCAAGGCGAACGCCGCGATTCCGATTACGGGATATGCCCAGGTCGGCATCTCCGGCCTCGCCAAGGTGCAGGTGTGGTTGGCGGCGAAGGGACCGGCGTGGCCCGCCGATGATCCGCACTTTACCCGGGCGCCGTGGAGCGACGCCACGATTTTGCCGCCGCCGAAGGACTGGGGCGGCGACTTCCCCAATGGCGAGTTCCCGAAGAATGTGCTCGGCTTTGACGACACCGGCAAACCGAAGGCGTGGCCGCTGCGGCTGGGCAAGGCGCACTGGGCGGCACTCGCGCCCGGCGTTCCTGCGGGAGATTACACATTGCGATGCCGCGCCATCGACGCCAAGGGGCAAGCGCAACCAATGCCGCGGCCGTTCAAGAAATCGGGCCGCGCATTCATCGAGGAAGTGGAAATCCGAGTCGTTTAGCCGCGCGGCGGAGTCCGCGGAGACGAGCGCGAACTTCACGACGCGATCACGATTCCGGCGATGGCAACGGCCAACACGATCAGCAATAAGACCAGCACCATCGGCCGCCGCAATAGCGATGCAATACGTTCCGGAATGGAGGCTTCTTCGCCGCGCGGCGGCCGGTAGAACGCGGGAATGAAGAGCTGTTCGAACAGGGCCAAAAGACCATCGACGCCGCGATAGATCGGGTTGGGGATCGCTTCGGGTTCGGCGTTAATGGGGGCGGCGGCCGGGGCCGGCGGAATGGCCGGCCGCGCCTTCGAGCCGGAGGAATGCGGCGGCCGCGTCGACGGCACCGGCGTACTGAAAGCGTCCTTCGGCAAGGTGGCCTTCAAGGCCGCGATCAGTTCCTCGGCGGTTCCCCGCTCGTCCGCCTTCTTGGCCATCATCTGCCGCATCACCGCGCTCACCTCCGCAGGCACGCTGTCGTTGAAATCGCGGACCTCCAACACCGGATCGTTAATGTGCGAATCGCGATAAGCCTGCGGGTCGCGGCGATCCTTCTGGTACGGGAACCGGCCGGTGAGCATGTAGAACATCGAGCCGCCGAGCGCGTACAGGTCCGAGGCGGGCACGACCTCGGCTTTCCACTGTTCGGGTGGGGCATATTGCGGCGTGCCGACGAAGGTGCGCTTCTGAGTCTCGTCGTCGTCGGCGCGGTCGACCCGCTTGGCGGCGCCGAAGTCGAGCAACTTCGCCGCGGTCGCCTCCACTTTCACATTCGCCGCCGGCACCGGGCCCATCACCATCACGTTCTCCGGCTTCACGTCGCCGTGCACGAAGCCGTTCTGGTGAATCACATCCAGCCCGCCGAGAAGACCGATGCACCAGTGGACGGCGAATTTCCACGGGATCGCGCCGATGCGGTGCACCAACCGGTGTAGCACGATGCCGCTGACGAATTCCATGGCGATCAGGTATTCGTCGGTGGGTGCGCCCTGAGAATCGCGGACCCGCTCATAGAGGTAGAAGCGGGCCACGGCGGGGTGCTGGATCTTCATCATGGCCCGCGCTTCGTGTTCGAAGCGGCGGCGGCGGACGTCCGTATCGCGGATGAGCGTTTTGACCGCGGCGTATCGGGGCGGGTTGAGTTGCCGCGATCGGAAGACTTCTCCTTGCCCGCCCTGGCCGAGCTTGCCGAGCAGCAAGAACTGATTGAGGGCCAGGTCGCGGCGAAGGTGTTCCAGTTCGTCGTCGACGAAGCGGGAACGGATGACGGCTTGTTGGTATTCGGTGAGGCCGCGCGGCGTCGGCGACTTGTTGTCCCACCAGTACGGCGGTTCGGCCCCGAGCGCCGCCAGGGCCGCCAAGAGCGCGTCGATCGCCGTCCCCGCGCCCGCGGATTTCGCCTTCGTGGCGGCGCGATCCCACTGGCTCCTCGAGACGACTCGAGTGCTGACGAGAATCGCGCCAAGTTCAGCCAGATCCGCCATGGGTGCAGAAGCCGCTCGCGGAATCAAAACGACGGGCCGCCGGCGGCGATACGATACAGGGGATATTCGGCGTGCATCCGTTTGTCGCCGATTGGGCCGCGAAAGTTCGCACTTCGCGAAAAGATTTTCCGTCGATTGAGGTCGTATCGAATTATTGTAATCGGGGCGCGGCATTTCAGCCGTGAGAAGTAGGTTCTTCACTCACGGCCGAAGTTCCAGCCCGGCCGTCGGTATGGGAATCGTCAAGTTCGGCGGGCCGCTTTCGACATACTCCGTGAACTCCCAGAGGCAAACGTCGCCGCGGGAACCCGAGTGAATCCCATCGACGTAGTCGACGTTGACCTCGAAATCGCCGAGTTGCCGAAACAGTTCGGGATGGGCGCGAATCGTCCCTTCGACCAGGTGCATTTCTTCCGGTCGGGTATCGCTCGACTCGAGCCTCGGGGAATAGCAGACGACATACTTGATGCGGCCAGCCCGGAGCAATTCCAGCACATCCGCATCCGTCCGTGAAGTCACGACGGCTTCGGCCTTGGCGTAATGCGATAGGCGAATGGCCAGCGTGCGATCACTGCGGAGTAAGTAGCGTTCGCAGAGCGGATTCGCCGACCGATAGCGGAAGATCAAGTCTTGATCCTCCCAGCACGCCAGCAGCACGTTCCCAGGTTCCCGACATCGTGCCAGGGCATCCCCGGCAGCCTGGTAACCGGTGATTCCCTTCGGACAATCGGCCAAAAGAATGAGGTTCACGGCGATGGCAGCGGTGTACAGCAGTCCTGCTGCGACTCGCTGCCGCGCCGATTCCCACGAGAATGCCGCCGCGGCGAGGCCGGCGAAGGCGGGAAACGCCGTGAAGAAATGCCGGGCTTCCAACGTTGTCGGCACGATGGCCTTGAAGGCGGTGAAACTCGCCAGCCACGCCAGCCAAAAACCGATCGCCCGGCGGCACGCTGAATCCGCCGCTCCGCGTGCAAGACCGATCGCCGCCAGGGCGGCCGTGCCGCTCGCTGCGATTCCCGGCAGGTTGGCCGAGAAGTACTCCCAGACCTGCGCCCCCCAGAGTTTTCCTTTGCCATCCGCCGCGATCTCGTGGATCGAATACTGCGCGGCAAAAGCGACCCAGGCCGCGTTGACGAGCAGATAAGCCGCCCCGGCCGCGGCGATCCACGACACGCGGCGCCGATCCCACTGACTGTTCATCGCCCCGAAGAGAACCAACCCCGGCAACACGCCCGCCGTCGTGACTCGGAAGAAGAACGCGGCCTCGGCCAGTGCCAAGGCGAACAGGCCATCGCGGGGACGGCCAGTCCGCAGCCACCGCAACCAGAAGAGCGCCGCTGCGAAAAGTGGAACGAGGCTCGGAACCTCGGACATGGCGTCGCGCGCCCAGAGCGCCATTTGCGGCGTGGTCAGCAGCAATAAACCCGCGGCGAATGCCGGCCCGCGGCCGACCATCAGTTCGCGATTGATCCGGTAAAAGAGCCAGCCGGCGAGGGCCCAGCAACCGGCGATGAAGACGCGCGCCGAGGCGTACGAGACGCCAGTGACCAGAAACCACACCCCAAGGGCCGCCGGATAACCGGGCGGGTGGTAAGGCACGCTGAAGCCGGGCAGATGGGCGTAATTCGCTTCGGCGAAGGGAATCGGCGCCGGCCACCCGTCGGCAAGCATCCAGTCGTGGATCATGGCCGCGGCGTTGGCATAGCGAGGCGAATCGGGCCAAATTGGGCCGCTCGCTTTGAATCCCGTCAACGCGATTGCCGCGGCAACCATCGCGTAACAGACCGCGATACCGAGCCCCGGCAACCGCCTTCGCTCTTCATCCCGATTGTGACTTAGCCGACTCAATTCTTGTCCTGGCGTACCGGTTCCGTAATGAATGGTTATACCTCACACAGGCCCTTCCGTCCGGTCGTTACCATGCCGCCACCGCTGGTCGGAATCATTATGGGTTCCCGCTCCGACTGGGAGACGATGCAGCACGCGGCGGCGGTGCTTCAAGAACTCGGCATCCCGTTCGAGCCGCAAGTCGTCTCGGCGCATCGCACGCCGGACCGGCTCTTCGATTACGCGGAGCAAGCGGAAGAACGCGGCCTGGAGGTCGTCATCGCCGGGGCGGGCGGGGCCGCGCATTTGCCCGGCATGTGCGCCTCGAAGACGGCCCTGCCTGTCATCGGCGTCCCCGTCGAATCGGCCGTACTTAAAGGCATCGATTCGCTGCTATCCATCGTGCAGATGCCCGGCGGCGTACCGGTGGCGACGATGGCGATCGGCAAGGCCGGGGCGAAGAACGCAGGCCTGTTCGCGGCCGCGGTCCTTGCCGCAAAATACCCATCGATCCGCGAATCGCTCAAGGCCTATCGCGCGAAGCAAACCCAGGACGTCCTCGACCAGGCCGACCCGCGCGTATAAACTCTGCGAAATTGCTCTTCCCCCAGCTTGCCGGGGTCGCTATCTCCACGCGGCACTCGTACCGGGGAGGGAATCA
>DATNBQ010000374.1:0-15530 GCA_035571955.1 Urbifossiella sp. | reverse complement strand
ATCGATGACGTAGAGCGTGGAACCGGCGGGAGCGGCGGCGCCGGGCCGGCCCGCGGCGCGGTTCAAATCCGCGACCATAAATGCCCGGAAGATCACTTCGTCGCTCACCCCGCCATCGACGTGCAGTTCCTCGTAATGCTTGCCGTCGATCTCGACGTCGATGCTCACTGGCGGGAAGACGCCGGGAATGGAACTGGAGGCGAGCACGATCTTGCGGAACAATTCGACGGATTCGCAGGTGCCGCGCGAGGCGATCGCGCCCATGTCCCAGATGACGAGCCGGTGTGTATCGATGTTGGTGGTGCCGATATAGAGGCGGCGGCCAGCGGCGTGGGCGGCGGCCACCTCGGCAATCACTTGGGACGTCAATTCGCGATCGATCAGCCGCTTGATCGGCCGCGCATTGTAAAGGGCGTCGGCGAACGGAATCACCACGATCGCCCGGCCGCGAAGGATTTCACGGCGGGTGACGCCGAGCATGGTGGCGCGGAGGCGTTCGTCGTACTGCGGGCCGAGGAATGCATAGGTGGCGATGAGGCCACCCGTGCTGATACCGGTGACCACGTCGAAGCTGGGGCGTATGCCGGACTCGGTCCAGCCGCTGAGGACGCCGACGCCGAACGCGCCGTACATGCCGCCGCCGGAGAGGGCGAGGAAGTGGTAAGGTGGGGCATTGGCGGGGCGCCTGGGGGCGAGCCGCTTGCGGTATTCGTCGGCCACTTCGCGGGTGGCGTCCGGGTCGGCCGGGGCGTGGGCGTCCGGGGCGGCGCTCAGGTCGATCAGGTTATGCTTGGCGCCGATGGCGTCTGGCACGCAGTGGCGGCGGGCGCAGCCGACCAGCGCGAGCACGGCCAGCACGAGCGCCACGATCCGAGTCTTCATAAACTCTTCCCGGACTCGCGCCGCCGGCGCAGTCGCTCTCTCTTATCGGCGTTCCCAGCGCGCCGACTTCAGGAATCACGAATGCGGGAAGAGAGGGCTTCGCGACATCCGGACAGAGAATCATTGGGATGCAGGCGAAGCCGGGGCGCGTGCCAATTCTTCGATCCACTGGCAGGCCCGCGTCGCCGGGTCGCCCTCGCGCATCAACTCGGCCACGTCCCTGGCCCGCATGATCGTCGCCGGCGAATCGAGCAGTCGGAATAGCTCGGCGGCGACGTTCTTGCCCGTGAAGCGGCGCGGCCACAATCGCGCGCCGACGCCGAGCCGTTCCAGTCGCCGGGCGTTATCCGGCTGGTCGAACGACAGCGGCATGATCAGTTGTGGAACACCGGCCGCGAGCCCCTGGGCGCAAGTACCGATCCCGCCGTGGTGCACCACCGCGGCACAGCGCGGGAACACCTCGCTGAACGGCGCATAATCGACGTGCAGCACTGAATCGGGCAACTTCTCGGGAACCTGATCCTTTCCCCTCGCCAGGATCAGTCCGCGTTTTCCAAGGATGCGGCAGGCTTCAACCGCGGCTTCGAAGTAAGGCTTGCCGTGGCGCATTGCCGAACCGAACGAAAACGCGATCGGCTTGTCGCCGGCGTTCAAGAAGGCATCAAGTTCCGGCGCCATGGGAACCGCGCCGGCCTGGTCGAAGCGGACGAACCCGGCCAACCGCATCTGTTCCGGCCAGTCGGCGGCGTTGCCGAACCACTCGGGGAAAAGCCCGATGATCCGTTGCGGCGAATGCACCCACTGGCCGATGATCCGCCGCGACGGCGGCAACCCCAGCGAGCTGCGAAATTCATTGACCGCCGGCTTGACCAGCGGATCGACAATCTGGCAATCGCCGTACCAGTACAGAAGCGACTTGAACCAACCCGGCCACCATGGCCGCATCCGCAATTGCGCGAACTCCGGCGGATCGTCGTTGCTGGGAATCACGGCCGGCTGCAGTTGGATGGAAGCCATCGGAATGCCGGGCTTCTCGTTGGCAATACGCGCCCACAGCGCGAGCATTCCCGCGGCAATCACGGTTTTCCCCGGAGTGTACCGCTCGACGAGGCGTTCGTAGCCGTCGCGGATTTGCCTGGCCAGGAGCGCGGAGTCGCCAAACAGGGCTTTGATCGATCGCCTCGGATGCCACAGATCGGAGTTGAGGATGCACCTTTCGAAGTCGCCTTCGGCGCCGACCGGTGCGAAGGCGAAGCCGTTGCGTTCGACGAGGTCGCGAAACGCAGTGAAGGTGATGACGTGGACATCGTGGCCGCGGGCTTTCAGAGCGTGGCCGAGGCCGAGAAACGGGTGGACGTCGCCGTGGCTGCCGAGGGGAGCAAGCAAGATGCGCATTGGATCAATATAGACAGCCTCGACGCGGTCGGTCTGTTACCAGTCGCCGACGCTGCCGTCCTTGTGGAAAACGCGCTGCGGCAGTTCTTGCTGGAAGGGGTGCTTTCTCACTTCCGCTTCGTTAATGACGATGCCCAAACCCGGACGGGTGTTCGGCTTCACCAGCCGTCCCTTCGGTTCCACGGTGAAGCTTTCCTGCACCACATCAGAACGCCACGGCACGTCGGCATGCACCGTCTCGCAGATAATGTAGCTCGGTTGCGAGAAGCCGAACTCGAGGCTGGCCGCGGTGCTCACGGGGCCCTGCGGGTTGTGCGGCGCAAGCGCGATGCGGTGCGTCTCGGCCAGCGCCGCGATCCGCCTGGCCTCGCTCAGGCCGCCGCAATGCGTGATGTCCACCTGGCAAACCTCGCAGGCCCGCGCCGCGAAAAGCTCCTGGAACGCCGCACTGTTCGTCACTCGCTCGCCAGTCGCGATCGGCGTGCTCACGGCCCTGCTGATCATCGCCAAACCGTCCACGCATTCCGGCCAGCACGGTTCCTCGAAAAAATAAAGCCCGTACGGTTCGAGGGCCTTGGCGAATTGCAGGCCCATCGCCGGCGATGGCCGGGCGTGGCAATCGACCATGATGTCGTAGTCGTCGCCGACGGCATCGCGCATGGCCGACACGCACTTCTCCGCCGCCCGGATCGGCTTCAACCCTTCGAGCGGCATGGTCGACGGCACGGCCATGGTTTTGAAGGCGGTGAATCCATCGGCGACGGCTTGCCGTGCCAGGTCGGCGAAGTGTTTCGCATCTTCCACCGCGGTCTCGTAGAAGTCTTCCATTTTGCCGCCGCCGAGATGGCAATAGGTGCGGACGTGATCGCGAACCGGGCCGCCCCACAGCTTCGAGCACGGGACGCCGCACACCTTGCCCAAGATGTCCCAGAGGGCGATGTCGATGCCGGCGATGGCCGTGGCGCGGACGACGCCGTGCCCGTGCCAGAAATGCTGGCGATACATCATCTGCCAGAGGTGTTCGATGCGGGTCGGGTCTTCGCCGCGAATGAGTTCGGCGCAATCCTCGATGGCCCCGACCACGGCCCGCGTGTGCCATTCGAGTGTCGCTTCCCCCCAGCCGAATAGGCCGTCCACATCGGTGAGCACTTTGACGAAGATCCAGTTGCGCATCCGGGCGTGGCAGACGTGCGTTTCGACGCGAACGATTTTCATAAGGGGCTCAAAACAAGGTTCCGGTTACTCGATCTTCCAGACGATGGCCGTGGTGTCGGCGCTGCCGGAAACGAGCCGTTTGCCGTCCGGGGAGAAGGCCAGGCTCAACACCGGCCCGGAGTGGCCGTCGAGCAACCGCAGAGCGGCCTTGGTGGCGATATCGACGAGCCAAACCCTTCCCTTTTCGTCGCCGACAGCCACGAGCCCACCGTTGGGATGGTAAGCGATGCTCAATAGTGGAGCGGCCTGTGGCAGTTCGAACGAATCCAGGAGCTTGCCGGTCTCGGTGCTCCAGATTCCGAGAGAGTGGCCCATTTGTGCGCGCGGATTGCGCCGGAGCGGAATATCGGCGAACCCCTTTGCAACTCGCGGAGGGTCATATGGCGCCGCGAAGGTAGCACCGTCCGGCGACACGGCCAACTTGGGGAACCTGCTGAGCCGGACTGACAGAACGGGCGAACTGGCTCGCTCCTTGATGATGCGAATTTCGGCTTGTTTGGCGACATCCCAAATTGTGAACTCGGAGCTCTGTCGCGAGAGGAGGCGGCCGCCGGCCGCGAAGCCGATAGCTTCCGGTATGCCGCCCCGTATTAAGTCGCTGTTGGCGGCTTTCTTAAGAACACAGACGCGCTCGAAGGAATCGGCCTTCACAATGTGGATGCCGCTCATCGAGACACCGATGGCGAGCAGCTTGCCGTTCAATGCCAAAGCATTCAGGGAGCTGGCATCGTCGACGAGCAACTCGCGCAGTTGCTTCCCCGAGGCGACATTCCAGGCGCGAACGTGCGCCTGCCCTGAGCCGCCGGTGAACAGAGTCTTGCCGTCCGGCGAGAGCAGCATGGCCTCAATCCCGTCAATTTCCGCAGTGAGTTGACGAAGCTCCTTCCCCGCGTCGTTCCAGATGCGGACGATGCCATCGGCGCCGCCGGTAATCAGGCCGCCTTCCGGAAGAAATTGCACGGCGACGAGCGACGAAAGCGGACGGCGGTCGACGCCTGGGCCGTTGGCCAATTCGAGTTTGTGAACACATCCTTCCCGACCGGCCGCGAGTAGAGCGCGCTCATCGGGTAAGAACTCGAGCAAGGAAATCAAATCGCCCGTCAGCGGAAAGCGACGGACCAGTTTGGCGGTCTTGACATCGTAAAGCTCAACGACTTTTCCCGAGGCAGTCGCGAGGTATTTCCCGGTGGGAGACAGTGCGATGTGCGCCGGTGAGACGTTCCAGACGCCCAGTTGTTTGCGCGAGGCAATGTCCCAGACTTGCAATGTCTTCCCTTCGGTTCCTCGGCTACTGGCCGCCAGAATCCTGCCGTCCCCAGAGATCGCCAATGCTTGCACGGCGCCCGAATCGAGGGGAGTCAAACGCCTCTGGTGCTCGGCGTCCCACAGGCGGATGCGTTCGTCCTCGCCGCCGTAAGCGACGATCGATCCGCCCGCCGCGATTGCCAACCGATCTCCAGCGACTGGCGGAGTCGTGCGAAGCTCCGTCCAGCCGAGGCGATCCTGCTGGAACGAGGTTAACCGGCCTCGATCGGAAAGAGCAAACGGTTCGCCCGCGGCCACAACGATCCCCGAAGGCAAATTGGCTCGCGACCCGAAACCGCGCGAGGAAAGCGTCCTTGGAGCTTTGCCATCGAAAGGCAAGGAAACGCTGCTGTAGCCGCCCGGTTCGGAGAATCCCCCCTTGTTCCACCAAACGAGACCCTTGCCGTCGGGCAGCGCGGCCAGCGATCCGTTGTGCTGATTGACGAATCGCAGGGGCGATGTCGTTCGCGGCGCGGTCGTTCGCGGCAATGTCGTTCCAAAGCCGCGGCGGGGGCGATCCGGTGCGATTGCTTCAGCCGGCTTCGCGGCCGATGCCACTCGGGCGCCGGTGGCCAGATCCCACAGTGTCAGGCCGCTGTCATCGGCGGTGACGGCTTGCTTGCCGCCCGGCAACACCACGAGGCCCGTGATCAGCCGGTTCGATTGGAATGCCGTTGAACCGAGGCGAAAAATCGCTCCCCGCGGCAAATGATCCGACTTGTCCTGCGCTTGAACCGGCGCTTGAAGTGCCGTCCAAATGACCGCGCTCAGGACAATCCCGAAGAAGATGCGCATCGGCGGCTCCAAAAGGAAGTTGGCCTATTGTGGCCGCAACGCCTGCCCGATGCAACGGCCTTACAGTTTCGCCGCAATGGCCGTCCACATATCGTCGATCACCTTCTCGGCGGTTCCCTGCAAGAGCCCCTTCGGAACCATCTTCAAGAGCCCCGTCACTTCCATCAAATCCGCGGTCCACTGGACCAGCGTTCCGCCGGCCGCAGGTTCGCTGAACTGAAGCGTCGCGGTGACGGCGCTGCCGGCGCCGATGGCCCTGGTGGCGATGTGGAACGCGGCCAGCTTCTCCGGCTCACGGCTAGTGACCGTGAGCACGGCATCGAGCGTCCCGGTAACGAACGACAATTTCGGCTTCAATTTCCAGACGGCGCGATCGGCGGACGCCTCGGCGATCTTGGCGTCCGGCACGCACGCGACGAGAAACGCCGCGTCGCTGAGTTTGGCGAAGGCGGTGGCCAGGGGAATGGCAAAGTTGCGTTCGCCGGCGAAATGGATCATGTTTGCGGCCCTCGGAGGAATGCCGCACCATTCTATGCCGCGCGGAGCGAGGTGAGAGCCGCGCGGCAGAGCGGTTAGACAATCACTCGAATGCCGTCGGAGGGCTGTTTTCGCCGCTTCGACTGGATTTTCGGCACGACCACCAGCGTCGCGGCATGGCCCGTCGCTTGCAGATACCCCCAGACATCGCCGAACGAGACATCGGAATCGACGCCGTTTTCGAGTTTGGAAATCCTCGATTGCCCGCAACCGATTCGCTTGGCCAGTTCGAGTTGAGAGAGGTTGGCACGGGCGCGCAGGACGACAAGCATCTTTACGAGCTGCCGGGCCTTGAGCCGTTCTTCCAAGTCGGAGACGAACTCCGGCGCCTCATTCTCCAATAGGCTCCGCGTCATCTCCAGGACGCTCGCGTAAGTCTTGCGATTCTTGCTTTTCATTTCTCAACTCCACGATGAGTTCCCGACAGGCGGCGTTATCCTCTCGCTGCGATTGTTTGTCGCCGATTGTGATCAGATAGAGCAATTGGGTGTCCGCATCGGCATAAAGGTAGAGACGCGTTTGCTTCGGCTTGCCGGAGGCGCCTTTTTGATCGATGGCGATCGCGCCGTGGGTTTCGCCATGCATGAAGCCATGCCGGATTTGATGGGGCTTGCCGCCGGCCTGGAGCGAACTCACGTACGTGTCGAGGTTGTCGAGCATGGCCGCCAGCTCACGCGGGTATTTCTTCGCGAACTGTTTGAGACGGCGATCGTAGGTCGCGGTCGATTGGATTTGCCGCATGGAAGGGGACTCTCCATGCGCGGCATGCCCACTCGAATCATATTCCCAGTGGGAATAATCGCAAGATGAGAACGGGCCATCATTGCGATGGCCCGCCAGGGAATCGGGTCGCGGCTAAAACTTGCTTTCACACACCGCGCTTCACGCCGTCGAGGAAGCCTTCGAGTTGGCGGCTGCGGACCGGGTGCTGCAACTTGCGGACGGCCTTGGCCTCGATCTGGCGGACGCGTTCCCGCGTCACCTTGAAGATGCGGCCCACTTCTTCCAGCGTGTACGTGTAGCCGTCGCCCAGACCGTAACGCAGTTTGATGATCTCGCGCTCGCGATAAGTCAGCGTCTTCAGCACGCCCTCGATCTTGTCCTTGAGCATCTCGTTGGTCGCGGCGCTCACCGGCGAATCGACCGAATTATCCTCGATGAAATCGCCGAAGTAGCTGTCTTCGCTTTCGCCGACGGGGCGGTCGAGGCTGATCGGCTGGCGGCTGATCTTGAGCACCCGCTTGGTTTCCTCGAGCGTGTAGCCGGCCGCCTTCGCGGTTTCTTCAATGGTCGGCTCGCGGCCCATATCCTGCAGCAACTTCTTCGAGACGTTCCGCAGCTTGGACATGGTCTCGATCATGTGCACGGGAATGCGGATTGTCCGGGCCTGGTCGGCGATGGCCCGGGTGATGGCCTGGCGAATCCACCACGTCGCGTAGGTGCTGAACTTGAAGCCGCGGCGATGCTCGTACTTGTCCACGGCCCGCATCAGCCCGGTGTTCCCTTCCTGGATGAGGTCGAGGAAGCTGAGGCCGCGATTGCGGTACTTCTTGGCGATGGAAACGACGAGGCGGAGGTTGCCGCCGGAGAGTTCGCGCTTGGCCTGCTCGTATTCCGAGAAGCGCTGCTTCATAATGCCGACGCGCTTGCGCAGGCTGGCCGGTTCCTCCAGCGTGATCAGCATCAGGTCTTGCAGTTCCTTTTCGAGGTTGGCGCGTTCTTCCTTGGCGGAGCGGCAGCCGCGCAAGCCCGCCATCTCCTGTTCGAGTTCCGTCATCCGGTGGCTGATCTGCTCCATCTTCTTCATGAGCGGCTGCACTTTTTGCGTGCGGATGGAGAGTTCCTCGACGAGCATGACGGTCTTGCGGCGGCGCAGGCGGAGCCGCTCGCGGATGATGTCGCGATCGCGCTCGCTGCACCGCTCGTCGCCCAGTTGCTGGAAGTCCTCGACGTTCGATTCCATCAGCGGTTCGAGGGTCCGCAGGTTGTGCGGCATCCGCTGGAGAATCTTGTCCTTCTCCAGGTTCTCGGTCTGCGACACCTTGATGGTGCGGTCGAAGGGAAGATCGCCGGTGTGAACGCGCTTGAGGGTTTCGACGACCTGGCGCAGGGCGTAATCGCATTCGAGGACTTTGCGGCGGAAGCGGCGGCGCGTGACTTCAATCTTGCGGGCCAGCGCGATTTCCTTGTCGCGCGACAGCAGCGGGATTTCGCCCATCTGCGTGAGGTACATGCGAACGGGGTCGTCGATGTGGCGGCCATCGCCGTCCGCGTCCTCGAACGGGTTCGGTTCGACTTCGGCGATCAGCACCTCGTTGAGGATGTCCTGCGTCTCCTCGCGCTCCTCGGTATCGGCTTCGTCGAT
The DNA here is from genome assembly GCA_035571955.1 of Urbifossiella sp. Lineage (GTDB taxonomy): Bacteria > Planctomycetota > Planctomycetia > Gemmatales > Gemmataceae > Urbifossiella. The sequence goes on along the minus strand of DATNBQ010000374.1, from coordinate 7,036 downwards.
GATGCTGATGCCGTTCTGTTCGAGCAGTTCGAGGATGCTTTCGAGGCGGTCGGATTCGGGCACGCCGGGGCTGCCTTCGGGTAAGGCGGCATTGACCTCGTCGTAAGTGAGCGATCCGGTGTCCTTACCGCGCTTCAAGAGCGCCTGGATCGTCTCGTCGGTCTTCCAGTCCATCCGAACCCCTCCCAAGGCCAACCGCCGGCAGTCCGCGGGGACCGCGCCGGACGGATCGTGTTCTCACGGTGTCGAACTCGAGTGTTCCAGGCCGAGCGTCGCGCTCGGCTCCGCAGACTCCGCCTCGCGGCTAATCTCGGCTTATTTCCTTGCCTGCAATCTCCGCAACAAATCGGCCGCTTCCTCCGGGTCGAGGCCGTCGCCCTTCAGTTTCGCGGTCAATGCCTTCTCCTCGGCGTTCACTTTCTGATTGGCGAACCAACCGAGAATCCGTTCCAGGTTCTGTTCGGGTTCCGTCATGTGGCTGCCGACTTCGCGGCACTTCTCGGCCGCATCGTACAAATCGGGGCGGTCGTGGAGTTTCTCGCGGACGATGTCCATGTCTGGGGCCGCGCCGGCCGCGTGGATCGCATACAGTTCGACCAGCATCCGCCGCAGGCCGGTGTGGCCGATCGCTTCGGGCGAAATCGCCACGGAGGCGACGGACACGAACTGCGGGAACGCCAAAAGCAGGTCGAGCAACTGCTTCTCGGCGCTGAACCGCGGACCGGTGGGTTCTGACGGAACAGCAACCGCATCGGGAACGGCGACATCACGGTCGCCGCTCGCCTTGCGCTCCCGATTCAATTCGCCGAACCGCGACCAGACCGTCTCGTGCCGCAAGCCGAGCCGCTGGGCCAACCGCGTCACGATCAGTTCCTGCTTCACCTGACTGGTCTGGCTCTTGAGCGCCGGCGCCCCGGCCATGATCCTGAGAACCGCGTCGATGATTCGCCGGGTCGCCTCCACGGAGGGATGCGGGTCGCGTTCGAGCAGGCGGTTCAGCTTGAAATCGAGGGCGTCGACGGCCCCGGCGAGCACCTTGTTGAACACCTCCACGCCATCGGACTGCGAGAGCAAGTCGCACGGGTCGAGGCCGTCCGGCAGCACCGCGACGGCCAGTTCCACGTCCTGGGAAACGAAGATTTCGAGGGCTCGATCGACGCCGGTCATGCCGCCGGCATCGGCATCGTAAACGAGGACGACCTTGGGGGCGTAACGCCTTAACTGAGCCACGTGCCGGGCGTTGAGCGCGGTTCCCATGGTGGCGACCACTTGCGGCACGCCGCACTGGTGCGCCATCATCACATCCGTGTACCCCTCGACGACCGCGAGGTAGCCGACCGCGGCGCCGGCATGGCGGGCGAGGTCGAGGCCGTAAAGGAGCTCGCTCTTCGAGAAGAGCGGAGTTTCAGCCGAATTGTAGTATTTCGGAGCCCGGCTTGCATAGGGCGACTCGGGCAAGATTCGCCCCCCGAAGCCCACCGGCCGCCCTTGAATGTCGCGAATCGGAAACATCACGCGATCGCGGAAACGGTCGTAACATCCCCGGCCTTCCTGACGCAAGGCCGTTAATCCGAGCTCGATGAGTACGTCGGACGCCATCCGTTCGCGCGAAGCGTGCTGAACGAGCCAGTCGCCATCGAGCGGGGCGAAGCCGAGGCCGAAATCGCGGACGGCCTTGCCCGAAAGCTTGCGGGAACCGAGGTATTTGCGGGCGGTCTCGGCGGCCGGATCGTCGAGCAGGCAGCGCTGGTACTTTTCCTGGGCCCAGTTCATGACGCCGAGCAGCCGCACCCGGGCCTGGTCCTGCGGCGACGGCGTGTGGTCCAGCTTGATGCCCGCGCGATTCGCCAAGATGATGCGGGCTTCCTTGAACCCGACTTTCTCCATTTCCTGGACGAACGTAATCACATCGCCATGTTTGCCGCAGGCCCAGCAGCGGTAGCGTTGGCGGCGCGGATCGACGTCGAGCGAGGGGCGGGAATCGCCGTGGAACGGACAAAGGGCTTTGAAAGTTGGGCCGGCCGGTTTGAGCGCAAGGTAACTGCCGACCACGGCGACGATGTCGCTGGCGGCCTTGATCTGCTTGGTAAGCTCCACCGGATCGGACGGCACGGGATCACCTGCGGTCACGGCCGAAATCGCCCCGCGGCCGGAAGGTCGGCCGGGCAACAGACATGGGGCAATCGCGGCAGTTGTCAGAGCTTGAATCCGCGGGTCGAACGGACGTTGGCGTGGTCGAGTTCCCAGGCAACCCGGTGCTTGGTGGAGCAGGCGAGACCGGACGAGTGGCGCGGGCTTCGAAGAAGCCGGCCTGGCCGGTGTGATGCGCCTTGAGGGTGGGGTGGGAAGCCTCGAGCAGTGCCGCGGCTCTCTCCTAGAGCCTTAATCGGTGCATGAATCCGTTCATGCTTTGCGAATTGTAGGGGCTGGGCAAAGACTGTCAAGTTGGCTTCGGCACAACCGCTAAGGTCTTCTCATTTTTCAATCCGAGCCGCCACTTACTCCGCCGGGAATATCTCCCCAAACGGCACTTCCCACTGGCCGAGGCCGACGCTCACCGTTACGGTTTGCTTCTTGGCATCGACGCGGACCACTTTCCCCGACCGGTCGAACCGCGACACCCTCACAACGTCGTTCGCCTTCAGGCTAGCGCGGAGTTCCTGAAGTTCCGCTTTCTGTTTCGCCTCGCGGTCGAGGGCGGCGGCACGGCGAGCGAATTCTTCCCTCTCGCGGGCCGCCGCATGCTGCGCCGCCAAGGCCTCTTCCCGCGCCTTTTCGGCCTCCTCGCGAAGTTCCTGCAAACGAACAAGGTCGCCGGTCTTGCCCTTGCGCCGTTTCAAATAGCGATGGGCCTTCTTCAGTAGCTCGCGGGGCAACTTCAGCCGCCGCGCGATCTTCAAGGCGTTGCTCATCCCGAATTGACCGATCAGCAATCGATAGGTCGGCCGCATTGTTTCCACGTCGAACTCGACGGCCCCATTCTCGGCACGGTCGTTGTTGAAGGCATAAGTCTTCAAGTCGCCGAGGTGGGTCGTGACGATGGCCCGGCAGCCGACCGCGTCGAGTTGATCCAGGATCGCCCGGCCGAGAGCCGCCCCTTCCGTCGGGTCGGTGCCGGCCCCGAGTTCATCCAGGAGCACGAGGCTCCTGTCGTTGGCAATCGCGAAGATCGAGGCGATCCGCGAGATGTGCGAACTGAACGTGCTGAGCGATTGCTCGAGGCTCTGTTCGTCGCCGATATCCGCGAGAATATGCTGAAAAACGGGCACCTGGCTGCCTTCTCCGGCGGGGATGTGCAAGCCGCACTGGGCCATGAGGCACAGCAATCCGGTCGTCTTGAGCGCCACGGTCTTGCCGCCCGTATTCGGCCCGGTGACCACGAGCATGTTGAAGCCGATACCGAGGCGGACTTCAATCGGGACCACGGCGCGCGGTTCGGGCTCGTTCCGGAGGAGCGATTCCAGAAGCGGATGCCGGGCCTGGCGGAGCCAGAGGCGGCCGTCGGCATTCACGTCCGGGGCCCACATGCGGAAATCGCGGCTATAACGGGCCTTCGCGGTAATGAGGTCGAGCTTGGCAATCACCTCCAGGGCGTAGCCGAGCGGCCGGGCGACGCGGCCCACCTCGCTCGAGAGTCGCCGCAGCACTCGATTCACCTCGCGCTCTTCCTCGGCCTTCAGCGATTCGCGATCGGCGCTGAGGTTAGCGATGCTCGCCGGTTCCACGAAGATCGTTTCGCCGGTGCCGCTGACCCGGTGGACGACGCCGGGCACCTTGTGCCGATGGTTCGCCATTACGGGCAAGACGTGGTGTTCGCCGCTGACTGTGGCGTTCGGGTAACTGAGGATTTCCCGAAGCTTCGGGTCGCGGAGCAAGCGCTTGAGTTCCGCCTTGACCTTTTCATCGAGGTCGAAAAGCTTTTGACGAACGGCGGCGAGGTCGCGGCTGGCCATGTCGAGCACGTGGCCGCGGCCGTCGATGCAGCCGCCGATCGATTTGCCGACGATGCCCAGGTCTTCGATGCCGGCGAGCATTTCGATGAGCCCGGCAAGGTGCTCGGCAAGCCGCATCCGATAGCGGTAAATGGCCCCCGTGCAGCCGAGCGTTTCGCCGACCTCGAGCAATTGCTCGGCCGTCAGCATCGTGCCGATGGCGGCCCGGCGCGCGAGCAACCGAACTTCGTGCAAGCCGGCGAACGGCGGCGCTTGACCCAACCCAAGCGCCGTGCTCATTTCGGTAACGAGGTTGAGTTCGCCGCGAATGGTTTCGAGATCGGTGGACGGTTCGATTTGCCGGGCCAGTTCCGCGCCGAGCGACGACGCGGCATACCCCGCGACCAGTTCCCGAACCTTGTCGAATTGCAGCAATTCCAGCGTGTGCGCGTCCATGAGGGGATTGTACGGTCAATCGACACTTTCCGGATTTCGCTCGTTAAAACCAGCCACGGAGGCACAGAGACACAGAGAAATCCAGACAAAGTCACAGAGAGATCCGCGGGTGTTGTCTTTTCCCTCGATGTTCTTTTCTCTCGGTGTCTCTGTGCATCTGTGGTTAATTTCTTGATGACGGGGTCGCAGGTCACCCCGAATAGATGCGGTCGATCGGCGCGCCGGTGCAAGCGGTTAGCGGCCGCCCATCGCGCGAGTGGATTTCGTGGTCCTGGCAACCGAGCGCGGTCAGGATCGTCGCCACCACATCCGCAGGCGTCGCGGGGAAGTCCACCACGGAGGCCGCCTTGGCGTCGGTGCGGCCGAGCACGTGGCCGCCGGCGACGCCGCCTCCCGCGAAGAGGATCGTATTCGCCGAAGGCCAGTGATCGCGGCTCGCCCACGGCTTGGTGATCCGCGGCGTCCGACCGAACTCGCTCATCCACACCACCATTACTTCTTCCCCAAGGCCGCGATCGCTCAAGTCGTCGAGAAGGGCCGACAAGGTTTGATCCGCGCGCGGCAAAAGCGATTCCTTCAAGAGCGGAAAGTGATTGCGATGCGTATCCCACGGGTTGTTCGCGAAACGCCCCTTCACGCCATCGGCCCAATCTTGTTGCTCGCGGCCCCAATAGACCGTGACGAAGCGAGCCCCGGCTTCGACGAGACGCCGCGCCAGTAAGACGCTTTGCCCTTGGCGGTGGCGGCCGAAGCGATCGCGCGTCGCATCGGGTTCCTTGCCGAGATCGAAGGCCGTTCGGAACCTCGGTGAAGCAAGCAACTCGACGGCTTGACCGCGAACGGCATCGAACGCGTTGGCATCGATGGCCGCCAACCTGCGGTCGAGGACGGTTCGCAAGTTGCCGCGAAGCAAGAGCCGATCGGCCGCCACGCCCTCGGGAAGATCGAGATTCGGCGCGTGAACCGAACCGTCCGCCGCGACTGGGCAGCGGAACGGATCGGCGGCATGGCCGAGAAACCCGCCATTTTGCCCCGGCAGCGTGCGGCCGTCCATCTTCATCGTCTCGGGCAGTTCGAACCATCCGGGCACCGCAGCCGGGCGGTTCGGGGCAAGGGCGGCGAATAATCCACCGATATGCGGATCGTCGTCGGGCGAGGTCTTCAAACCGCCCAGCGGCGTCGGGTGCCGCTTGCCGGTGAGAGTGAGGTAGACGGCGGGATCGTGGATCCCATCGGTGTGGTGGACCGATCGCAGTTGGAGCAACTGATGCATTCGCCTGGCGAGCCGGGGGAGGTGCTCGCAGACGCGGACGCCGGAAACCGAGGTGGCGATCGGCCGGAATGGTCCGCGAATCTCCGCCGGCGCCTCCGGCTTCATGTCGAAGAGATCGATGTGGCTCGTGCCGCCATCGAGGAAGATGAGGATGACGGAGCGCGGCTTTTGCCGTGGGGCGGCCAGCGCCGGGGAAGCGCCGAGTGCCGCGACGGCCACCGTTCCCACGCGCAGGAAATCGCGCCGCGCTAACAACATGAAAGGCGCCTCCTATCAGTCAATTCCGCCGCCCTTTAAGTTTAAGACTACACGATTCTTGTTACTCAATGACCGTGAATTAGCCTCCGGGCTGGAACTTGCCGAGATCGATCGCGAGACTGCCTCGCTTGGCTGAATCTCCTTCTGGATTCTCCAGCGGTTCCTGCATAAAGTAGCCGCACCCAGCCATTTTCGCGAGTGACATCATGCTGCAGCGGATCGAGGGCAAGGCCTACGTGCTCGGCGACAACGTCGATACCGACCAGATCATTCCGGCCCAATACCTGACGTATAACCCGTCGATTCCCGCCGAGTACAAAATGTTCGGCAAGTTCGCGCTCAGCGGCGTCCCGGACGATGCTGCCGGGCTGCCCAAGGGGCATGTGCCATTCCACGCCCCGGCCGACGAGTTCGTTTCCCCTTACCGCATCGTGATCGGCGGCAAGAACTTCGGCTGCGGATCGAGCCGGGAACACGCGCCGATCGCGCTGGCCGCCGCCGGCATCGCCGCCGTGGTCGCCGAATTCTACGCGCGCATCTTCTACCGCAATTCCGTCAATGGTGGCTATCTCATCCCTATCGAATCGAAGACCCGACTCATCGATCAGATTTGCACCGGCGACGAGGTCGCCATCGATTTGGCGGCCCACACGCTGAGCAACACGACGACGGGCGACAAATGGGAACTGGCGCCGCTCGGGGAAGTCGCCCCGATTCTGGAAGCCGGCGGCATCTTCCACTATGCGAAGAAGGTCGGCATGCTCAAGATGTGATCGATTTAGGCTCGAACCTTTTTCGGATGGACAAGCTCTCTGAATTGAGGCTGAGGTTTTGGCGACCTTGCCAGAGGGTGTTGGCGCGGTAGGATGACCGGGTGATCCGGTCGGCTGTTTCGGCAGCCGACCGTTCGTTTCGAGTGGCCGCGAAACGGCAGATCGGCACCATCTGGGGACGTAGCTCAATTGGTTAGAGTACCGGACTGTCGATCCGGTGGTTGCGGGTTCGAGTCCCGTCGTCCTCGCTCAAATACTGCAAGCACTTGCGGCGATCTTGACCGCTCGGCACCGGCCATAATAGGACGCCGGTGCCTCAATAGTGCCTCATGTTTCAGTCGTGT
>DATNBQ010000373.1:0-46704 GCA_035571955.1 Urbifossiella sp. | reverse complement strand
GATGCTTCCCTTGCCGCAACCACAACGCAATCGGGTGTTCCCACGGAACCGGTTCCTGGTTAATCAAATCGACATTGCCGGCTTCCTTGGCCCGAATTCGCTCGACAACCGCGCGGGCATCGGCTAGCAGGTCGCCGCGATCGAAGAACCGCAATTCGTCCGCCGTGCTGGCGGACACATTCGGCCCCTCCCGCCCCAGCGACCGCGCCGACGAACCGAGTGCCACTGGAACCACCGAGCCCACGAGGGCGATTACGGCCACCGGCATCAGGCAGCGCAATCGGGATTGCGTCATCAGCCAAGCGAACGCGACGCTGCCGAGCGCGAAGCAGGGCAAGTGCAAGCGCGGGTGCCACGGCTGCCACTTGAAGACGACGCAGAACGCCACGAATCCACCCGTCACGGCCAGCAAGTACATGGCCCAGCTTCGCTCCCGCAGCGCGGTGGGCAGCAGGGCCGCCATCGCGGCGAGCAAGAGTACGGTATGAACGGGGGCCGTGGCAACGTCTTCTTGGCACGGCCGATATTCCACGGTGAACGGGATGCCGAGCCAGGTGGTGTGCGGGTCGGCGGTTCCAAGCCCGAGCCAGCCGTGCGCTCGGCGAACGTACTTATCGACCTTGCGATTCCATGCCGGCCGGGGCGACGCCAAATGCATCCCGACATTCCGCACCATCCCGGACGCCAATACCGCCGGCGAATGCCATTCGTTCTCCAGGCCGAACGTCTTGCCGCTCACCGATCCGTAGGAATTGAAATTCCGCGACCAGTGGCCGAGGCTGGGCAAAAGGGTCAAGCAAGCCGTGATGAGCAAGGCCGCCAGCCAGCCGTTTGGCCGGCGCAGAGCCAGGGCCAGGCCGCCCATGAGAACCAGGGGAATCGCGAAGATGCCGCCCGTCCCTTTCGTGAACAAGAGCAGTCCCATCGAAAGGCCGGCACAAACGGCTTCCATGCGGCGAACGCGCCCGGCTTTGCCGACGCGCAGCACCCAGTAGCTGCTGGCCGCCAGCCAGAATGCCACCCACCAGTCGTTCTTGCCGTTGGCCGCTTCGTGGAAGCCGACGGGCACCGTGGCCGCGAACAGGGCTGCAAGCAGTTGCCCGGTGCGGGAAAGGCCCAATTCGCGGCCAACGAGCGACACTGCCGCCAGCGTCAAAAGCATCGCCAACCACGATTCCACGGTGGCCAGCCGATCGGTGCCCGATAGGGCCAGCAGGTGCAAGCCGACGAACTCGGCGAACGGCGGGTTAACGGTGAGCCGATAATCCTGCGTGGGGAAGTGGGCGGTGCTCGCTTGCTGCAGCCATTGCAGTTGCCGCGGCAAGTGATAGAGGGCGACATCGTAGTTGCTAGGTGGGCAAAGGATGGCCACGGTTCCAGACGCGGCGACGATGACGGCAATCGCCGCGAGCAGGAGCCGCTGGGTCCACGTGAATGGCTCGGAGGCTTTCCACCAGCCGCGCAAGTTGTGGCCATAGCGTAATACGATGATTCCGAGGAACAAAGCCGCGACGAACCACGAGATGAAGATGGGCGCGAACCGCAGTAGCTCGAATGCGCCGAGCGCTTCCGTGACGGCCGCGACGAAGGCGCCGACGAGCGCGGCAGCCACCACGATCGCTTCGCGGAGCGTTCCGATACCGAGGCGATCGCGCGCGGCGGCCATGCCGAGTACGGCCAGCGCGAACACCACGCCGCACACAGCGACCGCCATCCCTGCGAACCCCATTGGTATCGTTTTCGTTTACTGATTGTCGGGAAAGCAAAGACACTCCCTGAAGCCCTCTTACACCTCCCCCCTTGTGGGGGAGGTCGACGAATGTCGTCTCGCAGAGACGACGTTCGGCGGGTGGGGGGCATCCTTTCAGCAGATTAGAACACCCACCCGCCGACTCGCTTCGCTCGTCGGCGACCTCCCCCACGAGGGGGGAGGTTGTAAGTGGTTGTTACATTGTCATTGCTTTCCTGACGGTCAGCAGGCGCGACCCAACGGGGAGCGCGAAAGTCTCGCGCTCCCCGTTGGGTCGCGGCTAATCCGCGGACTTTAAACTCCAATCAAAACCGGTGTCAATTGCGGTCCGAAGTGAGTTCGCGCGCCAGTTCGCCCACGCGCTTCAAATCGAGCTTGCCGCTGCCGAGTAGCGGCAGAGCCTCGACGCGGCGGCAATCGCGCGAGTCCGGAACCCACAAGTTCGGCACCCGGCCGCTCAGCGCCCCCAATAGCCCTTCCAGCTTCCCTTCCAGTTCCGGCAAGAAGAGGATGACCAGGCGTTCGCCGCGCTTTTCGTCCGCCACGGCCGCCACGGTCAGAACGCGATCGCCGCCGCCGATCGCCTCGTGCAGTTCCTCCTCGATCCGTTCGAGCGGCACCATTTCGCCGGCAATCTTTGCAAAGCGACTGACGCGGCCCGTGATCTTGATAAAACCATCCGCCTGGATCAAACCGACGTCGCCCGTGGAATACCAGCCATCGACGATGGCCTGCTTGGTCTTATCGGGTTGGTGCAGGTAGCCGAGCATCACGTTCGGCCCCTTGCCGCAGAGTATGCCTTCGGTGTCCGCGGGAAGCGGCTCGCGGGTCTCTTGCGTGAAGGCTCGCATGGCGACGCCGAGGATCGGCTGCCCCACCGTGCCGCGGCAGTTGCACCGCTGCGAAATGCCATCGAGCATCACGTCTGGCAAGTTCGTCGAGACGACCGGCGACAACTCCGTGCAACCGTATCCTTCCAGCGGCAACACGCCGAACTTCGCCTGGAACTCGTCCTGCAACTTCACAGGCAACTTCTCGGCGCCGCAGATTAAGATGCGAATCGAACGGAAATCCTCTGCGCCGCAGCGGCGAATGTAAAAGCGGAGGAACGTCGCCGTGCTGAGCATCAGCGTGGCGGCGTGCTTGCGGACGAGGATGCCGACTTCCTTGGCGGCGCGCGGGTCGGGCGAATAGATCGCCGAGGCGCCGGCCACCAGCGGCGCCCACAGCGCCACCGTGTAGCCGAAACTGTGGAAGAACGGCAACACGCCGAGCAAGCGGTCGTCGCGGCGAATCTGGATCGTGTCGATCGCGGCATGCACGTTCGACCCGACGTTGCGATGCGTCAACACCACGCCCTTCGGCTCGCCCGTGCTGCCGCTGGAAAAGACGATGGTCAGCACATCGTCCGGGCGGTGGCGGTGCAGTCCGAGCAGGCAGCGATCGATGAACCACGCGGGCAGCGACAGGGCCATCAGGAACGTGCGAACCTGCTGCCCCTTGGTGACGGCGGCGAGCACGTCTTCCAGGTAAATGCGTTCGATGTCCGGCGGCAGTTCCAGCGAGAAGCGGAGGATGAAGCGTTTGGAAGTGATGATGGTGCGGAGCCCGGCCTGGCGGGCCGCCGATTGCACCGCGTCCGGGCCGGCTGTGTAATTCAGGTTGACGGACGTTTTTCGAAGGAAGGCGATGGCGAGGTTGGCGAGCGCCCCGCCGAGGCTGGTCGGCAACCAGACGCCGACATTCTGTTCCGGGCCGAGGCGCTTTCGCAAATAGCGCGTCACGCACATTGCCGCCACGAACATTTTTCCCCACGTCAGGATGCGTTCGCCGGCGGCGTTATCGATGACGTACGACCGAAATAGATTGCGAAGACGAACGGCATTGGCAATGAAAGTGCGGTGCACGAGCGGCAGGAATTCGCTTTGGCGAATGGCGAGATCGGCCGCGAGTTCCTGCACCGCGAGGCGAAGTTCCGGCGCCGTGCGAGCCGTTGTTTTGCCGAACATCACGCCAACGTGGCGGCGGAAACCGCGCGGCCGCAATAGTAAGAGCACGCAGCCCAAGCAAGTGACAATGCTCCGGCCCTTGCTGCGGGCTTTCAAGAACTGCCCGTCGCGGTAACTGAACCGGCTTCCCCACAATCCATCCGTACACGCGGCGATCACCGGCGTTTCCGGGGGCATTCGCTCCAGGATCAAAACGAGGCACGGGTCGAAGGGAAGCAAGTGGCCGCTGCGCGTCATCGCGCCTTCGGGGAAGACCAGCACCGGTTCCCCGCCAGTTAGCGAAGCGACAGCATCGTCGGCATCGAGAATCAGGTCCGCGGCCATGACGAGCAGCCGAGGGCAGGCGGCTTGCAGCACGATGCGGTCGAGCAGGCTGACGCGGTTGCAAACGATGAGGCAGCCGCCGGCCGCGGGGATAGCGTCGCGGCCGTAGACGCGAAAGCGATAGAGCCCGCGGACCAGCAGCCAGAACAGCAATTGGAAGAACCGCATTGCGAGATTCTATCGACGCTCGGCTTACTGACGGCCCTCAAAGCAATGACATCGAGCCAACCAGCCGACACCTCTCCCCCGGCGCGCAGCTCCTTGCGGACCGCGGCGACGGCGGCGGCGACGGCCTCGCGCGTCGCCGGCCCGGTGGCGCCCGGGTTCTGCCCCTTGTCGTCCGGGTCGGCGACGCGCGGGCCTTTGCCGCTCGCCTCGTCGATGGGGTTAATGACCGCGGTGAACGTGTTCCGCCAGCGATCGACCGGGTGGCCGAGATACCTGGCCGCGATCGAGCGGGCCTTGACCGGGTTCTCCTCGAACATTGCCATGTAGGCGGCGCAGTAATCGTACTGCAACTTCGTCGGCACGAGGTCCGGATCGACGCGGCTAAAGGCCGCCTGCGCTTCCTCGATCCAGTCCTGCCATAGCAGGTAATACACCGTTGCCAGGATGTCGGCGTCGGTCAAGTGACTGCGGTATGTCAATGTCTTGAGCAGGTGATCGCGAGCGAATCGAACTTGTCGGATAGGAATGTGTTGCCGCGCATCTCCAAGAGTGCGAATTCGCCGCGGGTCGGCTTGTCGCCCGATCCGAGGTACGGCACGGTGACAGTCTCACCGAGCTTGGCGTGAACGACCGCACGGAACGAATGCCGATCGAGCGGCAGAGGCCAGGTGTGCGCCGTGCCTTCGGGACCGGTCGTGGTGACCGCCTGTCGGGTCGCGGCTTAAATCGTAAGCACGCGGTCGCGGGCGGCCACGGTCCACTTGCCGACGATTTGTCCGCCTTCGGAAATTAGCACTTCTTTGTGCAGGGCAACCGTCGGGCAGACGTGCCCGGGCAAGGCATACACCACGTCGCCGGGGCGGTACTTCGCGGCTCCCGCCGTCTCCACGATCAAGTGCTCCTCGTTGTGCCCGACTGCCCTGTAGTCCGGGAAATCGAGCAACTTCACGCGTTTCTCAAGCAGCGGGTCGGCGGCGACGGCCTTGTTTCCCAGGTCCAACGTCACGCGATTGGCGGTCGGCCGGCTGATCACCCGCGTGATGAGTACGGCGGCCGGCGTGATGCCCGCCAGGTCGGCGAAGCGGGCCCCGTAACCGGCGTCGTGCAGCACGAAGGTGCCGGGCGAACACTCGATGCCGGCAATGTCCGCCAGTTTCGAGAAGATTGGGAAGGTCGGCGTCCCGCCGCAAATCAGCCGCGGCACTGGTGCGCCTTTGCTCTCGGCTTCGCGGCGCAGGGCCAGTGCCGGCGCGAGGAACGCTCGCACAGCGGCCTCGCGCTCCGCCGGCGATTCCTGGTGGTTGTGCCCATCGTAGAGTTGAAAGCCCTCGGCGCGCAGGCCGGGCATTCGGGCCGCTTGCAGGTAGAGCGCGAGGGCTTCGTTGCCGACGGCGATCCCGGTGCGGTGCTGCCCGACGTCCAGATCGAGGATGACGCCGATCGTCAGGTTGGCGGCGGCCATTGCCGCGGACAGTGCCGCTGCGGATTCGGGATGGTCGATCAATACGGAGAAGGTCGTTTCCGGGAACTTCTGCATGAGGGTCGCGAGGCGGCCAAGGTTCGGGCCAACGATGGGGTAAGCGATGAGCACGTCCGGGGCGCCGGCGGATGCCAGCATTTCCGCCTCGGCGATGGTCGCGCACTTATGCTTGGTGATGCCCGCGTCGAGCATCATGCGGGCGATCTCGCGAGTCTTGTGCGTCTTGACGTGGGGCCGCAATCGGGCCGCACCGCCAGCCATCTCGATCACCCGCGCGATGTTCCGGCGAATCAGTTCCGGGTAAAGCACGAGCGACGGGCTATAAATCGATGCGACGTCCGCGAGCGCGTAGGCGGGGTTCATGGGAGTTCGGCTCCGCGAAAAGGGAATGCGGAGATTGTAGGGAAGTGCAGGTTAGCCGCGACGCGGAGTCTTTGTCGGTTAGCCGCGACGCGGAGTCTGCGGAGCGGAGCGCGGGATACTACCATCTCTACCGGATTTACCCATCGGGCGAATCGTGAAGCCCCGGCAAGGTGCGAAGTCTGCGTCTTGTGGAGAGAAACGGGAGTCTGGATGCCCAGCGATGCCGATGGAATTGTCACGGGTGGAGCAGGCGACAAACAATTCCGGCCGTTGCTGGTGCGCCTAATTCTGGGTAGGATTCTCCCCACGGCCGGCGGATCGTCCTCCCGGCCGACATGTCGCGGACCATTCGCGATCCGGCGATCGCGTGGGAGGATCGATGTTCGCCTTGTTCGCTCAGGGAGCCAGGAATCTCAACAACGACGCCGCTGGGGCGGGCTTCTTGATGATGTTTCTCACGATTGTCCTCGTGGCAGTCGGGATCGGCATCGCCATCCAGATCTTCTATTGCCTAACCCTGTCCAAGGCCTTGAAGGAAGTCCATCCCGAGCTTCGCGAACTCGAGCCGGGCCAGGTCTGGCTGCTGTTCATTCCGTTTTTCAACCTCTACTGGCTGTTCGTGGTCGCCAGCAAGGTTCCCAATTCGTTAAAGGCGGAGTTCCGCGATCGTGGAATGGGGAAAAGCGGCGATGATTACGGCGCGAACATTGGCAAGTGGTACTGCATCTGCACCATTGCCTCGATCATCCCGTTCGTCGGGAGTTTCATCGGCCTTGCTGGGTTCATCCTCTGGATCATGTTCTGGGTCAGGATCGCCGGTTATGGCAAGCAACTTCGCGAAGACGACGGTGGCGGCGACGATTTCGACGACCGCCCGCGCAAGAAGAAAGCCCGCGACGACGACTATGACGACGATGAAGACGACGCGCCGCGCCAGAAGAAGAAGCGCCGCGACGATGACTGAATCTTTAAGACACTAACCACAGAGGCACAGAGACACAGAGAAGAAAAGAGGAGAGCGAAGAATCGAAGAAAAAAGAACAAGGAAAAAATGGAATGGCCTTTCATCTTACGCCATTCTTCTTCGCTTTTCTTCTCTGTGTCTCTGTGCCTCTGTGGTTAGTCTCTTCCGTGTTCGAACGCGCTCGATCCGGGGCGGTGCCTCGGTTATCATGATTGGTGCAGGCCCCCGGACGGCGTCGGGCGCTCGCTCCTGAGGTTCATCCATGCTCGACATCGTTCACGCCAACCGCAAGTTGTGTAATGGCCGCAGCCGCCGCGATTTCCTTCGCGTCGGCGGGCTCGGCGCCTTCGGCCTCCCCGCCTTGCTGCAAGCCGAAGCGCAAGCCGCCGGGCAGCGCCACTCCGCCGCTCGCGCCAAGTCCGTGATCCTCGTTTATCTCGGCGGCGGCATCTCTCACCACGATAGCTTCGATCCCAAACCGGACGCTCCGGAAGATATTCGCGGCAAGTACAAGACCATCGCCACGTCCATTCCCGGCTTGCACGTCGGCGAGAAGCTACCGCTCATGGCCCGGGTCATGAATAAGATCGCCCTCGTTCGTTCCGGTTCGCACAACAACGATCACCACGAGACCGCGACCAACTGGGTGATGTCGGGCCGCTTCGGCTCGGCGTTTGGCGACTACCCGGCCATCGGCGCTGTGGTCGCCCACGAGACCGGCTTCACCGGCACGCTGCCGCCCTACGTTGCCGTGCCGCGCAATCCGTCGTTCACCTGGGAGCTCGGCAAGAGCGCCTATCTCGGCGGCCGCTTCGAATCGTTCAAGGCCGGCGACCCCAACCAGCCCAACTACAAGGTGAACGACCTCACCGCCGAAGGGGTCACCATCCAGCAGATCGAACGCCGCGACACCATCCTCAAGGCCGTGGATGGCTTGGCCAAGCGCGTGGAAGGGAACGACCAGATCGCGACCTACGACGAATTCCACGCCCGCGCCAGGCAAATGGTGCTATCGTCCGAGGCGCGGCGAGCGTTCGCCATCGACCAGGAGAGCGAAAAACTCCGCGACCGTTATGGCCGGAGCGCGGCGGGACAATCGATGCTGCTGGCGCGGCGGCTCGTCGATGCCGGCGTCCGCTTCGTCACCGTCAATTACGGCGGCTGGGACCACCACGCCAAGATCTTCGACAATCTCGACAAGAAGCTTCCCGAATTCGATCGCGGCGTGTCGGCCCTGATCGAGGACATGAGCACGCGCGGCGCCTTCCGCGATACGCTGTTAGTCGTCATGGGGGAATTCGGGCGCACGCCGAAGTTCAACAAGGACGCGGGCCGCGATCACTGGGCGCCGGCCGGTTCGCTCCTGTTCGCGGGCGCCGGCGTGAAGGGCGGCTTCGTCCTCGGCAAGACGGACAGGCATGGAGCTTATGCGGTGCAGCGGCCGGTCGCCCCCGGCGACGTGGCCTGCACCATCTTCGACGCGCTCGGCATCGACCCGCACAAGCAACTCGTCGCCCCGGATGGCCGCCCCATTGAGATCATCGATAAGGGCGAACCGGTGAACGAACTGTTCGCCTGATCCCAAGAAAGCGGTCAAACGGTGAGCATGCAAAGCGACCAAAGTTCAGATGGCGCCGCGATTCAAGGCGAAAACTGCACACCCGGCGGCCTGGTTCACACGTACCAGAAGTACGATCCGGTGAACTTCCCGAGCCCGACGGCGCCGCCCCCGGATGTCGTTTCGCCCTTGTTCGACCATTTGCTCGCCTTCGGCGACGCCGACGACTTTACTGAAGAACAACTCGCCAATGCGGTGCGGCTCGATGCCTCGCAGATCGCCGGGCTCGGGCCGAGCCTCGAATCGCTGCGACAGATGCTCCTCGAACGCAAGCGCAAGATCCTCGCCACCTATGAAACCAAGGCCGCGGTGAAGGAAGCGGGGGAAGCGTTCCGCGGCGCCGCCAAGAAGAATCGTCCGCCGGACAAGCTCGCCGACAGCTATCAGAAGGCCGTGAAGCAGGAGCAGCTTTACGACCTCGAATCGCTGTACTTCAAGGTTGGCAACGACCGCGATCCGTTCGCCATCGGGCTCGTCATCGTCGTTGGGTTGCTCGGCGAAAAGTATCAGATCGACGAACTCGCCGGCAAGTACGAATTCACCGGCCGCACCAAAATGGACGTGCCCCATGCCCTCGAAGTAAAAGAGGAACTCGAAACCATCGACAAGCTGCTCAAGCAATTGGAAGAGGCCAAGAAGAACGCGCAACTCGCCATCATCGACATGGAGGAACTGGAGAAATTCGCCGAGCCCGGCGACATGGAACGGCTGCAAGCCTTGCAGCAGCAGATTGAGGACTACATCCGCGAACAGGCCGAGAAGCAAGGGCTCGAAAGCGACGGGGCCGGCAAATACCGCCTCACGCCCAAGGCGATGCGGCTGTTCCAGTCCAAAGTGTTGACGCGGATCTTTAGCCAGATGCAGGCGAGCCGCAGCGGCCGGCATCCCGATGCGGTCGCCGGCGAAGGGGCCGTCGAGACGCCCAAAACCAAGCCCTACGAGTTCGGCGACTCCGTCGCGCAGATGGATATTCCGGCGAGCATGGTGAATGCCCTCCTTCGCGCCGGCCCCGGCCTTCCCGTCCGCATGACCCCGGACGACATCGTCATCCATCGCACCAAGGTGAACCCGAAGGCCGCCACCTGCGTGCTCCTCGACATGTCCGGCTCCATGCGCTACGACGGCCAGTACGTGAACGTCAAGCGGATGGGGCTCGCCCTCGACGGCCTCATTCGCAGCGAATATCCCGGCGACTTCCTGCAGTTCATCGAGATGTATACTTTTGCCAAACCGCGGCACCTTTCGGAAATCCCGCACCTCATGCCCAAACCGGTCACCATCTGGCAGAGCAACGTGAAGCTGAAAGTGGACATGAGCAACCCGAATCGCAGCGAGTTCTCGATCCACGCGCATTTCACGAACATCCAGCATGCGCTGCAAACGGCCCGCCGCTTCCTCGCCACCCAGGACACGCCCAACAAGCAGGTGGTGCTCATCACGGACGGCCTACCGACGGCGCACTTCGAAGGGAACATGCTGTACATGCTCTACCCGCCCGACCGGCGGACGGAAGAAGCGACGATGCGCGAGGCGAAGCTCTGCGCCCGCGACGGCATTACGATCAACATTTTCCTGTTGCAGAACTGGAACCAGTCGCACGAGGATTTGCAGTTCGCCTATCGGATCGCGGAATCGACGAAGGGGCGAGTGATCTTCACGGCCGGCCGCGACCTCGATCGCTACGTGATCTGGGATTACCTCCAGCGCAAAAAGCAGATCGTGTCGTGATGTCGGTTCGATTCACTTCAATGCTATCCTCTTTGCGCTCTTCGCATCGAAGCGGAGCACGTGGACGTGGTTATGCTGGCCGACGGCCCACACCAACTTCCGGGCCGGGTCAAACATCAGGCCCATCGAATTGTTGAAGGCCCGGGCTTTGCCGATTGGGTCGTCGCCCGTTAGTTCCACCGCGATCCAGGCGTTCGCCGCGCAATCGTAGGCCAGCCAGTGCCAGTCGCCGCTGTCGCTCTTCACGCGGCTGCCAATGAGCACGAGGTCCGCGTCGGGTAAGTAGATCGTCTCGCGGCACGGAACCTTGGCGGAGGCTCGGCCAGCGGGGTCGAGCCACTTCGAGTTGTCGGTCGCCAGGTCGTAAGCGGCCACGTTGCCGCCCTTCGCCCCGATGTCGCTGAAGAAGAGCATGCGCTTCCGCTTGGAGTCGTAAGCGAGGCCATGATGGTCCGGCGACTTGGCCGGCAGTTCGCCTTCGAGGCGCAGCGGTTCCCAACTGCGCGACGCTGCATCGAGCCGCCACAAACCCGGCTTGCCGCCGGCGCGGGCATCGCCCCACACCACCGCGCCATCTGGCGTCGAACGGACCGTGACGTTGTAAAAGTCCGAGCGGTAGGGGTTCTTCCCCGGCGACCGTGACCACCGCCCGTCCTTCGCATCGAAGAAGTAGGTGTAGTCGTGCGGGGCGAACACGAGGCACTTCAGATTGCCATCGTAGCCGGTGGATTTGTAAGTGTGCCCGGTCATCCACGGGTTGCCGCTAAAGCTCCATTCGCCCTTCACCTGGTCGTTGCTGTAAACGAATTCGATGGGGTATTCGGGAGCGAATGGAATCGAATAGCGATCGGTCTTGATGTCGTAAATCTGCGGGGCGGTGCCGCTGTACGCCGAATGGCCGCCGGAAAAGCGGATGATGCGATCGTTCTCGGTATCGAACGCCGCCGATCCCCAGTCGACGTTGAAGAGCGGCCGCTTGGGCGTCGGGCGAATCGTCCAACGGTTGGCTGGAAGTTCCTTTAACTCCGTGGCGACCTTCACCGGATCGGCCAGCGGAATCCCTTCGCGATACCAGTTTGGATCGTGGGAACCGGTGCGGCGCAGCGTCGTTCCCGAGTTTCCCTCAGCGGTAAATCGGCCAGGGCCCCATCGGTTGCCGAATAGCGTCGTGCGCGTCGTGCGCAACGGATCGACGACATCCGTATCGATGGCGATAGTCCAGGCGCGATTGTCGCGATCGAGCACCAGGACGTTGTCGTTGTCGTCGACGGCGGCGGACTGGAAGAAGTTCGCGGGGCCGATCGGGGCGTTCTTTACCCAGTGGCCGACGCAATGCCATTCCATCTTGGCCAAGTCGAGAGTCCAGGCTTCCATCGGCAGCGGCTTGTACAAAGGCGCGACGTAGTCGGTTGTCGAAGCGTAGGTGTAGCCGCCGAGGAGGAGGACCTTCTTGGCCTTGGGAAGCCAGAACATGGCGTGGCCGGCGCGGGGTGATGGCGAAAGCGAGTCCGGCGGCTTCCGCTCTTCCCAGCTGCCTTTGCCCGAATCGAAAACCCACAGGTCGGTTTGCAACTGATCGAGGCGATCGCCGCCAAACAGGACGACTTTCTTGTTGACGGGATCGTAGACGAGTCGCGCGTTGGCGCGCGGCGACAGCTGCTTGTCGGCTTTCACCCGTTCCCACTTGTTCTCGGCCGGGGAATAGGTCCAGGTGCCGGGGTCGCCGCGCGGGCTCTGCACGTTGCCGCCCCCGAACAGCACGAACCGCTGTGCGCCCGCGTCGTAACACATGGACGACCAGAGCAAGATACCGCCCAGTTCCTTTTCCGGATGCGTGGGCGGCGCGAGGTCTTTCCATTCGCGTTTGGCCGGGTCGTAGCGGAACGTGCTGCCGCCGGCGTAGAAGTAAAACGCCTTGGTGTTCGGATCGTAGCCGTATTTCTGGCCGAGAGAGAAGGTGCCGTAAACGGTCCAGTTGGGGCGGGCATTGCCGTCGCTATCGACGAGGCTCCAGTATTCGCTCTTCCACGGCGGCGCTTTCACTGAGCCGAAATCCGGGCCCCACGCTGGGTTCGGCAACTCGTTCTTCCAGCGGCCGCTCGGATCGAACGACAGCACGTCGTACGATCGCGGCGTCTTGTAATCGGCCCAGTGGCTGCGCCCGCCGAGCACGAGGAACCGCCGGCTCGCCGGGTCGTAGCCGAGCGGCACGTCGCGGCGCCGCCCTTCGACGACGGCAGCGGTCTTGGTCCAGGTATTCGGCGGGGGCGCCGCGCTCGCCGGCGCAGGGACAAAACTCAGGAGCAGTAAAGTGATCGCGCGCATGGCAGCGCCCTCCGGGAAGCACCGTTGTACCACAGGGAAGGGGCGGGGGCTCTTTCCTTCTGGGCGCGCCAGCGATTCGCGCAGACATTTCGCTTGCTCGGCGCGTGCCGGAGTGTTAGTTATGAGGTTCTGCCGACCGCCCTCCTCGCATCACAAACCGACTGGCGGAGAAACCGACGCGCTGGCAAGCCGTTGACTTGGTGGCACAGGCATTCTTGCCTGTGCGATCCGGATCACGGCTTCTTGTTCCTCCCCAAGTGAACAGTCAGGAATTGCTTCACTTCGGCGAATGACGCGGCCTGCTTCACGCGGAAGAGATCGTGTTCCGGCGCATCCTCGGGCGGCATGTCCGCATCGGTCGCCAAGCGCGTCATCATCCGCTTGAGCACATCGTGCTTCTTTTTGGCGTCCACGGTTCGCCTGAGCCAGGCTTCGCGGCCCAGCTTGTCGAACGGATCGAACGCCAACGGCGGAATCAGATCGAAGCGGATCGCCTTGCCGTACTCGGCGACCTGATGGCACCGCAAGCACGCGGACGTCGGCATGATCGCGTTTTCCTTCTCCTCGACCGCCTTCGGGTCGTAGCGCGGTCCGCTGGCATAAGTGCTTCTTTCGGGCGCGAAGCCGGCATCGATGCCGCGCTTGGTCAGAACTTCGTTCAGCGCCTCCACGAATCGGTCCTTGAATTCATCGCGGTCGGGCATGGGGCCGCCGGCAATGAAGTCCTTGAATGGCGCGCTGGCGAAAATCTCCTTGGCGAGCGTCGAAGCCTTCGGCTTCGGCCTGGGAAAGTGTTCGATGGCCGATGCCAGGGACTGCGCGAAGAAGCGGCGATCGCCGTCGGTGACGCCGATGGTCTCGGCCAACTGGTGGGCATTGAGCACTTCCGATGGGCGCTTCGGTCGAACGGCCAGTGGACGGATGAATGCGTGCGGGTTGCTCGGTTGCTGCTTGGTGGTCAAACCACTGCGGCCCTGGGCGCGGGCCTCGTTGTAATTCATCAGGTCGCCCAGCGATGCCCGGAAGTCATCCTCCGCCTTCTTTGCGCGGGCCTCTGGAGTCACGAATTGAAGCGTCGTTGTCCTGGCGTTAATGCTCGGCCCACTTGGCCTTGGATTCGCCCAGGTGCTGCCGTTGCCCGTCGCTAATCCAGGAACAAATACCAGGTTCACCATCTGTACTGTTGACACCTGAAGGGCGGTTCGCGGGATGGGGCGAACGCCGCTGGCCGAAAGCAACCGCGTTGGATCGATGTCGATCAGCGTGCTCAGCTTTTGCGTTCGCTGCATCTCGTAGTAAGAATTCGCAAAGCGGATGAACGAATTGGAGAAGGTCGCATCGACTCGCTGTTTGACTTGGTGGTCGTCGCTGGTCAGGGCGCCGGGTTCGACGATCGCTTCGAGCAGGATTTGCAAGGCACGGCGGCCATCGGCGCCGCGGGTCAGGAGGCTGTACATATCGCGGCGCAAGGAGATCGTGGCGCCGCGGCGAACCGAATCGTTTACCTCCGGCGCTTCCTCCATCGCCACACCCATGCCGTCGAAGCGGCTGACCGGTTGCCTTCCATCGACCAGTTTCGGGAGCGCGAACGGCCCGTCGTAAGGAAGCTTGGACCCGGCGACGCCCATCGCCTTCGCGATGGCATAGCGAAGAATGTCGTCGTTGGTGGTGTTCGACCAGGGTCGGACGCCGAGGATGGGGCCGCGATTCTTGTGGCAAACGAAGCATTTGCCGCCATCGACAACTTGCAAGTTTGGTTGAGAACGGCCGCCCATGTTTTCGATGAAACCGAAATCGTAAGCCCGCCGCGAACCGTTCCAGGAAATGAACTCGACCGATGTCACCCGTGGTTCGTAACCCTTGCCGGCGTACTCCATGTTGGCGGCGAGGTACAGGCGGCCATCGAAATTAATCCCGGTCGCCTCGGACTGGCTCAGATTCTTGTTGTTGGGGGCGATGACGACGCGCGGCGCCTGCAGGCTGGAGAAGAGCCGAACCGAGGAGAACGGCACGGGAAGCTGGGCGAACTTACCGAGCTTGTTGAGGGCGCGCCAGAGTTGCGCCCCGGTCTGCGGGAGATTGCCGCCGTTGGCCTGAATCACCGCGGCCATGGCGGTGTCGGACGCCAAGGGCGTGGACTCGGTGGGAGCGGCCGGCTCCGCCGCGGCGACTTCGACCGCCGGCGAGGGGGTCAGCACGAGGCCGGCTGCTGCCGCCAAGAGTAAGCCAACGCTGATTCGAGGAACGGAGAGCATATCCAACTCCTGAACGAAGCATGGCACCTTTTAGAACAACGATAACTGGGAAACGTTGGCACGAAAATGAGAAAAATCTCGTGGGAACTCCGCGCTCCCCATTGGGTCTCGGCTAAACCGGCCTTCGATCTTGCGGTTGCCGGGGTCGCCGGTGTCCTATTAGCATGAGCACATCTTCCCCGAGGGAACCACGATGGCTGCCGAGTCCCGATTCGACCTGTCCGTGCTGGAACGCGCCCCCAAGGTGCCCGGCAAACCGCGCCACAAAACCCGCGAAGTGCAAGTGGCCGATAAAGTGTTCGGCGGCTCGAACCCCATCTGGGTCCAGAGCATGACCACCACCGATACCTTCGATGTCGAAGGGACGGTGAAGCAGATTCACGCGTTGGAAGAGGCCGGCTGCGAGATCGTTCGCGTCACCGTACCGAAGCCCGAGGATGCCGGGGCCCTCAGCGCCATCAAGAAGCGCATCGGTATCCCGCTCATTTGCGACATTCACTTCGATTACAAAATGGCCCTGGCCGCGCTCGACCATCCGATCGACAAGATTCGCATTAACCCCGGCAACATCGGCACCCACGAGCGCTTTCGCCAGGTCATCCGCAAGGCGAAAGACAAGGGGCTGCCGATGCGGATTGGAGTGAACGCCGGCAGCCTGGAACGCGAACTGGTCGAGAAGTACGGCTTCCCGTGCCCGCCGGCCATCGTCGAAAGCGCTCTCCGCTACATCGAAATCGCCGAGAGCAAAGGCTACCACCAGATGATCGTGTCGCTGAAATCGAGCGACGTGCTGGTGGCCACGGAAGCGTATCGACTCTACGCCCAGTTGGCCGATTACCCGACGCACATCGGCATCACCGAAGCGGGCAAGCCGCCGTACGCCGTGACCAAGAGCGCCGCGGGCCTGGCCCCGATTCTCCTCGACGGCATCGGCGACACCATCCGCATCTCGCTGCTCGGCGACCCGGTACCCGAGATCGCGGCGGCCTTCGATATCCTGCAGGCGACGCAGCGCCGGGTTCGCCGACCGGAACTCATTGCTTGCCCGACTTGCGGGCGCCTGGCCATCGACCTCGAGAAGATCATCGCCGAACTGGAGCAGCGCCTGCACGGCCGGCGGCTGCCGGTAAAGATCAGCGTGCTCGGCTGCGTGGTCAATGGACCGGGGGAAGCCCGCGAGGCGGATATCGGCATCGCCGCCGGCAACGGCCAGGGGATGATCTTCCGCAATGGCGAAATGGTCCGCCGCGTAGCCGAGGCGGAGATCGTCGACGCGCTCATGGTGGAGCTAGCGGATTGGGAGAAGACGAATGCGCATCGCTTGCCGAAGACGGCGGAAACGGAAGGCCTCGGCCGCCGCAAACTTCCCATCGTCGCGGTTTAAGGGTCCGCACAATCGCGAACCCGCATGGCCACTTGACGGTCTCAATCCTCAGGGTAAAAACAGTAGTGCATCGGCCCTATCGTCTAGTGGCCTAGGACGTGGCCCTCTCAAGGCCAAAACCCGGGTTCGAGTCCCGGTAGGGTCATCTGTTTTGGAGACCGCCCGAGTAAGTGCCCTGTCTAAGTGGTTAAAACCCAAATAGTAAGGATAAACGCGTCCTTGCCGCGATTCCCAGCGCCCTCAAGCGAATAACCAAGCAGGGGTCGCCATGAAAGGGAACCTGCGAATTTGGCTTCGAGTAACCGCGGCAGCAATCATTCTGAGTGCCGCGATCGTGCCCGTGGCGAACGCGGAAGGCTGGGTCAGCCATTCTGAAGCCAGGCCGGTTCATCGCGAGATGTTGTGGGGTCTGCCGCGCGACGACCCCGCCATTGGGGCAGTCGCCCTTCTTGGCGGAGTCGCGCTCCTGGTCTTCATGGCCTGGGTCGCCGCCCGGTTCGGCGACGAGAAGTGAAGGTGATCCGAGCCCCGACCGTTAAGCAGTCGCGGCTCGGTCGGGAGGTTAGCGACCGACGGAGACGCTGTCCAGGATTTTCTGAACGCGGTCCCGATACTCCGCGGGAACTTTATCCATCGATTCCGCTTCGATCTTCTTCTTGCCATCCGTGATCTCGATCTTGGTGGGAGCGGGCTTCTTGCCGTCGCCGACCGCACCTTCCATGAGGAACTTCACGCCGTCGTCGGTTGCCCGGATCGTGAACTGGCCATCCTGAACGCGGACGGAAACGCTGCTCGCCTTTTGGTCTCCGATGCCGGGCAGGGCGAACGGGTTCAAGGGAAGGTCCATCGGGGCGCCGAAGCCGCCGAAGCCATCGGGGTTCGGCAAGTTGCCGAGCTTCACGTCCTTGATTTCCGCCTTCTTGCCGCCGCGAACGTAAGCGATGTCGACCTTGGCGCCGGCCTTCATCTTCTGCACCATGCGAACGAATTCGCGCGGGTCGTCGCTGACCGGTTGGCCGGCGAACTCGAGGAGAATGTCGCCGTTCTTGAGCCCCGCCTTCTCGGCGGCGGTGCCGGGAATCACTTCCGCGATGAGCACGCCGCGGCCATCGGGGAGCTTGGCGTCCGTCGCGGCCTTGAGCGCCACGCGTTCGACCTTCACGCCCAGTCGCGTGCCTGCCGGGCGCGCCTGCACTGGCGGCAGCATCATTCCGAAGTTCCCGAACCCCCCGAATCCGCCGGCCCCCATCAGCTCGCGGGCCTCCTTCATCAATGCCTCGGCCTTGGCCGGATCGTCGCCGCGAATGAGGATCGCCTTGAGCATCAGTTCCTGGGCTTTTTGCATCCCTTCCATGGCCTTGGGATCGAAGCCGGGGAACGCCAGTGGCGGATTGGGGAAGAACCCCGGATTCGGCACGAACCCCGGCCTGGGAAGTTCGGCCTTCGGTTCCTCGACCGGTTTCGGCCGCACCCATGCCTTGCCCGACAGCGCTTTCTCGAGGGCCGCCAACTGCTTGCGAATCTCGTCGACGTTTTCGCCCTTGCGGGCCGCGTCCTCGACGGCCTTGCGAAGGGCCGCGAGTTCCGGAGGCGGCCCGATGCGCACGTCCTCCGGATCGAATTTCGGCTTGGTCTGTTCAGTCTTCTTGTCGTCGGGCTTCTTGTCGTCGGATCGGGCGAGGGACAAACCGACAGCCAGGGACGCCGAGCCGATGAAGGCCAGCGCGACGAGACGCCCCGGAAATGCTCGTAACATGGTCGCTCCTCGGTAACTAATCGCGGGCACGCCGTATTATTTCCCGGCGGTCAAGGCGTTGCAACCGGACTTGCCCGAACTCGTTACGCTTCTGCAACGTGCGTTCATGGCTGCCAAGTCGGGGCGTCAATCGCTAGAATGTCCGTTCACAATGGGACACTACTTCACGGGAGAAGCGGAATGGGCATTCAACACGCGCGGAAGGAACTGCGGACGGCGAACAAGCGACGCCGCAAAAAGCGGAAGCACAAACTCCGCAGTACGAAGACCTACAAGAAGTAAGCACAAGCCCGAAGCGCCAGCGAGGGTGCAACGCAGGCACTTGCTGGCAAACGCTGGTGCCATTGCTGCGCTCCGCATACAATCGCCGGCATTGCGGACCCTTACGGCGGATAGCCATGAAGCAACTCGCAGGCTTTGTTCTCGCATCCATTCCCCTGATAGCGACGGCCGCCGCGCCGGTTCCCAACCTGCCGCCGGCCCCGAGCATCGAAGGGAAGTACACCTTCCTGGGCTCGTCCAGCAACGGGTTTAAGGGCAAGGCGCGCGGGTTCGCCGGCCGCGACGACGGCACGCTGCTCCGGGGCGGCCCGCGTTCCACCGATGCCGCCATCACCCGGAGCGCCATCGTCATCGATGGCCGCACCGCAACCTGGGAGTACACGCTCGACGCGCGGACCAAGCCGATGTCGATCGACATCACGGTCACGCCGCTGCGCGGCAAAAAGACCAAGATGCTCGGGATTGTGGAGCAGACCGGGGACAAGCTGATTCTTGCCTACGCTTCGGACGGCGGCGAACGGCCCAAGGACTTCGAAGATGCCGAGGGGGTGACGCAGTACATCTTCCAGAAGCTGCCGCCGCCGCTGCACGCCGAGTATCGCATCGTGCCCATGACGATCGGCCGCGAGGCCGATGCCGAGAAGAAGATCAACGCGCTGGCCAAGGACGGCTTCGAAGTCACTTCGACGACAACCGCGGCCAAGATGAACGACGGCACGATGGTGCTCCATATCGTGCTGAAGCGCATGGTGAAGTGAGCGACAGCAACGATTCCGTCCGTCACTCCTTTTCGATGAACGGGAAGAGCGTTCGGATTTCGCTCTCGTTGACGCGGCGGCCGTACTCGCAGATTTCGAACGCCTCGGCGTACTTGGTCTTCTTGCCGCGTTCGGGGCCGTACCACTTCACGAGGGCGTCGCGGTATTTATTCGCCTCGACCGCGTCGCGCTTGGACCAATAGTGTTCGTTGCGGAACCAGGCCTTGCGGGCCGCGGGGTCCGAGGCCGGCGGCACGAGCCGGAATGCCTCCGCGGTGCCGAGCGCACCCCCCTCGTACACCTGCGATTCCAGTTCGTGCAAGGCATCCCACTTCTTCTCGATCACCGAATCGAGCGCCACCACGATATCCGGCGTGAACCGGCACGGCTTCTGGAAACCATCGCTGGAATAGAGAAAGAGCGGGTTGGCCTTGAGGGGCGGCGTGTCCGGGCAGAAGTGCGGCACGGCGACCATATACGCCGCGTCCTGCACCAGCACGCCGACGTAGCGGTGATCGGGGTGATAATCCCAGGGCCGATGCGATATGACGATGTCGGCTTTCCAGTCGCGGATCAGGCGGGTGATGGTCTTGCGGTTTTCGAGGTTCGGTTCGAGTTCGCCGTCGTGGATGTCGAGGACGTGGGGCGTGGCGCCGAGGATTTTATCGGCGGCTTTGACCTCGGCGGCGCGGCGCCGAGCGAGCGGGCCGCCGGCCTCCTTCCAGTGGCCGATGTCGCCGTTGGTGACCGAGACGAGTTTGACCTCGTGGCCGAGCTTGGCCCACAGCGCCGCCGCCCCGCCGGCTTTCAGCTCGGCATCGTCCGGATGGGCGCCGAATACGATGATGCGAAGCTTCTTGGCCGGCTCGGCGGCGAACGAAGGGACGCTGGCGGCCAGGAATGCCAAGAGCGCCAAAGCGATGCGAATCATGGGAAGGCTCCGGGAAGTGGGGAACGAGGATCGCATCGTCATGAATAGAAGAAAAGCGAGCGGCCGTTCCGGCTTTTCTCAGGCAAGAATGCCTGTGCCGCCGAGTGCAGGAACCATATCTTCCCGGCATGGTCGATTTAGCCTTGCTCGCGGCGGCGTACCTCATCGGAGCGATTCCGTTCGGCTACCTCATCGGCCGGGCCCGCGGCATCGATCTGTTCAAGGCCGGCAGCGGAAACATTGGGGCGACCAACGCCGGCCGCGTTCTCGGCCGCACCTGGGGCGTCGCCGTCTTTCTTCTCGATTTCCTTAAGGGTGCGATCCCCGTCGCGGCGATTGTGCCGGTGGCCCGGTCGCTGGATGCGGATGGCTGGCTTTCGCCGGTGGAACTGCGCGCCCTCGCCGCGGCACTCGCGTTCGTCGGCCACTTGTTCCCAATCTATCTCGGCTTCCGCGGCGGCAAGGGAGTCGCCACCGGGGCCGGCACAATCGCCGTGCTCGTGCCGGGGCCGGCACTGCTCGCCGTGCTCGGCTGGGTCGTTGTTCTACTCGTTACAAGAATGGTTTCGCTCGCGTCCATCGCCGCGGTTATAATCCTGGCGGCTGCCTGGTTGCTCGTTACTCCTGCCCCGCTCGCCGCGCCGTCGCGGCCCGTTGCCCTCTACCTTCTGATTGGCGCGCTCGCGATAATCGTCAAGCATCGCGGCAACATTCGGCGGCTCTTGCGCGGAACCGAAAACCGAATCGGAGACTTTCCCATGCGCGACACCCTCGTCCGCGGCTTGCACGTTCTTGCGCTCGGCCTGTGGTTCGGCGGGGCGGCGTTCTTTAACTTCGTCGCCGCCGTGCCGATCTTCGACTCGTTCAAGGAAGTCGTGGCGAACAGCCCTTCGGACCGCACGGCGAACCTGAACATCGTGCCGCCCGGCGCATCGGAAGAGCAGAAAAAGGCGCTGGCCAGTGCGTTGGCCGGATCCGCCGTCGGGCCGATCTTCCCGCGCTACTTCGCGTTGCAAGCCGTCTGCGGCGGAATTGCTCTCATCACGGCGTTCAGTTGGCTGAAGGGCGGCCGCGGCATCGAGCGATTGCGCTTCGGCGTTATCCTCGCGGCCGTGGCTCTCGTCGCCGTCGGCTGGCCGGTTTCGTTATACGTCAGCGATCTTCGGCCGATGCGCTTCGCCGCGGAACAATCAATCCGCGACCCGGCCAAGGCCGCGTTTGAAAACTGGCACCTGGCGAGCCTCTTCCTCGCCCTGGCGACGACCTGCCTGGCCGGTGTCGCGCTCGCGCTGGCAGCCAAGTTGCCAATACCTAAAGCGGCTACCGGAAAGCCGGAGTGCGACAAAAAGCAGGGCTGAGCTCACGGGATCGACTTCTCGCCCAATTGTGTGGGATGCGCGTAGTTCTGCTTGAGTTGGATGAAGCCATTCTCTTCCAATTGGCGGCAAGCGGCCTCGATCTCGTCTTCGTCGAAGCTGATGTTCATGAACTCGAAGTAGCGCGCCAAACTTGGAATTGCTGCCCCGTCACCCGCCCTTCGGCCAGGCTCGACGCCTGGAATGGCGCAGCGTGGTGGTTCACGTCGCTCGGTGGTTGGTTCTCCTTGCGGCAGTTCGCCGGCCCGGCTTTCGCACCAATTGTGCAACCCGCGTCTGTACTATCTCCAAAGTTCGCTAACCGATTCGGTCGATAAAGTTTGCCGAGGCCGGCAAGGCGTTAGCCGCGCGATTGGATCGGCCGAATCTCAAGAAGTCCTCGCGATGTTGCAGCACGCTTCCCCGCGGCTGGCCTCTCTGGAAGCATCCGGCAGCCGCGAGCGCTGGCGCGAAATCAACGATGGCCGGGGCTTCGCGTTCGACGCACTGTCCAATGACGAACTGTCGGTCGTTCGCGAGACGATTCAGCGCCAGTACCTCGACCGGCTCGGCGCGGTGTCATCGGCATTGCGATCGGAAGCGGCCGCGACGGGCATCGACCGCTATCACACGCTCGCGCTTCCCTTCGAGCACGCCGCCTTTTGGTCCAAGGAGAAGCGCGTCCTCCCGGCCGCCACTCACGTCGCGCTCGCGCGGATGGGCTTCTTTCGCCGCATTCGCGAAATGATGCCATCGGCCCGAATCTACGGCGACGATTTGATGTGGCGGATCGTCCGCCCCGACGCGGCCGGCGACATCGGCCCGGTGCATGCCGACAAGTGGTTTTGGGACGCGGGGCACGGCTCGATTCCCGCAAATACCGCTCGCTTCAAGATGTGGACGGCCGTATACACCGAGCCCGGTCGCAACGGCCTGTGCGTGAAGGAGCATTCCCACGCCTCGGACGACTGGAACCACCGCTTCGAACTGAAGAACGGCCAGTTGAAGCCGGTCATCGATGAGACGCCCGAGGAACTGGGCATGGAATTGCTGCTTTTGAAACCGGGCGAGATGGTATTGTTCCACGATGCGCTCTTGCACGGCGGCGTGGTCAACCGCGGCACGACCTGCCGCGTCAGCATTGAGATGACGATCCTGTACGCCATCGAAGAGGGGGAACGGGCCCTGGCCCTATTCCGTCGCCAGGCCGCATGAACGGGAGCATTTTGAATGAGAATCGCGGACTGGCTCCTGGGAAAGGGCGACGCGCGAGAGGCCGAGATTGAGTCGCTGCGGCGGATGCTGGCCCAGCGGGACTCGCAACTCCGAGAAGCGGTCGAGCGCGAGGGGGCAGCGGAAGCACAATTGCGGATCGCCGCGGAAAGCAAGGCGGCCCTGGAAGCGAATCTCCAGACCGCCACTGACGCCACACATAGGGCCGCCGCGGCAAACCGGCAGGAAACCGATCGAATCCGCGAGCTTTACCGCCTGCGGCTCGGCGGCTCTCCGCTTGCTTCCGATGATGCGACCGGCTGGAAGCCGGACGATCGAATCGCACTGCACGTCGGCTTCGGCCATGCGGCAACCACTTCACTGCAAGCCCTGTTCGCCTCGCGAGCCGACATTTTCTATCGCGGCCTCCCCTACACCTCCGCCGGCGGCTTCTTCTCCTTCCTGAAATACCAGGACGATTATCGCCTCAATGTCGAGTTCATGTTGAAGTTGTGTCGCGAGGAGGTCTACGAGCATCCCGAGCGCGGCGGCCGACCGGTCGTCGTTTCCGACGAAACGTTTACCGAAACGGCCGAGGTCTACTACGCCCCGCGACAACTCCCCGACGACGCGATCGCCGCCCGGCTCATGCGCTACTTCCCCAATGCGCGAGTGCTCTTCACGATCCGCAATCAGTTGGAATACGTCGAATCCATGTACTTCAATTTGAAGCGGAATTGCGCGTTCCTGGCCGGCATGCCGCTACCGCCGTTCGAGGAATGGTGGGCGGGACTGCAAACGCAGGTCCAGTGCTGGTACGTCCGCAACGTCGATTACTTCCCGCTAATCGACCACTACGCGTCGCTGTTCGGCCGCGAAAACGTGTTGGTTCTTCCATTGGAAGAGTTGCAGGAACACGGTTCGTCGGCTTATCTCGGCCGGCTCTTCCGGTTCATGGACCTCCCGTTGTCCGAAGCGGATTTGCAGCAGTTCAACCGTCCGCGGAACGTGCGGATGAGCGCGGTCGAGGAACGGGCCGCGGAGCTATTGGCCAACCGGTCCGCGGCGCCGATCCTTCGGCAAGCCTTGGAGAATCCGGCCCTCGCGGGGCTGTTGCCGCAATCGCCGCGCGCCGAACTTCACATCGGCGAAGGAGTGGCTGAGGAGATTCGCGGCCGCGCGCGCGCCGGCAATCGCCGCCTGGCCGAGCAGTTCCATCTGCCGCTCGAAGTTTATGGCTACCCGCTGTAAGGGGCTTCGCGGATCGCGACCCGCAGCGCATATCCCGTAAAGTCGTCACTTTCCAAAAGCCGATCATTCTCGGGAGAGTCGGCGCAGCTTTCCTGGCCGCGCCCCGCCGACCGCGTTGGCATCGAGGAGGGCCGCATGGCCGCCGCATCGGTACTCAGCTATTACCAGCAAAACCGCTTCAACCCCGTTTTGATCCCCGTCGAGCAGGAATCGGTGTGGGCATCGCACCGGGCCAAGCGCCGCAATTTGTACGAGCGCCATCTGCGCATCCCGCTGTCGCTCTTGAAGGGGCGGCGCGTGCTGGAGTTCGGCCCGAGCTCCGGGGAGAACGCCCTCGTCCTCGCTTTGCACGGCGCGCGGCTCACGCTCGTCGAGCCGAACGAACAGGTGTTTCCGCGACTCTACGATCTCTTCGATAAGTTCGGCATGCGCAAGCAACTCGACGGCATCGTCCGCGCCGGCATCGGCGACTTCCAGAGCGACGAACTCTACGATTTCGTCATTGCCGAGGGATTCCTGTACACGATTCCCGAGCGCGATGCACTGCTCCAGAGGATGACGCGGTTGATTGCGCCCGGCATGTTCGGGGTCGTCTCCTCGAACGACTTTCACGGCGGGCTCATGGAGCTGTTGCGGCGCGCGATCCTCTACCGGGCCTGCCGGCTGGCCGGCATCGCCGACGAACACTCCGCGGAGGGGCTCACGCTCGCCCGCCGCCTCTTCCTCGCCGACTTCGGCAAACTCAATACCTCGCGCACCTTCGACGCCTGGTGGAAGGACAATCTCGTCAATCCGTTTTACGTCACCGAATGCCTGTGGTCGTTCCCGACGCTGTTTCGGATCCTCGACGAGGCGAATTGCGCCGTGCACGGCTGTTCGCCCGATTGGATGACGGCTGACCACCACGAATGGTACAAGAACGTGCCTTCGCGGGCCGTGCGCGGCGAGCGGATCGCGAGGAATTGGAAGGAGAACTTCTGCTACGTGCTGACGGGACAGAAACCGTCGCGCTATCGGCAACACGCCGCCGACGACGGTGTTGTGGAGGCGGTGGGGTGGTTGGCCGGAGCGCTCAGCGACATCGGGCGGTCGCCGCGCGACCCCGATCGCGCGCCGGAATACCCCCGCGCCCTCGACTGGTTCCTGTCGGAACAGGACGATCCACAGGCCCGCCAGGTCAATGTGGAATTGAAAGCCCTGATCGCCGCCCTCGGCGCCGCGGACCTGGAGGAACTCGTGCGGGCCCATGCCGAAAGCGGGACGCTGCGCTCGCTCTGGGGCACCCCTTACCACTACCTGAGCTTCATCCGCGAGCGCTAACCAGTTCGGGACGGGCCGAACCGCCGCACGGAATGCGGCGACCGCGGCCAGGCGGCTCATGCGCGGGACGATGGGAGAGTGCGATGGTGAACGACGATCGGGGCGGCGCTCGCGAACGAGGGACCAATTCCTACTGCTTCTTCGTCGCCGTGTGGGGCGAAAAGTACATCCGCAGCTTTCTCGATTGCTGCCTGCCGAGCCAGTTCGCCGACGGCAACCTTCCGGCCCTGGCCGGCCGCAATGTCGCTTATCTCATCTATACCCGGCCCGAAGACGCAGCAACGCTTGAACGGGCGCCGGCCGTGCAGGCGCTCCGCCGCCACGCCGCGGTCGAGATTCGCACCTTCACCGACGAACGATTGCAGCGCGACGGCTACATGCTCGACGGCTACGTCGGCAACCTCGTCCGCATGACCTGGTGCACGCAGGACGCGCTGCGCAGCCGCCGCGGCGTCGATACCGCCTTTTTCTTCCTCAACCCCGATAGCGTTTGGGCCAACGGCGCGTTCCGCCACGCCGACGAACTCCAGCAGAAGGGCATCCGCGCCGTCATGGCCCTCGGATTGATTACCGTTCGCCCGCGGATTTTGGCCGCCCTGGAAAAGTTCACTCGATCGGATCGCCCCGGCGTCATCGACATCGCCCCGCGCGAACTCGTCCGCATCACGCTTGAGAACCTCCATCCACTCAGCATGGCCCGCTTCACGACGCGTTCCGGGAACCGCTTTCGATCGGCATTCTTTTGGCCGGTGGGCGACGAAGGGCTCGTCACGCGCAATTTCTTCCTCCATCCCATCTGCGTCCGCCCGCGGCACCACCTCGAATCGTTGAACTGCACCGTCGATTACCGCTTCGTTCAACAGGTTGGCATCCGCCCTGAGGAAACCGCCGTCGTGGACGATTCGGACGATCTATTTTACGTCGATCTCGCGGAAAGCGACCACGTTCCCAAGGCGTACCCATTGGCGCCGTACTCGCGGCAATCGCAGCTCGACTACATGGCCCAAAACACGGACGAATGGCATCGCGATCTGTTCGGGGCCACAAAGGTGCTGGTGCACGCGGCGCCGATTCACGCGGGCTGGGACCCGGTGGCAGAAGAGTCGGATCGCTTCCTCCGGGAACTTTATGCGGACCTGCGGGGGCACCAGCACGCGTTCGAAGTGCGCGCGGCCAATCTTCCGGCACCTGCTCCGGCGACGCTCGCGCGGGCCGGCGAACCGCCGATGCCGGCGCCCGCCCCACCGCCGCAATGGCTTCGCGCCGTCCGCCGGCTCGCACGCCGGGCCGCCAAGCTGATTCTGGCCCCGCGCCGCACCGTGCGCAACGTGATCCGGCGACTCGCTCACCGGCTCCTCGCCCCGATTTATCGTCGCATCGAAGGATTGGAAGCGCACGCCGCCGCGTTACAGAATCACCTGCACGGCGTGGAACGCGAATTGATCCGCGTCGAGGCCGCGGCCCTCACCGCTTACGATAGCCTCGGCATCACCTGGGACGCGCCGCCCGACCAGTTCAAGCCATTCGTCATCATGCTCGAATACGAGATGCGCCGGCGGTTCGCCCACCTCGAACGCGAGATCGAAAAGCTTCAGCCGGTCGCGCCGCACCTCAATGGCCGCTGCCACAATGGCGCGGCGACTTCCGCGCTGCGTTCGGGCAGTGGCTTCTGACAGTCATCAAACCACTGACATGGAGCTAACCAGCCTATCTGCCCGGACCCATTCGCTCTCAAATGTTGTCGCTCTTGCGAATGTTGCAGGGCCCACAGAGTATCTGGATGTTCTCGACGGTATTTCCTCCACCCTTGGAGTATGGAAGAATGTGATCGTAATGAAGTGGGTAGTCCGAGCCGCATTGAACGCACTTGCCACCGTCGCGAATGAAGACTTCCCTCCGAACAGCATCTGGGATTCGGCGACTGCGATCGGAAGAGAACCCGGAAGATGCGGTTAGTAGCTTGTGTCGCCGGACCAGGCCAAAAACAATGGCTTCCAAGGTTCCCGACTCATCCAGGAAGTAGGTTCCCGATCCTCGATTGGATGAGGTTTTGATGCTGAGCGCGTTTGTATACAGAACGACATCGACGACTTTCGATGGCGAAAAGGAAAAGCTCCTCAAGGACGAGGTAAAAACGAACCGATTGCTCGTCACTACGAGCTCACCGCTGGCACCCTTTGTTTGCGTCGCCGTTTTCCACTCGAAGCGGCATGGACATTCCCAGTGGCACGTTTCATTACGTTCGAGAAGCTTCCTCGTTTGAAATGTGGGCAAATCGCCGCGCCGGTAGGCGGCAAGCTGCTTGGCATGCTTCACCTGCTGGTCGTATCGCATCGTGTCGGCGGAGTCGAGATCGAACTCCTTGCGAAGCCATGCAAGGCCTTGCTCCTCTTCCGCAGTGACATCCCCGTCCTGCACGATGTTGAGTGACCATCGACGATACAAACTCAAAGCATCTTTGCGGATGAGCTCGTTCGCCTCTGCGCGACTCATATTGAAAGCGTCGCGATAGTTCTTGAGTTGTTCGAGTTCTTCCGGAGTAATGCGGCCATCTTGGATGACCTCTCGGAACAGCGCGATATATCCTTCCGTTCCGGCCGAGCCAACGATCTGGGCCGCTTTTTTGTTGGAGAGCCCGAAACGCTTGCGGAGGAGGGCCAGAGCTGCGTTTTCTTCCGCTGAGATGATTCCATCGGCCAGGAACTCTCCAACGGCTTGTCGATATCGTGCCGCCTTCTGAGAGGCCTCGATGCGTTCGGCGGTTTCCATCGGCATCCGAAATGCGTCTCGGAGAGCATCGAGGTAGCGCCTCTCCTCTGAAGTTATTATTGCGTCCTGATAAGCCGACTTGCATGTGGCTCGGAACAGCTCCTCGGTCGTCTTGGCGACCGCGTCTTCGGGAACCTCGTGCTCCTCCGCGAGCGCTCGAAGATTGATCGACGCCGGGCCGCGCTTTTGTAATTGCTGAAGGAGAGCGGACCGAAACTCTGTAAGCGTCTCCGCCTTGGCTTTTGACTTTTCGCGGAGGACGTACCAAACGGCGGCCGCGATACTGCCCGTTACCGCACAAACGCCAATGAGGATTAGGGTGGGCAACACGTCATCGGTCCCCAAATGGATAGTCCCATTATTTCCACGGCGTTTATGGATTTGCAATCGAGGAAGTGCACGGCTATAGAAGCGCTAGTCGCTCTTCATAATGGGGCGATTGGGACGTATGGAAAGAGCCGTGGAAACAGAGGCTCTTTCCGATGCAACATCTAATCACCCCTTGAGCATTTCGTCGTGTTTCATGCCGCTGGGGGGCAGGTCCGCCTTGCGGCAGTTCGCCAATCCGGCCTTCGCGCCGGCAAACGGATCGGCGTCGTTGTCCTCCCACTCGATGGACACGGCCCCGTCGAAGCCGACCCGGTTTAACTCGATGAAGATGTCCTCGAGTGAGTTGGCATCCCGGCCGGTGCCGGCCGTCACGAAGTTCCAGCCGTTCGACCAGTGGCCCATCGGGCGATGCCCGCCGAGCCGCCCGGCGCGGCAATGCTCCCGCGCCACCCACACTCCCTTCACGTGGGCGCAGTGGATGAACTCCGGGAACTCGCGAATGAACTCGATTACGCTCACGTTCTGCCATTCCATGTGCGAACCGTCGAGGTTGAAGCCGACGACGCCCTCGAAGCCGGCCTTGCACATGTGGTTGATGTAATCGCCGGCGCTTTCGAGATCACCCATGGCCCGTTCGCTGGGATGGCATTCCAGGTCGAACGTCACGCCCTGCTTGCGGCACTCGTTCCAGAACGGGCCGAAGCGCTCGACGAGCAGTTCCAGGCTCACCTGCCGGGGGTCGGCGATCTTGTACCCCTCGATGGAATCGGGCAAGGGCGGGAAGAGGAACCAGTGGCTCCAGCAGTGCGCCGGGCTGCCGACGAACCCGGACATGGCGATCTTGCGGTTCTCCAGTTTCGACAAGGCTCCGGCATAGCGGGCGCAGGCCATCAGGTCTTTGAAAGCCTCGGCGTGAATCAGTTTGCCGACCTTCTCGGGGACGAAGAACGGGTCGGTGCGCGGCGGATTGTTTCCGGCGGCTCGCCACGTCTTGTAAGCAGCGCGAGCCTCGCCCTTGCCCGAACAGAAGTTCAGCGTCTTGGCGCTCGGCTCGTCGCCGAGCACCTGGCCCTGAAGATGCGTGGCGATGGTGAAGATCTCGAGGCCGTGGCTCTTGGCGAGGGCGACGCGCTCCTTGGCGAAGTCGGCGGCGCCGGCGTCCGTGTCGCAGCGGCGCAAATCGAGTTCCCATGTCGCTTCTTCCCAGCCGTCGAAGCCGGCCTCGGCGATGAACCTCAGCCACTGCGCTTCCGGCACGCCGCCAAACTGCCCGCGCACGAGACCGATCTGGTGGTAGCTGCCCTTGCCGTTTTTGTGCGTGGCCGTCTGGTGGAAACCCATGGGTCGCTCCGGTTGATGAATTGGGTTGAGGCAGTTTATGCGCCGGTCGAGCATCGGCCAATGCGGCGCGAACGGCCTTTTCAGCGGAGTTCCGGCAAGTCGAATCGCTTCAGCACGTCCGGCACGAAACTCGAGAGCGGCCATTTATACAACTCGCTCTCGGCCACTTCCTGATACGACTTCAAGTCGTCCTTCAGCGTCACTTGCTTCACGAGCGGGTGCAGCACCGAGGCGAACTTCGCGGGAATCGTGCCCCATCCCTTGGCGACGAAATGTACCTTTGGATGCCCGAACGAAGCGATCCAATCGAGTACGCGGAGTAAGTCGAAGGTCTTTTGGCCCACGTAGGGGCGGTCGAGCATGAGGCCGTGAATGGCGTAGAAGAAGTCGTTGCCGTACGGCGTGAGGAACTGGTTGGGGCCGCCGCAGGTATCCGGTCGGGATTCGCCGACGCCACGCAGGTCGCAGGCGAAAATCGCAGCCTCGGGATTCGCCTGGATCGTTTCGCGGATCAGCGGTTCGTCGCGCAGTTCCGCATCTGCGGAATGATGCGACACATAGAGAATCGCCGGCGAGTCGCTCTTCGGCGGGCGGGCGTAGTGCACCGTATCCGAAAGCCGATAGACCACCGCGACCGCCGGCAACTCCGTTTCCAGGACATACGCCGTGGCGTGCGGCTTCGGATACTTGCGATTGCCGATGGGCCGCAAGATGCGGTACTCCGGCAGCCCCGTGCGGTTCGGAAGTTTCAACGCCGCTTCGAGCCGCTGCTTGAGCGCGTCGCCAGACGCCGGTTTGCGAGCCTTGGCCTGTTGCCGCGCCAGTTCTCGCGTGAACGAGAACACCGTCCGCGATTTCAAATCCGCCGCCTGCCCGGTCGGCGTGCACTGCAGGTCCGCGTCCTTCTCCAGAACCAGCTTCGGTTCCGCCTTGGCATCGGATGCGCCGGTCGCCTTGTTGAACCACTGGTACATCGCCTCGCGATTCTCCTGCGAGTAGCCGTGGCTGGTCGGGCCGATGTGCAGCTTCACCTTGTCCTCGGCTCCGAACAGGCCGTAGATACGCTGCAGACGCCGGAAGGCTTCCTCGGCGCCGCGGGCATCGAAGTAGTCGCGTTCCTTGGCCAGTACGATGAGCGGCTTCGGCGCCATGCAGGCGAGAAAGTCCGCGTGATCGAGGCCAAGAGCCAGCGCGTGCGGCGGGCACTGTTCCGTATCGGCGGGGAGTTCGTTTTCGAGATTGCGGCGAAACGTGGTGACAAAGCAGGCGGGGGCGGCCATGGTCCAGCGCGATTCGACGCCGCACAGCCACGTGGTAAGCGTTCCGCCGCCGGAATTGCCGGTGATGCCGACATGCTTCGGATCGACCTCGGGGCGCGACAGCAGGTAATCGAGAGCACGGATGCCGTCCCACGCTCGCCAGCCGCCGAGGAATTCGCCGACGAGGAATTGCTGGTTGCCGGCAAGCAGATGTTCGCCGACGCCGACGCCCGGCCCGCCCTTCCCTCTGAGATGACCGTATTGCAAGCGCTCGCCCTGGCCGATCGGATCGTAGATCAAGGCAACGTAGCCCATGCGGGCCAACCCCTGGCAGAACGATTGGTACGCCGGCTCGGCCTTGCCGTTGGTGGAATGCCCGCACGCGCCGACGACGGCCGGCCGCGGCCCGGTGCCGCCCTTGGGGATGTATAAGTTCGCCGTCACCAGGAAGCCGGGCCGGCTTTCAAAGATTAGCTTCTCGATTCGGTAGGCATCGCGCTCGAGCGTGCCGGTGCTCTTCGCGTTCAGCGGCGTCTTCTCGGGAAACGGCCCGAAGCTGCGGGCGATTTTCGCCTTCACGCCGCGAATGTAGTTCTCGGCGTCGGCCTGCGTCTTGAGGGCCGTTTGCCTGGCGAGGCTGGCTCGTTCGACTTCGCGCACCCTGGCCACGTACCACTCCTGCACCGCGCGTGGGAAGCGATTGAGCGGCGCCAGCGCGGGTGCCTTCTTTTCTTGGGCGAAGGAGAATGAAGGCCCGGCGGCAAGCGCGTTGAGCCCGGCGAATTGGAACCAGTCGCGGCGCGTCGGCATGGCCATTCTCGCTGGAAGGTGCCGCCAATTGTAACCGAACATAGCGTCGCGTCAAAATGTGCAACTGTGTGCTTCGCGCTGGAATCGGCATTGTGCCAATGGTAAAGTAAATCCGTCCCGCCTTGCTCCCGCCGAACGCTCTTCCCGCCGGAGTTTCAATGCTCGCCAATCGCCTGGGGTGCGCCGACTTCCACGACACGTTGCGGGTCAACCGCCGCGGCTTCGTCACGGCGGGGTTGCTCGGCGCCGCCGGGCTCGGCCTGCCGGAGTTGCTTCGCGCCGAATCCAAGAAAGCCAACGCCTCGCGCCTCAATACCGTCCTTCTGCTCTGGATGCGCGGCGGCCCCAGCCACATCGACATGTGGGACCCGAAGCCCGACGCGCCCGCCGAGTATCGCGGCGAGTTCGGCACCATCGGCACGACGGTCCCCGGCATCCGCCTCGGCGACATGCTCCCGCTTTCCGCCAAGATGATGCACAAGTGGTCGATCGTTCGCAGCCTCAACCACCACGATGCCGGGCACAGCACCGGCGACCAGATCTGCTTCACCGGCTACAACAGCGGCCCCATCCCCGATGAGAACATTTATCCCTCCATCGGTTCGATTGTCTCGAAGCAGATCGGCCACTTGAACCCGACGATGCCGGCTTACGTGATGATTCCGCGGATGCTTCCCGGCGCCGGATCGGCATACCTCGGCGTCGCCCACAAGCCCTTCGAAACGCAGGCCGACCCCGCCAACCCCGGCCCATTC
This sequence comes from Urbifossiella sp., assembly GCA_035571955.1. GTDB lineage: Bacteria > Planctomycetota > Planctomycetia > Gemmatales > Gemmataceae > Urbifossiella. The sequence goes on along the minus strand of DATNBQ010000373.1, from coordinate 14,207 downwards.
AAGGTGCCCAACTTCTCGCTCGCTTCCGGCGTCTCCACCGAAAATGTCGGCGACCGCAAGGTGCTCCTCAAGGACTTCGACAAGCTGCGCCGCGACGTGGAGGGTTCCGGCCAACTGGACGCCATGGACCGCTTCCAGGTGAAAGCGTGGGAGATGCTGACCTCGGCGAAGGCTCGCGACGCTTTCGATCTGGATCGCGAACCGGAGCGGGTCCGCGAGCGCTACGGCCTGACGCCAGCGTTCGATCCCAAGGCGTCGAACCGTTGCGGGGCGCCGAACTGGGCCCAGCGCATGCTCCTGGCCCGGCGGCTCGTGGAAGCGGGCGTCCGCATCGTCACGGTCGATCTGCGCTGGTGGGACACGCACGTGAAGGGGTTCGAATCGCTGCGGCTCGGCTTCTTGCCGCGCTGGGATCGGGCCTTCACGGCCTTGATGGAAGACCTCGATTCGCGGGGCTTATTGGCGAGCACGCTGGTGCTGGCGTGGGGGGAATTCGGGCGGACGCCACGGGTAAACAACGACGCCGGCCGCGACCACTATCCAAACGTTTTTAGCGGCGTGCTGGCTGGCGGGCCGATTCAGGGCGGCCGGGCCATCGGCGAATCCGATTCCCACGGCGCCTTTCCCAAAACCAACCCCAAGAGCCCGCAAGACGTGCTCGCCACGGTTTATCAGCACCTCGGCGTCGACACGGCGGCGCAGTATCCGGACGGCAGCGGCCGGCCCATCTCGGTGCTTCCTTCCGGCAATCCAATCGAAGAACTGATGTGAAGCATCGATCCGGGTCGCGACCGTCGGGGAGCGACTGCTCGACGAGCGCTCGCGGCTCGGAAGTTCGCTCGCTAACGATCGCGGATCGGATTCTCGCAGGCTTCCAGCGGGTATTCCTCCGCTAACTTTTCCCATTCGTTCGCCCAGGTCGCGAATCGCTTCTTGCCCGAACGCACCTTCGCCCGCAGCCCGGCGATGACCTTCGTTAGACCCGGCCGCAAGCGTGCCCATTCCGCGCCGAGCGCTTGCCGCGCCATCGATCGTAACGCCTCCATCCGTTCGATGCCGACGCGAGCATCCTGCAACTCGCCGAGAAATTCCTGCATCGATTCGATGGCGGGATAGAGCTTCTCCATGAGCGGCGGACCGAAGCACCCGGCGAAGATTTCGATGGCGTAGCGGAGATGCTTGCCGAGGATGCGGAGTTCATGGAGTTCGTCGGGGTCCGTCGGCCGCTCCGCGACTGCTGCCGCGAATTGCTTGAAGCGTTCACTGAGATCGACCTCAGCCAACTTTCCAAATGTTTGCTCGGAATGCTTGCCGCCTTCCCGCACCTGTTCGGGAAGTTCCGCGGCCAGGGCTTCCAGGTCGTCACGAGTTTTCTCGGCGGCTTCCTCCAATCGCGTTTGCGCCGCCGACCGCTCGCCGAGGGCATAACCGAGCAAGAAATCGAGGGCCGGCTTGCCGCAGGAATCCTTCAACGATCGCGTCGTTTCGAGCGATTCGATGAAGACGTCCCAGTCGCGGGCATCCCCCGCGGCCTGACGGATCGTGCGAAGCGCCTTGTTGGCGGCCTTGGACTGTTTCCTCGGAAGGCAATCGTCGAAGGCTTTCAAAGCCGCGGTGGCGCGGCGAGCCCCGACCCGCAATTGATGGACGTGTTCGCTATCCTCGTACGGGGAATCGACGGCGGGAGCAAGGTGCGTGCAGACGACGCCCAGGCGCACAGCCAGAGCGACCTGCGCGGCTTCGGCCACCGGCATCTCGGCGTGCAACCCATCAATCCACTTTCCTTCGGCCATGCTTGCGCCATCAGGCCTGGGCGAGCTAACGATTCTTGGCGTCTCATCAGGTGAGTGTCGGCACAGCCCGACCTACAACGCGCCTCGTAGGTCGGGCTGTGCCCGACGGTCTTCGACTCCAGGAATCTTGGCGCACCCTCAGACCCTGAACTTCGCCTTTACCTGAGGATTCACGATCCAGTCGGCGGGCCATTCGCCGGCCAAAAGCTTGGCGATGGCGCGGGCGGCCAGGTGGGCCATGTCGTCACGCGACTTCACATCGACCCCCGCCATGTGTGCCGTGTAGACCGCGTTCTCGAGCGTCAACAGCGGATTGTTGCCCGGCGGTTCCGCGTCGAACACATCGAGCCCGGCGCCGGCGATTCGCTTGTTCTTTAGCGCGTCGTACAGGTCCGGCTCGTTGATGATGCCGCCGCGAGCCGTGTTGATCAGGTACGCCGTCGGTTTCATCAGACCGAGCGTGTGGGCGTTGATGCACTTGCTCGATTCCGGCGACATCGGCATGTGCAGCGTTACCCAGTCCGATTGCTTGAGCACCTCGTCGAAGGGCAAAAGCGGGATGCCCTGTTCCTTCACGAAGGCGGCGTCCGGGAAGGGTTCGTAAGCGATGACGTTCATCTGAAAGGCTTTGCCGCGGAGGGCAACGGCCTTGCCGATGCGGCCGAGCCCCATGACGCCGAGGGTTTTGCCGCGGAGCGGTTGATTGGCCCGGCGCGGCCACTGGCCCGCCTTCACGAAGTTGTCGTGCGTCACCACGTTCTTCGCCAAAGCCAGGATCATCGCGAAGGTGTGCTCGGCGACGGCATCTTGATTGGTGCCAGGCGTGATGCAGACGGCGATGCCGAGCTCGGTGGCGGCAGCCACGTCGACCGCGTCGTAACCGACCCCGGCGCGAGCGATCACCTTGAGCCCCTTGGCGGCCGCGGCCGTCAACACGGCGCGCGTGTACGGTTCCGAACCGGCCAAGCTTCCCGCGCACCCCGGCAGCACTTCCATCAGCTCCTTCTCGTTCATTTGATGGTTGACGTGCGAGAAAACCAGTTCGTGCCCGGCAGCTTTGAGCACTGGGCCGTAAACGTGTTCGATTTCTTGCAGCGGGGCCGGTGCGATCAGAACGCGTGATTTCATGGGCTTTCGCCAAAAAGAGGAAGGTGACGATGCGTTTCGCCCGAGGCTCCTGAGTAGAATACAGACGGAAAGCCGGTCGAACACACGAACCCATCGGTCGACGCGCGTGTCGCGTTCTTCGAATGGCGTTGTGGGAATTTTGGAGATTCCCGTTCCAGGTTCCAAGAATCGTGGAAGCGGCGAGAGTTCCCGGTTAAGATGTCCGTCAGACAGGGAACCTGGAGGTTGGAGCTTTCACAGGATGGCCGCATCCCTGTTTTCTGGAGGCCGCTTGAGCACCACCGCGTTGAGCCTTCCCTTTTCCCCGGTTCGCCGGACCGCCCCACCTCTGAGCAGCGCCCTCCACCGGGCCTGCCTGGCCGCGAGAATCGCCGCCGACAACAAGGCCCGCGACGTACTCGTGCTCGACATGCGGCCCTGCACTCCGCTCTTCGATTTCTTCGTGATCGCGACCGGCACGAGCCGCCGCCAGATTCACACGCTGGCGGAAGAGATCGATGCCGGACTCGTCGCCGAGGGCGATGAACGGATGGGCATCGAGGGATATGAAGCGAGCAAGTGGGTAGTCCAGGACTACGGCGACGTGGTGATGCACGTGTTCGACCCGGACACGCGCGATTACTACAAGCTGGAGGAACTCTGGGCCGATGCCCCCCGCATCGATTGGGAAAACGAAGACTGATCGAAGAAGCGCCCAGTGTTCAGATTGTTCCGGATCTGCGCGGCGACAATTCTTGGAGCCGCAGATTGTCGGGTACAGCCCGAACTACAGAATCCGCCCGTAGACCGGGCTGTGGACGACATCGCCGCGACACTCTACTGGCGCTTCGGATTCGAACCGGCCACCGAAGTCATCGATTAAACCGGCCGGCCCGTGCTTCACCGAACTCGACCCGCTCCGAAAGCTCTTTCAAGGGCATGGAACGGACCAACGCCAAGCTCTCCAGTGTGATCTCGCGCTGGGTCGATTGTTGGGTCGATTCCATGAAATGCTCCAGGGGCAACGACTGGAGGTAGCGATCCGCGGCCCAATCGTAGAGGAGTCGTGTGCCGGCCGGATCGGTTGCAACAAGCGAGGACATGGCTGCACCCCGTGATGGAACGATCGACCGATGCCTTATTCCACCGCCATTTCTTCCGTCAAGTTCCCGTCCGTGTAGACGTTCTGCACGTCGTCGTGGTCGTCGAGCGCCTCGATTAATTTCATCACCTTCTTGCCGGTTTCGAGGTCGAGATCCTTCTGCATCTTGGGCAGGTACTTTACTTCGGCCTCGCTCGTTTCGATGTTGGCTTTCTTCAGGGCCTCCATCACGGCGGAAAAACTCGACGGCTCGCAGGTGATCTCGAACATGTCGCCCTCGCGTTTCAAATCCTCGGCGCCGGCATCGAGGGCAATGCCCATCAGCGCGTCTTCGTCCGGATACTTGGCGGCGTCGATGGCGAAGAATCCCTTGCGGTCGAACATGTAGCCGACGCTGCCGGGCACGCCGATGGTGGCGTTGGCCCGTTCGAACACTTTCTTGATTTCGCCGTTGGTGCGATTGCGGTTATCGGTCATCACTTCGACGAGCACGGCGACGCCGCCCGGCCCGAACCCTTCGTACATGATCTCGTCGTAATTGACGCCTTCGAGGTCGCCGGTACCGCGTTTGATGGCTTTTTCGATGTTGTCCTTGGGCATGGAGACGGAGCGGGCCTTGTCGATGGCGTAGCGGAGGGGCAAGTTCATGGTCGGGTCGCCGCCGCCGTTGCGGGCCGCGATGATGATGTATCGACTCAGCTTGCTGAACACCTTGCCGCGCTTGGCGTCGACGATGGCCTTGTGCCGGGCCATGTTCTTCCAGTGGCTGTGCCCTGCCATGCGAACGGAACCTCAAAGACTCAATCGGAACCGCGATACCTTTAGTATAGAAGAACCGGCGTAATGGCCCTTTGATTAGCCGCGACGCGGAGTCTGCGGAGCGGAGCGCAACCGTTATGGAATCCGCAGTCCGTGGCACGTGTCTTCGTAGGTCGCTTCGAGCTCCACGGGAACTTGCAGCGATTCCGACAGTTGTAAGGGAAGCGTCGGCAACGGCGCGCCCAGCGAGAGCCGCTTTTCCCAACTTTCGATACGGATGCCGCGCGATCCGGGACGGGTGCGACAAGCGACGGCATAAATCGAGCTGTCCGCGATTGCCGGCGGCTTCGCACCCAAACGCGCCGCGAGTTCCGCGTACAGGTTCGAGGTGTAGTTCGTGACGATGTCGACGATCGCCACGCACACTTCTTGTTGCAGCATGGCGTGGCATTTATCCACGAAGGCCTTGCGGCTCTGCTGGCGGTCCTTGTTGCTGGGGCTGACGAGTTCGATGGCAGCCACCAACCGCTGCGCTCGCGCGGAATCGTAAACGCGCACTTCGTACTCGGCGGGACTAAGTTCTTCCGTTTCGAGTAGCAGGGTCGGTGCCTCCGCAGCCCACGTCGCACCGTTTCCCTGCATTGTCTCGTGGCTGCGTGAATCGCCTTCGTCGCGCTCGAATGCCGCCACATCGACTTCGACGACATTGCCAAGGTGAACTTTTACCCCGCTGCGGTAACGCGGTGGAAGGATCGAATTCAGTCGATAGGCAAGCGTCGCCGGCCACGCACCGTGGACTTCCTCCCACGACGCATACAAGTCCAACGGCGGGTGAAAGTGATCGCGAAGCGGCATCGGTTGCTTCCTTTCTATCTCCGATTGTACTCGATGTAGTCGCTCTTCGCCTATGGCCTCACTTGACGCTTTTCCCCATCCGGACTAGCGTGAACGGGTTGTATTGCACCCTCGTTTTGGCACAGGTTTCACATGCCCGGTACGTGCGTGGTCGGCTTGCAATGGGGCGACGAAGCCAAAGGAAAGATCGTCGATCTGCTCGGCGACCAGTTCGATTTCGTCGTCCGCTACAACGGCGGGGCCAACGCCGGGCACACGGTGGTCGCCAACGGCAAAACCTTCAAGCTCTCGCTGTTGCCGACCGGCGTCATTCGGCCGAACATCCAGTCGGTCATTGGCAACGGTGTTGTCGTCTATCCGCCGCGATTCCTGGAGGAAGTCGATCAACTCCGCGCGGGCGGCATCGATGTCGCCGGCAAGTTGTTCCTCAGCGATCATGCCCACGTGATCTTCCCCTATCACATGGAGGAAGAACGCCTGGCGGAAGGCGCCAGCGAGGGCGGCAAGATCGGCACCACCGGCCGCGGCATCGGCCCTTGCTACCAGGACAAAGTGGGACGCCGCTTCGGCGTCCGCGTCGGCGAATTGCTGCATCCCACGCGGTTAAAAGATCGCCTGGATGCAATCGTGCCATTCAAAAACCGCCTCCTGACCGCGTTCGCCAACGGCCATCCGAATGCGTTCCAGCCGCTCGACGCCGGCCTCATTGCCGCCGACTATCTCGGCCACGCCGACCGCATCCGCCCGTTCGTTCGCGATACCGCCCGGCTCCTGCAGGAAGCGTTTCGATCGGGCAAGCGCGTCCTCTTCGAAGCGGCCCAGGGCAGCTTGCTCGACGTGGATCACGGCACATATCCTTTCGTCACCAGTTCGAGCAGTTTGCCGTCGGGCATCTGGGGCGGTTCCGGCGTGCCGTCGAAACACATCCAGCGAATCATCGGCGTCGTGAAGGCTTATACAACGCGCGTGGGGCAAGGGCCGTTCCCCACGGAACTGCTCGATGACACCGGCGAACGCATTCGCAAGATCGGCCGCGAATATGGCACGGTGACCGGCCGGCCGCGCCGCGTTGGCTGGTTCGACGCCGTCGCCGTTCGCTACACCGCGGCCCTGGCCGGGGCGGATGAAATCACCGTCATGCTGCTCGATGTACTCAGCGGCCTGCCCGAATTGAAGCTGTGTACGGCATATGAAATCGATGGCGAACGCACGCAGCACTTCCCGAGCGATGCGTATCAACTGGAACGCTGCCGCCCGGTGCTGGAAACGATCCCCGGCTGGTCGAACGACATCACCGGCATCCGCAAGCTGGCCGACCTGCCCGCTGGGGCCCGCCGCTATCTCGACCGCATCAGCGAACTGGCCGGGCTGAAGGTTTCGGTGGTCTCGGTCGGCCCGGACCGCGAACAGACTATTGTGACGTAGATCACTTTTCCATGAATCACGCCGCTACCGTTGGCCTCGATCCCGCCAAGCTGCCGCGGCATATTGCCATCATCATGGACGGCAATGGCCGGTGGGCGCGGGCGCAGGGGAAGGAGCGGGTCGAAGGGCATGCTCGCGGGGCAAAATCCGTCGATGAAGTGACGGAAGAATGCTGCCGGCTCGGCATCGGCCAACTCACGCTCTATTGCCTCAGCTCGGAAAATTGGAAGCGGCCGCAAGCGGAACTCGATTTCCTCATGGCCCTGCTCAAGCAGTATCTCCTGCAAGAGCGGGAGAAGATTCTGGGGCAGAACATTCGCTTCGCGGTCATTGGCCGCCGCGACGGATTGCCGGCCGAGGTGCTCGCCGAGATCGACGAAAACGAACGCCTGACGCGGAACAACACTGGACTGACATTGTGTCTGGCGATCAACTACGGGGCTCGGGCCGAAATTGTCGATGCGATGCGCGCGATCGCCGGTCGTGTACAACGCGGCGAACTGATGCCCGAGCAAATTGATGAATCGACGATCAGTAATTCGTTGTACACGGCGGGAATGCCGGATCCCGATCTATTGATTCGCACTGCGGGCGAAATGCGCGTCAGCAATTATTTGCTGTGGCAAATCTCCTATGCGGAATTGTGGGTAACGGAACGCTACTGGCCGGAATTCGGCCCGGAATTGTTGCACGAAGCGCTCCGCGATTACGCCAAACGCGAGCGCCGCTTCGGGGGTCTTGGCGAGCGGGGGGCGTCAGCCCCCTGATTCTCACATGGACCGCGTATGGTTCCTGACTTGGACGACGTACGGCACCTGGCTCCCGGGTGACGAACGCGGTTTCGTCAGCAATGTCCGCGACGATTGCGGCCCCGAAGTGCGCCATAACAAGCCTGGCACGCCCTGCGATGCGAAGCTTCGCGGACTCGCAAACGCTGCACGCAGCCAACTAAACGGACCGCCGGTCTTTCTCATCGAGGAACAGGCAAACACGATTCTTCCGCAACTCCGCGAGACGGCAACCTATCGAAACTGGACGCTGTTCGCCGCAGCAATCATGGCGAATCACATTCATCTGGTTCTCGGGGTCGTCGGTGATCCTGACCCGGCTTTACTTTTGAGGGACTTCAAAAGCTACGCCAGTCGGTCGCTGAATCGAACATGGCCGAGACCCGCATCGGGCACCTGGTGGACCGAAAACGGATCAAAGCGAAAGGTGAAAGATGATGCCGGATTGATCGAAGTGATTGGCTACGTTCGCGATCAACCGTTCGCATTCGTGGCTTGGATGAACGACGAAGCCATTGGTACGACATTCGACCTTCCCGTCGTTGATAAGCTGTTGAAGAATCAGGGGGCTGACGCCCCCCGCTCGCCAGGCGCCCTCCGCTCGCCCAATCCGCCGGGGTGCGAATGATCCGCACCCGCATTGCTGTCGGATTGCTTCTGGCGCTCGCCGCTGTGGGGGTTCTACTGCTCGACACGCGGCTCGCGCCGGTGTTCCCGTGCCTGTTGGCCTGCCTGCTCGTTACGGGGATGATCGGAGGCCTCGAACTGGTTTGGCTGTTCCGCACCGCGATTCGGCCACACGAACGCATAGCCATCTACGGCGTGCTCACGATCCTCGCCTCCAATTTTGTCCACCCGTTCGCGATTCTCATCGACCCCGATTGGCACATTGAATCGTGGTATCCCGTGCTTTTCACCTTTCTCGGCGTCTTCCTGTTCGCCTTCCTGTATGAAATGGCTCGCTATCGCGAACCGGGCACGGCCATCACGCGTCTGGCCCTCACGACCTTCGTGTTCGTTTATCTCGGGTTGCTGGGCAGCGTCTTCGCGCAGATCCGCTGGCTCGGCGACCCGATCCGCACCAGCCTGATGTTGGCACTGACGATTTTCGTGCCGAAGGCCGGCGACATTGGCGCATTCTTCACAGGCACATTCCTCGGCAAACACAAAATGACGCCGATTCTCAGCCCCAAGAAGACCTGGGAAGGGTTCGCCGGCGGCCTGATCGCGGCCGCGCTCATGGCCGTCGGCCTCTCGTATTTCGGCGACGTGTTCCGGCGTGGTATCGTGGAGGCGGCGGCGTTCGGCATCGTTGTCGGAATCGTTGGCGTGCTCGGCGACCTCGCCGAATCGCTCATCAAACGCGACGGCCAGGCCAAGGACGCGTCGCAAAGCATTCCCGGCTTCGGCGGCCTGCTCGACGTGGTCGATTCGGTGCTGTTCGCCGCTCCTGTGGCCTACCTGTGGTTTCGATTCTCCTGAGACGTGGAATGCCTGACTCAACAACCCGCGCGTTGACGCTCGATAACCGCGACGAGGCGATTATCCTGTTCGGGCCGCGCGATCAGTTCCTGCGGACGATCCGCGATGCTCTTGGCGTACGGCTCGTAGCCCGAGGCGACACGCTGCAAATCGATGGGCCGTCCGAGGCCGCCGAGCAAGCCGAACGCGCCTTCCAGCAACTGCGCCAGGTGCTCCGCAAACACGGCAAATTGACGCCGGAGGACGTGCGCACGGTGATTGAAGTGGTGCATGGCGGCACCGATCGCGGCGCCGGCGGCAGCGTCACCGTCATGGAATCGGGGCGGCATCTGCGGCCGCGCACCGACGGCCAGGGCCGCTATGTTCAGGCCATGAAGTCGCACGATTTGGTGATCTGCGTCGGCCCGGCCGGCACGGGAAAAACTTATCTCGCCGTCGGCTGGGCGGTGAGTCTGCTGCGCGGCGGGCACGTCAAGAAACTCGTGCTGGTGCGGCCGGCGGTCGAGGCCGGCGAACGCCTCGGCTTCCTCCCCGGGGACATCGCCGCCAAGGTCAACCCGTACCTGCGGCCGCTGTTCGACGCCCTCAACGACATCATGGAACCGGAGCAAGTTCGCCGCTACATGGAGAACGACATCATCGAGATCGCGCCGCTGGCATACATGCGCGGCCGCACCCTCAACAACGCCTGCATCATCATGGACGAGGGGCAGAACGCCACCGTGGCGCAGACCAAGATGTTCCTCACCCGCATGGGGAACAATTCGCGGGTTGTGGTCACGGGCGACTTGACGCAAACCGATTTGCCGAAGACCATCCGCAGCGGCCTGGCGGATGCCGTGCACCGGCTCCGCGAAGTCGAGGGCATCGGCATCGTATACCTGGACGAAAGCGACATCGTGCGGAATCCGCTGGTATCGCGGATCGTGAAGGCGTATGAAGACCCGACGCCGCGGCCGAAGCGACCCATTGCATAACGATTTCAATGACCCGCACCGGTTCCGATCGCTGGTTTTTCCTCGGCATGGCTCTGCTCGGTGGGTCGTACATCGTCCTCATCGTCGCCTTGCTCGTCGCCGATGTGCTCTACACTTCGCCGGGCGAAATCCGCGAAACGCTCGACGATCGACACATCCGCTTCGCCATCCGCCTCAGCGTTCTCTCCGCATCGGTCACAACGATTCTGGCGATGTGGGTGGCGATCCCGCTGGGCTATTTGCTGGCGCGATCTCGCTTTTGGGGTAAGGGAATCGTCGAAACGCTGTTGGATGTGCCGCTCGTCTTGCCGCCGCTGGTCATCGGTCTCAGCTTGCTGATTCTGTTCCAGATGCCGGCGGGGCAAGCGGTCGAGAAACTGCTCCCCGTGACGTATCACGTGCCCGCGGTGATCCTGGCACAATTCACCGTCGTGACGGCCTTCGCGGTTCGCACGATGCGGGTGGCGTTCGATCAGATCGACTCGCGGACGGAACGGGTGGCCCTGACGCTGGGGTGCAGCCGGGCCGGGGCGTTCTGGCGGGTGACGCTGCCGGCGGCGCGGCGCGGTGTACTTTCCGCGGCTACTCTTGCGTGGGCCCGCGCCATTGGCGAGTTTGGGCCCGTGCAACTCTTCGCCGGCGCCACGCCGATGAAGACCGTCGTTTTGCCGACGGCGATTTTCTTCGAAGCCCAACTGGGCCGGCTCAGCGCGGCCGTCGCGATCTCGCTCGTCATGGTCGCCGTCGCGCTCCTGGCCCTCGTGCTCGCGCGAACCCTGGGATTAATGCACGGGAGCGAGCGCGGTGCTCATGCTTTCTAATACTTGAAAGAAGAATCAGGGGACTGACGTCCCCCGCTCGCCATTGCGGTTGTCGAACACGTAATAGACCGGCTCGCTGAAACGGCTCTTGGCAGCGGTTTCCGAACTGATGCGAGCCTTCCGCGAGCCATACGCGCCGGAGCGGTTCGCCGGTTCGCGGCCGCTCTTGCGAATGATGCCAACGCGCACGAACCCGGCCCGTTCGAAGAACGGATTCGCCTGCCCCATGGCCGAAAGCGTTTCAATCCAATCGACGGGGCAAAGCTGGCAGGCGCGGCGAACGAACCGGGCGGCGATCCCCGCGCCGCGATAGGTCGGATGCAGTACGACGCGCTGCAGGAGCCAGAGTTGCCGATTCAACCCGGCCAGGGCGACGCCGCTCCGCGGATGATGAAGGCCGAAATAGCGCGACCGCAGCGACAGCGACGCCGCCGCGGCCCCGAACACGCAGATGCCGATCGGTTCTTTGCCGTGCCACAGGAGAATCACTTTGCGAGTGAAGGCGAGATGGTGGCTGCGGTAATGCCACCGAGCGAACTGCGGCCAGTCGGATCGAGTTCCCTCCGAGAGCCATAGCTCGTCCGCGAACGACACGTTTTTTTTACGGGTGAGCGCCGCTCCGCATCGATCGCGCCGTCGCCGCGACAGTGCACCCACAGGTCGGGATTCAGGTCGTCGATGATGTCGTCGTGGGTGGTCGCGGCGAGGAGGCCGGAACCGCGGCCGACCAGCTTTCGCAGGTTGAACGCGACGACCTTGGCGAGCGGTCGATCCAGGGTCGCGGTGAACTCGTCGGCGGCCACGAACGGCGCTCGCGAAGCCAGTGCGAACGCCAGGCGGAAGCGGTAGCGTTGCCCTTCGCTCAATTCCGCGGGCGTTCGCAGCAGTAGCCGCGCCTCGGAAAGCCCGCACCCGGCCAGAATCGCCAGGCGTTCCTCGAAGGTTCCCGGCACGGCATCGATCAGCGGTGTGTCCGGAAGTCCCAGGGCGAAGGCATCCACGGCGCCGAGTTGTTTCGCCGCTTCCCGCAACAGCGACGACTTGCCGCTGCCGCTCGGTCCGGTGAAAAGGACGAGGTCGCCGGGGCGGATGTCGAGAGCGATTCCCTCGGCGACCGGGTGCGGCGGCTCCTGCTCCGGCAACCCGAACAGGTCGGCGACACGACCCGTCGCCAGGCTCCGCGCCGCCGGACAAAACGAATACCGAATCGTGATGGGAGCCAACATGACGATGCCTCGCAACGGGAGATTGTGATAAACTGACGGCGTGAATGGAGGGCGAACCATGATGCCTGCTTTGCTGGAACCCGAAGAACTGCAGAAGATGCCGGACGGTGACAGCTACGAATTGATCGATGGCGTGCCGACGGAGAAAAAGCCCATGGGAGCGAAATCGGATTTCACCGGAGCGGCCTTGATCGGATTGGTGAAGCCTTACTGCCGCCAGCACAAACTCGGCCTGGTATTCGGGTCCCAGGCCGGATACCGATGCTTCCCCGACAAACCGCTCCAGGTGCGAATTCCGGATGTCTCCTTCGTCGCCAGCGGCCGATTGCCCGACGACCAGCCCCCCGACGGGTACATCGCGATTGTTCCCGATCTTGTCGTCGAAGTCGCGTCGCCGAACGACGGCTACGAAGAAATCCAGTCGCGGGTGGCCGATTTTCAATCCGCCAAAACCCGGCTCATCTGGGTCGTCAGCCCGCATACTCGCACCGTGCTCGTTCGCCGGCTCGATGGTTCGTGCGCGGAACTCCGCGAGGACGGCGAACTCTCCGGCGAAGACGTGATCCCCGGCTTTCGCTGCAAGGTGGCGGAACTGTTCACGTAGCGCGCTCGGCTCCGCCTCGCGGCTAACCCATCACCAAATGCGCGGTTCGCGGCGATCGAGCAAATGTGCCGTACCGGTTGCCGCCGCGTCCAACAGATCGTCGCGTTCGCCGAACGGGAACGAAATCATCTCGTCCAACAACGGCCGCTGACCCGCATCGACGTTCGCGCCATCGCCCTTGAGCCGGAAGCTGCCGTTCTCCACGGCGACGCTGAACGCCGCCACGCGAGCCGCCTTGTCCGTCGATTGCACGATGCCCTTCACGCGCGGGCCGAATCGCGCTTGCCGCACCAACAAGTCCTTGATTCCCAGGAACGCGGCATTCGTCTCGAACAGGATCACGCTCGGGTTCCAGCGGCGGTCGAAGTCGTCGATGAACGAAATCAAGTCCGGGGCACTCACGCGCCGGGCCGTCGCTTCGAGTACATGAATCGCCGCTCCCGTTTTGCCGAGCACGACGAGCGCACTGGCGTCGGCCCTGGCTCGCGTGCTCACCGCCGGATCGACCGACAGCACCACAAGTTCGTAATCCTCCTCGCGTTCCCAAAAGCGAATCCATTCGCCGCGGATGGGCGTCTCTTCATCGGCGACGGGGAGCAGTCGATAGCCGCGGGCGAAGGCCGTGGCGCCGATCTCGTCGCGCCGCGCCTGCAGTTTCTCCGTCGGCCACTTCTCCGGCCACACGGGTTGCAAATTCTCGTCAATCGCCCGGCGAAATAATTTGAAGGCCGCATTTTTTTTCAGCCGAGCATTGAGATCATCGGGGTGCCACGGCGTAAAGAGGCCCCAGAAACGACCTTCCGGCTCCAGAGTGTTCAACAAGTTGTTCTCGAAGTATTCGGCCGCGCGGCCGCGCTCCGAGCCGCCAAACAGCGAACGAAAATCCACAACGTCATCGCACACCAAGAGATCGGCCCGTGTCCCGGTGCTCCCAGCGCCGAGGCCGTAGGCGGCCACACTCGGGCCAATTGTTTCCGTTCCCCGCTTCGCCGCGAACGAGCCGGCCGACCACGGCAAACTGGGGACCAATTTCGGGAAGACCTGGCGCACCCACGAGTTGTCTGCAATCGCATCGCGGATGAACCGGGCGCGTTCCGTGGCAATCGAACCGGTCGCGCAAATCACCTTCACGCGGAGGCCGGGGTTGCGACCCAGTTCCCACACGATCCGGCAACACGTCTGGAAACTCTTGCCGTGATCGCGCGGCAACTCGATGAGTGCGCGCGGGTTCGCCGTCAGGAACCGCTGCATATCGCGATGAATTGCGG
>DATNBQ010000372.1:0-7771 GCA_035571955.1 Urbifossiella sp. | reverse complement strand
TGATGATGGAGGAAGAGGATTTGCCGCGGCCGTCACGCGTGCAAACCGGGGCCGTGTTCCAGGAGGCACCGACCGTCGATCGGCACCTGGAAGTCGTCGGCCCGGCGCCAATCGCCCCATCGGGAACGTCGTGGTATCCCATCGGCCGCGATTTCGCCTTCGAACAGTACCTGTTGCAGCGCATTCGCCGCTGCCAGTAGGAATCGCGCGATCTTACGGCGTCATTTCATCTCGGTCAGGCGGAGCTTGCGGTACTCCATCTGGCCGCGGTCGGCTTCGAGGCCGATGCCGCCCGTCGCCGGCACCTTCAGCATCGCTTCGAGCACCTCGCCGTTGCAGGTGCACCGGGCCGTGTTTCCCTTCACCACGACGACGATCTCGTTCCAATCTTGCGGCTTGTATTTCTTCAGATTCTTGTAAGGCCCGGCAACGAGGTAATCGCGCACTTGCAGTTGCGGGGCGCGGATGAACAGACCGCTGTCGGCGTTCTTGGCTGCCCGGAACTCCAGCTTCAACTCGAAGTCTTTCGGGAACTGCGCCTTCGTCCAAAGTTGCCGAATACCTTTGCCCGGGTTGACGATGATGGTGTCGCCCTTGGCGGAGTAGCGGCCGTCGGAGGATTCCTTCTTGCCGTCGAACGATTCGAATTTGTCCTTGCTCTTGTAACCCCAACCGGTGAGGTCCTTGCCGTTGTAGAGTTCGATGGCGGCCGGTTCCTCGGCGGCGCGGGCCGGGCCGAACAGTGCCAGCCCCAGCGCGATGCAAGAAGCGATGCGTGCGTTCATGGGTGCCTCGACGAAATGGAAGAGCAAGTGCAAATCAGGATATGAATTCCAGGCCGACGTACCGGCGGATCGTGGAATTCGTTCCCTACAATTCCCTCATGAGCCAGATCGTTCCGCTTTCGCAAATCGCGCATGGCCGCAGCGGCGACAAAGGAAACCATTCCAATATCGCCGTCATTGCCTATTCGGATGCGGGGTTCGCCTGGCTTCGCGAACACCTCACGGTCGAAAAAGTGGCGGCGTACTTCGCGCCGCTCGGGGCGAGCCGCGTCGAGCGCTTCGAGGCCGCCAACGTCCGCGGCTTGAACTTCATGCTTTACGACGCCCTGGCCGGCGGCGCCAGCCGCTCCCTCCGCAGCGACACGCAAGGCAAGACGCTCGCCCTGGCCTTGTTGCAAATGCCCATTGAACTGCCCGATTCCCTCGCGAGCGATCCATGAGCGATCTCGTGCTGTTCGATCGCCGCGGCGCGGCCGCCATCATCACCATCAATCGGCCGGAGAAGCGAAACGCGCTGAGCCGGGCGCTGATCGCGGGTCTCGGCGATGCGTTCGCCGCCGCCGAGGCCGACGCGGCCGTGCGGTCCGTAATCCTCACGGGCAACGGCCCCGCGTTTTGTGCCGGGATGGACCTGGACGAACTTCGCGGCACGCTCGGCGAGCAGGCGGAGATGGTCTGGGACGATGCGGCCAAACTCGCCGCGTTATACGAGCGAATCCATGCGTTCCCGAAACCGACGATCGCGGCGGTGAACGGCGTGGCCGTCGCCGGCGGGGCCGGGCTCGTCACCGTTTGCGATCTGGCCATCGCCGACACAGGCGCCCGCTTCGGCTACCCGGAGGTGCGCCGCGGGCTGGTCGCGGCGATGGTGATGCCGCATCTGTTGCGGCACGTGGGCGAACGCGCCGCACGGTACATGCTCTTGACGGGCGACTTGATTACCGCCCTGGATGCTCTCCGCGTCGGGCTCGTCAGCGCCGTCACTTCGAAGGAAAGCCTGCTCGATACGGCTCTCGGTTGGTGTGCGTCGCTATCGGCCGGCGGCCCGAAAGCACTGACCGCGACGAAGGAGCTGCTCGCTCAGTGCTCGCGGCAAGCGCTTTCGGTGGCGGAACTGGCCCGGGCCAGCGCCGCTCCGCGCCTCACGGAGGAATGCCGCGGCGGCCTGGCGGCCTTCTTCGAAAAGCGACCGGTCCCGTGGGCGTGAGGTGCTAAAACGCGGCGATGGGGTCGAACTTCGCGCCGAGGACTGTCTTTGCATCGATGCCGAGCCAGCGGTCGAGAACGGCGGCATAGACGCGGCGAAAATCGATCGCATGGATTAAATTACCCGTCTCCATTTTGGTCAGGCTCGGGTGGTCGCCGAGAATGCCCGCCTTCACCTTGCCGCCGATGAGGAAGAGCGGGGCGGCGGAACCGTGGTCAGTTCCCTTGCTGCCGTTTTCGTAGCCGCGGCGGCCGAACTCCGAGAAGGTCATGATGCAGACGCGTTCGCCGTGGCCGCGTTCGGCGAGGTCGCGGTAGAACGCCGAGACGGCGTCCGAGAGCGTTTGCAACAAGTTCGCGTGGGCCCCGACCGCCCCGCCCTGGCCGGCGTGCGTATCGAAGCCATCGAGTGTGAGATAGAAGATGCGGGCGCCGATGCCGGCATCAATAAGTTGGGCGGCGAGTTTGAGCCGCGTCGCCAGCGCCGTCGCCGGGTACGGAACTTTCGGCTGATAGTTCTTGCCGATGGCTGCCAGCTTGTCGCTCGATGCGTAGGTGTTCAGCTGCGTGCGGGCCACGAAATCGAGCAGGTTGTTCGGCGAAGCCGTCCGCCTGGCGACCTCGGTAATCACGCCTTTCTGGGCGGCCTTGTCGGCGCCGTTGGCCGCGGCCATCTTCAACTGGAAGTCGTCCAGCGACGCCACCGAAGGAACGCGCACCGGCGCACCGGTCAACGCCAGCGGAGCGGTTTCATTTCCCGCGGCGAGGTGGAACGCCGGGCTCGGCTTCGCCTTGAGTGCCTTGCCGATCCAGCCATCGGTCACGGTTTCGGCGGTGCTCCCCGCTTGCCAGATGTCCATGGAACGGAAGTGCGACTGGCTCGGGTTCGGGTAGCCGACGCCCTGCACCACGCACACCGCCGACTGATCGTTGAAGAGCCGGGCCAGCGCGGCACAGGCAGGGTGCAAGCCGAGATCCTTGCCGATGCCTTTGACCTGGTTCTTGGGAATGGCGATGTTCGGGCGCAGCTTGTAATACTCGGCGTTCTTGAACGGGATGACGGTATTGAGGCCGTCGTTGCCGCCGGTGAGTTGCACGACGACGAGTACGGTCTCTTTTTTGGAAGCGGGCGCGGCCAGCGCCGTCCGGCCAAGGAACGCCGGCGCCGTGGCGCCAAAACCGACGAGCGACGATTGGAGGAAATCGCGTCGAGTGGCCATGATATTCTCCGATTAGCCGCGAGGCGGAGCCGAGCGTGCGCCTATGCCAACTGGAACTCGGGCAGCGTCAGCACCAGGTGGGCGACGGCCCGGTAACGGTGGTTCGCAATGTCGTCGGCGGTCCAGTAAACGGGGAACTTCGCCGCCTTCGCGGTTTTCAGGTAATCGAGCAACTTGCCGCGGGACTCGGTGGGCACATCGCCTTGCAGGAACACGCCGAGCAAGAAGTCGACCACCGCGGCGTCGCCGCTTTTGCCGTGGTTGGACAAGAGCTTGGCCGGGTCGCACCGGCTGCCGAAGCCGATCCCTTCGGTAGACGTCAGCGCAAGCGCGAGGTTGTTCCGCGACAGGAGCGTTTGCGCGTTGAGCCAGGTGGTTCCTCCGTCCCATCCCTTGACCGAGGGCGGCGCGAATAGCACTTGCCCGAGGCCGTCGAGCACGCCGGCCAACGGCAGCGGGCCCGCCGTGCCTTCCAATCCGCGAATGATGCCCACCGCCAGTTCCACGGGCGACTTGATCTTGGCCCGATAGCTCTCCGGCGCGAAGAAGAGCCGCGACCGCAGCATCGTGGCGACCAACACACCGGTATCGTAATCCGCCTTGCGATATAGCTCCGCCAGGGCATCGATGACCTCGGGCAACGGCGAAGCGGTCTCGGCGACCAGGAAGCGATAAAGTTTGGCAGCGATGAACTTGGCGCAGGCCGGTTGATCCAAACACGCCTCGGCGATGTCCTCGCCCTGGAAGCGGCCGGTCTTGCCGAACACCGTCTTGTCGCCGGCATCGTGCCAGTAGCTGTTGAATTTGCTCTTGCCGCCGACGATCTGATAACCGGTGAAGGCGCGGGCCGCCTCGCGAATGTCGGCCTCGGTGTAATTGCCGATGCCGAGACTGAACAGTTCCATCAATTCGCGGGCGTAGTTTTCGTTCGGCTTCCCCTTCACGCTCTGGATCGTGTCGAGCCAGATCATCATGGCCGGGTCGGAGCCCATCGCGACCAGCATTTTCCGGAAGCTGCCGAGGGCATGCTCGTTCATCAGCCGATACTGGCCGAGCATGTGGCGGGCGTTCCGCACCTTGGCGTTGCTGGTGGCGAAGTGATTGTGCCAGAAGAGGGTGAGTTTCTCGCGGAGCGGGTGGGCGGTTTTGAGCATGCGGTCGAGCCACCAGGCGGCGAGCCGCGGTTGCGGGGCGCCGGGCGGCATGCTCTTTTCGCTGGCCATGAACTCCGTGGTGCGGGTGAACTCGGCGGATTCCGGCCTACCGTTCAAGATGCGCTCGAGCGTCTTTTCGGGCCCGTCGGCCACGCCGGCGGCAATTTCGGCATGCGTGGCGCCGAACCCCGCGCGCCGATACAGGTGCCCGACTTTGCGGGCATCCCACGGATCCGCCGGAGTAGCAGAGTATGGCTGCCAGAGACTATGGGCATCGAGGAACATGCGAATGGCACTCGCTCCGCTCCGCGGACTCCGCGTCGCGGCTAACCTTATTTCGTCCAGACGATGTCGAACTTGTACGTGGTTTTCGCTTCGTCGATCTCGATTCGCACCGTGCCGCGTTTCTTCAACCAGGCGGCGATGGCGTCGACCTGTTTGCGGGCGTCGTCCAGGCTGAGGCCGCCGGTGAGGATCGCATCGGTGACGAACGGATCGGGAATATCGTAAAGGAGGCGCTGGCCGCCGGCGGCGAAGGCCTTGCCGCGCCAGACGGCAGGGCTCGGCGGCAACTTCGCCGTCCGCCGCACTTCGGTTATCAGCTTCTTGCATGCTTCCACTGTCGTTGCGGCGACGAACTGATCGTCCATCGCCGCGTAGCACGGCTCGAAGTTGAAGCGAATCCCTTCCGGATCGGCCTCGACGACCTTGGTTTCGGAGAAGCGATAAGCCACGATCTTCACGCCGTCGTGAGTGTGTTCGGATTGCTTGAGGCCGTACACGAGGCTGAGGAACAAGCCGGTCTGCCGAAGGAGCGTATCCATGGAAGTGTTGAACTTGGGATCGCGCATGCTCGCGACGTAGCCGAACGCGGGGAAGCGGACCGTCGGTATGGTTTTGTACGGCAGCTTGTCGTGATTGAGGACGACGCCGCGGTGATACGGTCCCCACATTTCGAGCAGTTCGCCGAGCTTCACGTTACCGGGAAGAATCTTGTTGACCTGCTGTTCGCCCATCTCGAGTTGCTTGCGCATCTCGTCGCCGATGAGCTTGTCGCGGTGCTTCCAGTAGTAGCCGAGATCGAGATAGATGCTTTGGCTGGCGACGACTCCGGGCGGTTCGAGGAGCGGCAAGCTGCCGTGCTGGCCCGGTTCCGGGACGTGCAGGGCGAACTCCGGGGGAAACTCGCTGCGGCCGGCCGGCAACCGCACCGCGAAGCGCAGGCCGCCCTTTTCTTGGAACAACCCCGCGACGATGAACTCCGATCGCCGCAGGCAATCGATGGTGCCGCCGACGACCAATGTCTGCAGGAAGTCCTTGCGCGTCGCCGCGAAAAAATCCTTCGTCGATTGTTCATTTTTCACGGAGGCGAAATCGATCCACAGCTTCACGAGCGGATTCTTCGGCAACAACTTGCTCGCGTCGACGAAGCTCTTCTTGGTACGAATCGAGCCGGGCATCCTTGCCGCGGCGACTCGCAGGGCTTGATCGAGGAAATCCGCCTTGTTGGACACGACAATGGTGGAACCCGTTCGCGCGGCGTGGAAGTCGCCGACAGCCACGAACTCGGTTCCATTCTTGATTTGGCTCTTGGGGCGGAGCGGCAGGCCTTGTCGCTGCAATTCGTCGCCGACGATGGCGAGGAAGCGATCGAACGCGCGGGCGGTTTGCTTTTCGTCGGTTCCCTGGACGACGAGGAGGGCGGGTTTGCCATCGCCGAAGTGGCCCGCGATGGCGATGCCGCGGCCAGCAAGCTGATCGAGCAATTCGGGCCACGGGGCGCCGAGTTCGCGCTCGATGTGACCGAGCATCTGGAAGAAACGATGGGCCGCGGTCGAATCGAGCAGTGCTTTGACCGGCGCAAGTTGCTTCGCTTCTTGGGCGGCGTCCAGCGTCGTGAACGCTTCGACCAATTTCCGCGGGTTGTCAATTGTCGCGACGATCTGCACCGAGTCGGGAATGTAATCGAGCGGTTCGGTGGCGCGGGCCGTGCCCATTGGCACGATTGCCATCAACGCAACGAGGTAACCCATGCGGGGCATCGGCGGATTCCGGGTGAACGGCGGCTTCGTTGAGAAGACTACTCGCGAATCCACGACCCGGTTTCAGAAATGTCCGATTACTTTTTGGCCTTCAGCAAGCGACGTGATTCTTCGGCGGTAAGCGGCCCGGATTTCACTGCGATCTCGAAGACGGTCTTGTCGATTGGCTGACCATCCCAGGCAAAGCCCTGCACGTCATCGGACTGGGCGCGGTGGCCGAATCCCAACCCCGGATATCGCTGAACACCCCCTTGGGAAGGCCGCCAACTTAATTGAAGAAACGCATGCCAATTGTTATTGGATCCTGCGGGCGCCTTCAGTGAGTGGCGCGCCTCTGCCGCAGTGAGCGAACGGGACTTCACGGCATCTCGAAGACAGTCGTATCGATCGGCCCGCCATCCCGGAACCGCTGGCTCGGCATCGGCCACATCGCCCATTTGGAAGAACGTTGGCTGGCTCGGAGTCGCCGAGCAATAGCAAGCGATCGTCCTCGCCAAGAGACGTCTGGGCAAAACGATTCCCGGCCATTCGGAAGGGGCGGTCGTTGAGCGTAACCGACGTTATTCCCAAACACCTCGCCGCGGCCAAGCATTCCGAGGTAAGAGGTGAGGTGAATAATAATTCACTTGCTGATGCGGCCTGGCAGAACACCGGAAGCCATGATGGGCACGACCTTCCCTCGAATGAGTTCGGCTTTCCCTTTGAACCGCATCAAGTCGTCCAGGGTTTCGCGGGCCGTTGCGGCAATGCTCATAAAACCTCCTTCAGTCCGCCGTGAAAATGACCAAGCGTTTTCAGAAATGCAATGTGTTGGAGCCAACCAGCCCCACGCCTCTCCCCGTTGGGGAGAGGCCGCAATCACGCGCCAGCGAGATTGCGGGTGAGGGGTCTTGATCTGCCAAATTCAACCCCTCACCCGGTTTGCTCGCTGCGCTCGCAAACCACCCTCTCCCCAACGGGGAGAGGGTCAGAAAGACTGGCTGGCTCGATGCTTTTGCTTTACTGACGCTCAATAACTCCATGATTATCGCATCGAGGTTTCAACGCAGTCAATGCAGCGATTTCAAGTACGCCAAGAGATCGGCGACTTCGCGGTCGGTCAGCTTGTCCAGAAGACCCGTCGGCATCAGCGAGGTTTCCAGCAACTTCTGCGATTCGATCTGGTTGCCGGCGACGCGAACGACGGCATCCGGGCCGGTCTGCAGCATGACGCCGCTGGTCGCTTCGTAAACGATCATGCCGAGATAGGCCTTGCCATCGGAAGTGGCGATCCGCGTCGGCCGATAGCGCGGCGACACGTCCTTCGATGGCTGAAGAATGGCGGTCAGGAGATCGTCGCGGCCGAAGCGCTTGCCGACGCCGAC
>DATNBQ010000371.1:0-3562 GCA_035571955.1 Urbifossiella sp. | reverse complement strand
GCGACCGTTGAGGTAGCGGGCCAGTTTCGCCGGTGCGTCAGCGTTAAGGTCGGGCGGATCGACGAACCCGCAACCGTCGAGGATGTCTTTCACGCGCTGAACGACGAGCGCCACTTGCTTCGGTGCCGGAGGAGATCTCCGGCGGCCGCCTTTCGAAGTGAGTCCGGCGGATAGATCGCCTTCGAACCGCTTGACGTGTTCGGCCAGTGGAAGCCGGGCCGCGTCGCGATCTGGCACCAGTGCTTGCCCGCGTTCTGCCCTCCGCACCAGTTCGGCGAGCATTCGCTTGGCCGCCTCCCGGTCCGTGGCGAGCGGAAATCGTTTCTTCGGCGGGTATCCGGGGATGCCGACACCGTAGAACTTCGATGAACGCTCCTTGAGTTTCCTTGCTCCTTTGGTTCCCTTCGGGACACGGACCCCTTCGGCGTTCACCCATCGGACAATTCGCACCTTCACGAGATGAGCCATAACCGCACCCCGCGCCGGTTGCACCCTGGGTTGCACCCACGATGGGGATTCTAGGAAACTCTGGGAAACGGTCAAGGATTCTGACAGCGGCCAGAACGGCCGTGTAGGCGCATGAAAAAACCCTGGTTTCCCAGGGATTTAGAACACTTCGGGACATGGGGGAACTGCCTGGAACTCAGAGGCCTCGGGCGGATTCGAACCGCCGTATAACGGTTTTGCAAACCGCTGCCTTACCACTTGGCTACGAGGCCGCTTCACCCAACGGCCGGTATCGTATGCACCGCCATCCGCCGAGTCAACCACTACTATCGGCTCACTTCACCAGAGACTTCAGGCGCTTCGCGAGTTCGCCAATTCTTCGCTGGCATTCGTTGCGGGCCGTCGCATAGCCCGCGGGATTCACGCGGCCGACCTTCAGGTAATCGAGCACTACCGATTCGGCCGCCATAAACTCGGGGCAAGCCTCGGCAGTCGCGGCGGCGAGCGGAATCGGGATTGCCGCGATGCCGTTGCGGTCGCCGTGCAGCAGATCGCCGGGGTTGATCCACATCCCGCCGACGCGCACGGGCGACCCGAGCTCCACGATTTGCGTGTAGCCGTGCGAGCAGATGGTGCCGGCGGTGAAGCAGGGGAACTTCAGGGCTTCGACCTGGTCGAGGTCGCGGCCGGCGCCGCTGGTGATGAGCCCGACGCAGCCGAACGCCTGATAAGTGGTACACATGACCTCGCCGAAGGTTGCGGCTACCGGCGGGTCGTCGAGGTCCTGGAAGACGATAATCTGGGGCCCGGCGGCGGCGGCGAGTTGCTCCGCCTGCTTGGCGAGCCCGGCGTAAATGTCGCCGGCTCGTGGCGGCGCCGCGGCGCGGAATGTCGCTGTCGAGGCGAACCCCACCATCGGCGGCAACTGAGGATAGCACGCCCGAATGCGGGCATCCATGTATCCCGAAGTTCGCGGCATGGCATCGAACAGTTCGAGCACGTTGCAAATGGTCGGCGTATCGAACTTCCGCAGTTGTTCCAGCACGGAAGTTGAAACCTCGGCGGCGGGCATGCTTGGCTCCGAGAAATTACTGGGAATGTTCCTCATCGTATGGATTCCGGCGCGCGGAGTGTGCCGTAGCGCTTCAAGGCCGCGTCCAGGATTTGCTTTACCAGTTCCGCGTGCGACAGGCCCATGCGGTAGGCCAGGTAGCAGAGGTCGCCGGATTCCGGATTGAGGCCCGGTAACGGATTGATTTCCAGGAAGTACGGCACGCCGCCGCGAATGCGGAAGTCGGCCCGGGCCACGTCGCGGCAACCGAGGGCGTGGAACACGGTGAGCGCATCGGCGAGCACGGCCTGCGTCACCGCGTCGGGCAGTTTTGCCGGCGCTTCGTAGTCCACCGTGTTGTGCCAGTCGCGCTTCACTTCGAGGCTGTAAACGAAATGCTCCGTCGGCTGCTTGGGAATCACCCGCATGATTCCAAGCGGTTGCGGCGGGTCGTTTCCGACGATTCCGACCGTCACTTCCTCGCCGCCAATGAACTCTTCCACGAGGATCGGCTGCCGATAATCGTTCCACAGCGCCAGAACCGTCGGGCCGAATTCCTCCGCGGTGCGGATCAGCGATTTGCTTCTCACTCCTTTGCTCGACCCCTCGCAGATGGGTTTGGCGATCACAGGCAACGGCAGGCCGGCCTCAGCGAGCACCGGCACGAATTCGGCGAAGTCGCCATCGTAAGGCTCATCCGGGAACGACAGCGTGATCCCTTTGGGTAGGTTGACGCCAGCCGCCTCGGCCAGTCGCCGCGTTACATCCTTATCCAGCGACGCCGCCAGAGCGAGCGGGTCGGAGCCGGTGTACGGGATGCCGAGCATCTCGCAGACGGCGGGAACGCGGGCTTCGCGCGATCGCGAGATTCCGGAGCCTTCGGCGAAGTTGAACACCAGGTCCGGTGGGTCGCGGAGCACGGCTTCCAGGAAGGGACGGCCGTCGCCGAGTTCGACCACCGAGTGCCCGAGCGAGCGAAACACGTCGCCGATCGCCCGGACGGTGATGGGCGAATCGAATTCTTCGTGCACGTCGTCCGGAGCGCCCGCGGGCGGGGGGCCGTCCGGCTTCAAGGTGAACGCAATGCCGATTTTCATGCCGCAGTTTTATGGAGAACTGCCTTTCGAAATTACCCCCGCGCCGCAATCGTTCCGAATTCCAACCGCGAACTACAATGCTCAGCACGAATCGGCACTTCCTTCTTTCCGGAGCCGCGCAATGAACCGTCGTGAAGCGATTGCCGCGGGAGCGTTGACTGCCGTCGGCGCCGCCCAACCCAAGGACGGCCCCATCAATCCCAAGGGCGGCCTCAAGATCACCAAACTCGAGACGATCCTGGTGCAGCCGCGCTGGCAGTTCCTCAAGATTCACACGGACGCGGGAATCGTCGGGCTGGGCGAGCCGGTCGTCGAAGGGCGAGCCGAGACGGTGGCAGCCGCCATCAAGGAAATCGAGCCATATCTGGTCGGCAAGGACCCGCGCCAGGTCGTGCACCACTGGCAAGCGATCTATCGCCATGCGTTTTATCGCGGCGGCCCGGTGCTCACGAGCGCCCTCAGCGGCATCGACATGGCCCTGTGGGATATCAAGGGGAAGGCGCTCGGAGTGCCGGTGTACGAACTGCTCGGCGGGCCGACGCGTTCCAAAGTGCGCGTTTATGCCCACGCGCGGACGCCGGCGGCGATTCGCCAGGGAGTGGCTGCCGGGTTCACCGCGTTCAAGACCGGCCCGCAGTTCCGCCGCAAGTATCCGCGCTATATCGAGACGCCGTCGCAGGTCGGCTACGCCGTGGAGCAGTTCGCGGCCCTTCGCAAGGCCGCTGGCGACGACGTGGATATCGCCATCGACTTCCACGGCAAAGTGAGCCCGGCGCTCGCCAAGTTGCTCATCAAGGGGCTCGAGCCGCACCAGCCGATGTTCGTGGAGGAACCGGTCAATTGCCAGAACCACGAGGTGATGGCGGAGATCGCCCGCGGCACGCACCTGCCGATCGCCACGGGCGAACGCGTCTTCACGAAGTGGGGCTTCCGCGAGGTGTTGGAAAAGCAGGCCGCGATCGTGCTG
>DATNBQ010000370.1:0-8465 GCA_035571955.1 Urbifossiella sp. | reverse complement strand
GCCGCCTCACGCTAGAATTCCTCGAAGATCGCACCACGCCTTCCACAATTACCGTGACGACGCTGAACGATGTCGTCGATGGCGATGTTTCGAGCGTCGCCAATCTTCAGACCACTCCCGGCCCGGATGGCGTCATCAGCTTGCGCGAGGCGATCGACGCGGCGGAAACCGATGCGACGGCCGACACCATCAACTTCGATCCGTCGCTGGCCGGCGGGACCATCCATTTGACGAATGCGAACAACGGCGCCTTTGGCCCGACCTCATTCGAGATCGCCACGCCGATCACCATCGACGGATCCGGGCAAATCCTGTCGATCGATGGCGAGATCGGCCAGTTCCGCTTCTTCGGCGTCACGGCGACCGGCAACCTGACGCTGGAGAACCTGGAACTGACGGGTGGTCAAGCGATCGGCGGCAGCGGCTTCCAGGGCGGCGGCGGCGCGGCCGGCCTCGGCGGCGCCATCTTCAACATGGGCACCCTCACCGTCCGCAATAGCACGCTGGATAATAACACGGCCTTCGGCGGAAACGCAGGGACCACGGGTCAAACGGCGGGCGGCGGCGGCGGGATCGGCGAATCGGCCACCGGCATCGACGGCGGCGGGCCCAACGCGGGGACTGTCGCGGGAAGTCCGGACGGCGGGTTCGGCGGCGGCGGGGCGGCCGCTTCCGAACTGTCGACCGGAAATGGCGGCTTCGGCGGCGGAGGCGGCGGAGGAGCTTTTGGCTTGTCGGGCGGCAACGGCGGGTTCGGCGGCGGAGGCGGCGGAACCAACCAGGGAAGCCCCGGCGCGGGAGGCGCGTTCGCCAATAACGGAGAAAATAACGATGGCGAGGGCAATGGCGGCGCCGGCGCCGGCCTCGGCGGCGCCATCTTCAATCTGCTCGGCACCGTCAACATTGTGAACAGCACTCTCACCAACAACGCAGCTTCTGGAGGCTTCGACAATACTACCAGCGGCCACGCCGAGGGTGTCGGCGGCGGCGTCTTCAATCTCAACGGAACGCTCTCCATCGTCAACAGCACGCTCGACGCGAACGCCGCGGACATCGGCGGTGCCGTTTACAACTATTCGCAAGACGATACCCAGGGAATTCCCACGGAGCAGGCCGCTTCCGCCAAGTTCGTTAACTCCATCTTCGAAGATTCGACATTGCCGGATGGCTCGGGCAGCTCGAGCGCGGATGAAGTGCACAACACCTTCCAGGCGTTCAATGTCTCCGCCGGCGCCTTGATCGCAAGCATCGATGCTTCGGCCCCGAACATCACCAACCAGGGCGGGTTCGTCAACGACAACGGCACGATGGACTCGAGCGGCCTCGTCACGGATACGCAGAGTTCCGTGCAAGCGTTGACCAACAACGGCGGCCTTACCCCCACGATGGCGCTTGCGCCCGCGTCGCTAGCGGTGGATGCCGGCAGCACGGCCAAGGCACTCGACCCGGTGACGAATGCCGCACTTTCAACCGATCAGCGCGGTCCCGGCTTCAGCCGCGTCGGCGGCGCGAGCGTCGACCTCGGCGCCTTCGAACTGCTACCCACCGTGAACATCGCGGCTACCAGCGGCACCGCCGACGAGAACACGTCGGGAAGCAATCTCGTCTTCACGATCACCCGCGACGGCAACTTGACCGGCACGCTTTCCGGCAACTTGTCCGGTGCGGATGACGGCCTCAGCCCGGCGGATATCGCGACCACAGCGGCCGTGGGCGGGACGTTCAACTTTGCCACCGGGGCGTTCCAGTTCGCTGCCGGGTCGGACACCATTACCGTGACACTCGTTCCGGTGAACGACGTGCAGGCCGAGGCCGACGAATCGGTGACGCTGACGCTGCCGGCCCAGGACGGGCTGCTCGTCGGCAAGGGAAACGCGGCCACGCTCACCATCGCGCAGAACGATTTCGTCGTGACGAACACCAACGACAGCGGCGAAGGATCGCTGCGTCAAGCGATCCTGAACGCGGAGCAGTTGCCCAACCCGCAACCGGTGACGTTCCTGCCGGCGCTCGCCGGGCAGACCATCTCGCTGTTCACTTCGGAATCCAGCGATCTCGGCAACAGCGCCTTCGACATCACGGGCACCGTGGTCATCGATGGATCGGGCGAGGTTCTTGCCAATGGGTCCGAAGCGAGTTCGTTCCGCTTCTTCTTCGTGGAAGGCGAAGGCGATTTGACGCTGGAGAACCTGGAGTTGAAGGGAGGCACGGCGCGCGGCGCGGATGGGACGGGCGGCAGCGGCGGCAACGCCGGCTTCGGCGGCGCCATTTTCAACCAGGGGACGCTGACCATTCGCAACAGCACGCTCGACGGCAACGAGGCCAGTGGGGGAAGCGGATCCGGCTTCGGCTCCGGGAGCGGTTCCGGAAGCGCTAACGAGTTCGGCAACGATGGCGGGTTCGGCGAGGGCGGCGGGTTCGGCATTGTTGATGGCGGATTCGGCGGGTTCGGCGGCGGCGGCGGCGGGTTCCAGGAAGGAGGCAGCGCCGGCGATGGCGGCTTCGGCGCCGAGAACGGCAACGGCGCGAACGGCGGCGCGGGCGCGGGCATGGGCGGGGCCGTCTTCAACTTCGGCGGCACTGTCGACATCATCAACAGCACGCTCACGGGGAACATCGCTCAGGGCGGCGATGCAGGCGCTCAGGGGCTCGGCGGTGGATTCTTCAACCTCAACGGAACGGCCCAGGTGGTCAACAGCACCTTCGCCGCAAACAACGCGGACGCCGGAGGCTCGCTTTACAACTTCAGCTTCGCTGGCGGCCAGGGCGTCGAAGGCATCCAGGATGCGAACGCGACGCTTGCCAACTCGATCTTCGTCGATTCCAAGAACGCCGCGGGCGCCTCTAGCGACGAAGTGCACAACGCCGTCTTCTTTACCGAGACGCCGGCCCTCGCCGAAATCAACACAAATGCAATTCGCCAGGGGCCGGATGCCGTGCTTACCGCGTCGGCGCCCAACATCACGAACGGCGGCGGCTTCGTCAACGATGGCGGCTCGATGGACTCCAGCGGCGTCATCACCGCGACGAAGCCGGTCGTCAGCGATACCCTGGCGGACAACGGCGGGTTGACCAAGACGCTCGCTTTGGCCCCCGGCAGCGAAGCCATCGATGCAGGCAACAACGCCGATGCCGTCGATACCGTGACCGGCGACGCGCTCACTACCGATCAGCGCGGCGGCACCTTCCCGCGCATCATCAACAACACCGTCGATCTCGGCGCCTTCGAATCCGCGGTGGCCCCGCCCGGCGGCAAGCCGGATACCATTGTGCTCGTCAGCCCGACGCAGGTCATCGTGCAGAACGGCCCGGTGGGCGCGCCG
This sequence comes from Urbifossiella sp., assembly GCA_035571955.1. Classification (GTDB taxonomy): domain Bacteria; phylum Planctomycetota; class Planctomycetia; order Gemmatales; family Gemmataceae; genus Urbifossiella. The sequence continues at coordinate 5,142 of DATNBQ010000370.1, read as the reverse complement.
AACATCACCACGCCCTTCCCCGGCTGGACCGGCGAAAAGCGCGTCACGGTCGGCGACGTGAACAACGACGGCACGGCCGATTACATCTTCACGGCCGGCGCCGGCGGCGGACCGCAAATCGAAATCGTCAGCGGCAAGGACGGCACGGTTCTGTTCAACTTCTTCGCTTACGATTCGAGTTTCCGCGGCGGCGTCTTCACCGCGACCGCGGACGTGAACGGCGACGGCTTCGCCGATATCGTGACCGGCGCGGGCATCGGCGGCGGCCCGCACGTCCGCGTCTTCAGCGGCAAGGACGGCTCCGTTCTCGCCGACTTCTTCGCGTACGACCCGAGCTTCCGCGGCGGCGTCAGCGTGGCGGCCGGCGACGTCACGGGCGATGGAACCGCGGACATCGTGACGGGCCCCGGTCCCGGCGGCGGCAGCCAGATTCTCGTCATCGACGGAACAAAGTTGAATCAGCGCGATCCCGCAACCGGACAGATTCTGCCGGCCGCGATCGCTGCCAGTTTCTTCGCTTTCGATCAAAGCTTCCAGGGCGGGGCGTTCGTCGGCGTCGGCAACCTCGATGGCGACAAGTTCGCGGACATTGTGGTCGGACCGCTGACCGACGGCAGCCCGCAGGCCGTCGTCTTCACCGGCGCCGCCTTGAAGCAAGCTAGCAGCATCTTCGCTCAAGATCCCGGCTTGCGAACCGGTCTCCGCTTCGCGCTGGCCGATACGAACGGCGACGGCATCGATGAACTGGTCGTGGTGGCCGGTCCCGGCGGCGGCCCGCAGGAAGTGGTCATCGATCCGCTGACCGGCCAGGTTTCGTCGTCGGTGTACTTCACCGACCCGAACTCGCGCACCGGCTTCGACGTGGGGTAGGAGAGGCGCGATGTTGAAGACTTGAGCGAAGATCGGGAATCGCGCGACGCTGGCTTCTCCATGCCGAAGCCTGCCGCTGCCTCGATCGCGCCGTCATTCTGACGAAATGCAAGGCACTCACCGATCTCTTCGGTTGATCGAGGTTCCTCGCGGAAGGCAAGCGACCTAGCCGGCGAAGGGCCGGCGAAGCAGGAAGGTGATTTTGCTTGCCATCCGCAACTTCCTTGCTATAAGCCCGGTTTCGCACTGGAATCGGGAGTTGCCGCATGGAGGCGGCCGCGACGCCGGGATCCGCACAAACCGCCGCCTGGGGGGTCGCGGTCTTCGCCGCGCTCGTCGGCGTGCCGCTCTTGCTGTCGCTCGGCTTCGCCGCCGATTCCAAGCTGCTCCCGCACGGCGCCGGCCTCCGCGACCCCCGCAATCCCGACTGGTCGACCGATCCGAACGATCCGTTCCCGATGCCGCCGGAGTGGGCGAACGTCCGCTTGATGCAGCAAACTGCTGAAGGAGCGCAAGCCAAGTCCGCCGGCTGCGTCGCTTGCCATCGGAACGTCGGCGACCCGCACGGCAAGCCGACGCTGCGGCTCGGTTGCACCGATTGCCACGGCGGCGACGCCTCCGCGACATCCATCGAACGCGCCCACGTCCATCCGCGTTATCCGAACCTTTGGCCGACATCGGCCAATCCCGTCCGTTCCTATTCGCTCTTGAACCACGAATCGCCGGAATTCATTCGCTTCGTGAATCCCGGCGACTTTCGCATTGCCCACATCAGTTGCGGCACGAGCGGCTGCCATCCGCGCGAAGTGCAGACCAACCGCAAGCAGATCATGAGCACCGGCTGCATGCTGTGGGGAGCGGCGGCGTACAACAACGGCACGCTGCCGGTGAAGCGGTCGGCGCTCGGCGAAGCGTACGGGATGAAAGGGGCGTCGCTGCGATTGAAGACGTGGCCGCCGCCGAGCGCGGAAGAGATCGCCAGGCGCGGCGTGGTGGCGACGCTCGATCCGCTGCCGCGATTCGAAAACAGTCAGCCGGGGAACGTGCTGCGCATCTTCGAACCGGGCGGGCGGTTCATCAATGAGATCGGCATCCCCGAAAAGCTGGAGGAACCGGGCCGGCCGCGCACGCGGCTTTCCATCCGCGGACTCGGCACCGGCAACCGCACCGATCCCGTGCTCGTCAGTGCGACCAAGACCCGCCTTTTCGACCCGACGCTCAATTTCCTCGGCACCAACGATCACCCTGGCGACTATCGTTCCAGCGGTTGCTCGGCTTGCCACGTGCTCTATGCGAACGACCGCTCGCCGATTCATTCCGGGGCGATCGCGAAGTTCGGAAACCGGGGCACCAGTTCATCCGCCGATCCGACCATTCCCAAAAACGAACCGGGCCATCCGATCGAGCACAAGTTCACCAACTCCATTCCGGTGAGCCAGTGCATGGTTTGCCACGTGCACCCCGGCACCACGGTCATGAACAGCTACATCGGCTACATGTGGTACGACGAGGAAACCGAAGCCCGACTGATGTATCCGGAGAAGCAGAAGAACCCGACGGCGGAGGAATTGATCCGGTCGTTGATGCGGAACCCGAACGAGTCGGCGGCGCGCGGCCGGCTCGGCGACCCGGAGTTCGTGGCGGACCTGGTGCAACTCAATCCGTACATGGCCAAGCAGCAATTCGGGGATTTCCACAGCCACGGCTGGGCGTTCCGGGCGGTGTTCAAGAAGGATCGGCGGGGGAATTTGCTCGATCACGCGGGGAAACTGGTCGGGCCGCCCGCGCCCGAGAAACTGGCCAGCGCTATGACCTGGCCGCTCGAAGCGAAGCAGTTCCACCAGCAGTATCGCTACTCCGATCCGCGGGCGGCAGTCCATGCCGAGAACAAACTGAATGCCAGCCGCGACGGCAAGCCGGTGCACCTCATGGACATTCACATGGAAAAGGGGATGCACTGCGTCGATTGCCACTTCTCGCAGGACGTGCACGGCAACAATCGCTTGCATCAGGAAGTGCGGGCGGCGGCCGAAATTCAGTGCATCGATTGCCACGGTACGGCGAGCAAGTTCGCGACGCTCCGCACCAGTGGCCCGGCCAGTTATACCTCTTCGGCGGACGGCCGCGGCCGCAACTTGCTAGGGCTCAAGACGCCCGAGAACGGCCCACGCTTCGAAGTGCAAGACCTCGGCGGCGGCCGCATCCGCGTCTTCCAGAATTCCATGGTCGAGAAAGGGCTGCGCTGGGAAGTAGTGCAAACCCGCGACACGGTGACGCCGGGGAACGCCCGCTACAACGAAAAATCCGCCCTGGCCAAGACCGTCCGCTTTGAAGGGAACCAGATGGTGTGGGGCGATTTGCCGAGGAACGGCGAGAAGGGGTGCGCCCATACCAACGACAATATGAGTTGTATCGCTTGCCACTCGTCGTGGAACCCGAGTTGCTTCGGCTGCCACTTGCCGCAGCGGGCCAATGTCAAGGCTCCGATCCTGCATGCCGACGGCGACATGACTCGCAACTACACGGCGTATAACTTCCAGACGCTCCGCGATTGCACGTACATGCTGGCCCGGGACGGCGACGCGACCGGCAACCGCATCAATCCCGCCCGCTCCAGTTGCGCCATCCACGTCAGTTCGTCCAACGGCAATCGCGAAGGGATTTACGTGCAGCAGCAAACCGTCTCGGCGGAGGGCTTCGGCGGCGTCGCTTTCAGCACCAACGTGCCGCATACGGTCCGAGGCCGCGGCGCTCGGGAAACGAAGCAGTGCACGGATTGCCACCTATCGCGGGCCAACGACAACAACGCCTGGATGGGCCAACTGCTCATGCACGGCACCGGCTTCATGAACTTCATGGGCAAGTACTGTTGGGTGGCAGCGGAGGAAGAAGGCCTGTTCGGCGTGACCGTTACGGAGACAACGGAACCGCAGGCCGTTTTCGGCAGCGACCTGCATCGTTATGCCTACCCGGACAATTACCGCAAACACGCCGAACGCGGCGGCTTGTTAAAGCATGCCCACGAGCACCCTGGCCGCGACATCGGCGCCGGCCTCGGCAAGCCGTTCAAGAAGTCCGAAGTACTCATGGTGCAGAATCGCGGCGAATACCTGTATGCCGCTTGCGGGGAAGCTGGCGTCCGCGTTTTCGACATTGCCTTCATCGACGACAAGGCGTTCTCGGAACGGATCACCACGGCGCCGGTGTCGCCGGTCGGGCAGAAGTTTTACTTGCCGAGCAAGTATGCCACGTACATCGCGGCGCCGACGACCGTTGCCGTCGATCCGACCCGCACCCAGAACCCCGCTAACCGCGAACAGAAAGTCCACCCGCTCTTCGGTTACCTGTATATTTGCGACAAGTACGAAGGATTGATTCTCACCGGGGCGGCCACCACGATCGATGGCAACCCCGTCAATAATTTCCTCAAGCGCGAACTGACATTCAATCCCGAGGGATTGTTGAACGGCGCGCGGCACGTCCTCGTCGTTGGACATTATGCATATGTGTCGTGTGACGCGGGCTTGGTGGTGATTGATATCGATGAGCCGCTCAAACCGATGGTCACGAGCGTTGTCGGCGCGCCGTACCTCAAGCATCCGCGGATGGCGGCGGCCCAATTCCGTTATGCTTACGTCTGCGACGAAGAAGGCGTGAAAGTGCTGGATATTACGGAGAAGGCGAAGCCCGCCCCCAAGGCAATGATCCGCCTGGAGGATGCCAACAGCATCTACTTGGCCCGCACCTATGCTTACATCGCGGCCGGCGCGCGCGGGCTCGTCATATTGGACGTTAGCAAGGCGGAGGAGCCGCGCCTCGATCAGGTATTCACGGCTGGCGGCGTTCTCAACGACGCCCACGATGTCAAACTGGGCATCACATATAACAGCTTGATGGCCTATGTGGCGGATGGCCACAATGGCTTGCGAGTGGTGCAACTGACATCACCGGAGACGCCGGGTTACGAGGGTTTCAGTCCGCGGCCGACTCCGCGGCTCATTGCCACGTTCCGACCCAAGCACGAAGCGAAGATCATTTCCGTGGCCCGCGCCCTGGATCGCGATCGCGCCGTCGATGAGGACGGCAACCAGATTGGCGTTTTCGGCCGCGTCGGCGCCCGCCCCCTCACCGGCCCCGAGCAACGCCGCTTCTACCTTCGGAATGGGCTCCCCTGGTTCATCACCGACGACCCGCGCGACGCTATTTATCGGCGGCGATAGGATATTCCTACATCTCGAGACGCACAGACGCACCATCGCGAAATGCGCCAAA
>DATNBQ010000369.1:0-16792 GCA_035571955.1 Urbifossiella sp. | reverse complement strand
CGGCGGCTTATACATCTCCATTCTCACGAACCCGACCATGGGCGGCGTGGCGGCGAGTTGGGCGCTGCAAGGGGACATTCAGATTGCCGAACCGGGCGCGATGGTCGGCTTCGCCGGCAAACGCACGATCTGGAACACGGTGCGTCTCGAACTGCCCGAAGGCTTCCAGACCAGCGAATTCCTGATGAAGCACGGCTTCGTCGACCGCGTAATCCACCGCAAGGATTTGCGCACCGAGGTCGCCCGCATCGTGGATTATTGCCAACTCAAATAACAGCATAAAAGCCCACGGACGGACGGCCGTGGGCTTGGTAAATATGCCATGCCCCACCAACTTCACGGCGTGCTGGCGATCGCTCAGACGCCGTTCACCGAAGCGGACGACATCGATGCCGCGGCCCTGCGCCAGAGCGTCGATTGGGCCTTTGCCGTCGGCGCGAACGGCCTCGGCATGGGCATGGTCTCCGAAACGCTCAAGCTCGCCAGTGACGAACGGGTGTCACTCGCAAGGATGCTGGTGGAGTGCGCGGCGGGGCGCGGGCCGGTGTTCGCCGCGGTGGGGGCCGAGAGCACCCGTCAGTCTCTGGCCTTCGCCCGGGCCGCGGAAGCGGACGGCTGCGACGCCGTGATGGCCGTGCCCCCGCTCACCAGCCGCCTCAGCGAGGCCCATCTCGTCGATCACTTTCGCGCCCTCGCCGACGCCATCGCCATTCCCGTCATCGTCCAAGATGCTTCCGGCTACGTCGGGCAAGCGATTCCACTCGGCGTTTACGTCAAACTCCTCGAACGCTACGGTCCGGAAAAGATTCTCTTCAAGCCGGAAGCCGCCCCGAACGGCCCGAACATCTCGGCGCTCCGCGACGCGACGGGGGCGCGTGCCCGCATCTTCGAAGGGTCCGGCGGCGTTTACCTCATCGATAGTTTCCGCCGCGGCATCGCCGGCACCATGCCCGGCATGGAACTCCTCGACGGCATCGTCGCCGTGTGGCAGGCGATCTCGCGCGGCGACGAAGAGACTGCTTATCGCGTTTACTTTCCCATCTGTGCGATCGTCAGCTTGCAACTGCAAGCCGGGCTCGACGGCTTCCTGGCGGTCGAGAAGCACTTGATGGTGAAGCGCGGCCTGTTCCCGTCGGTGCGGCGGCGCCGACCGTACGGGTGGGAACTGGATGCGGAAACCGCCGACGAAGTGGATCGGCTCTTCGAACGCATGAAGGGAGCGTTGCCGTAGTGCGCTACGTCTTCCTCGGCTTTTTGTGCTTCATCACGGTGGCCGCCTACGTGCAGCGGTCGGCGATGAACGGCGCCAGCAAGGTCATCGAGGCCGATCTGCGGATCACTTCGGTAGAAATCGGCGCGGTGATGGGCGGCTGGTATTTGCTTTATTCGCTGTTCCAAGTACCGGGCGGTTGGGTCGCCGATCGACTCGGAAGCAAGCGCGCTCTGGTGCTGTTCGCCTCGATATGGTCGGCCTTAACGGGGTTGGCGGGCGCGGCCGGCAGCGCGTTCGGATGGCTCGGCTTGCTCGTCACCTGGTCGCTGATGGGGGCGTCGCAAGCGGCCATTTTTCCTTGCTGTACGAAGGCGATCGGCGCGACCTTCCCACGAAAGCAACAGGCGTTCGCCTCGGGAATGTTGGCCGCCAGCATGAATCTGGGCGCCGGCCTCGCGCCGCTGACAACGGGTCAACTGATCGGCCACCTGGCGTGGCAGCAGATCTTCGCGCTGTATGCCGCCCCGGGTTTGCTGTGGGCGTTCGTGTTCGCGCTGGCCGTGCCGCGCCCGGACAAGGCGCCGGAGAAGAAGCCGAAGGACGCCGTCGACGAGTGGCACGCCCTACCGCCCGCAAACCGCACGCCTGCCTGGCGGCACATGCTCGGCGACGGGCAAATGCGGCTCCTCTGCTTCCAGCAATTCCTGCGCGCCGGGGCAATGGTGTTCTTCTTCACGTGGTTCGCGCGGTATCTTGAGGAAGCGAAGCACGTGAGCCCGGAGCAGGCCGGCACTCTGGCGGCCTACCCGCCGTTCGCCGGCGCCCTGGGCGGCTTCGTCGGCGGCTTTCTCTCCGAATGGCTGCTGCGAAAAACGGGCAATCCGCGACTCGCCCGGCAAGGGATGTCGTTCGTCGCGCTCGTCTGCTGCACCACCGCCGCCGGCATCGCGTATTTCATCGACGATCCGCGCATCGCCGTCATCTTCATCAGCATCGGCGCCTTTTGCGGCATCGTCAGCGGCGTCAGTGCTTATGCCCTGGCGATCGCCTACGGCGGCCAGCGCGTCGCCACGGTGTTCGGCACCATGAACATGAGCGGCAACTTCGGGGCGACGCTCTTTCCCATCGTGGTCGGGAAAATCGCCAAGGGCGGCCACTGGGACCGCGCCCTCGCGCTGTTCGTCATGATGTTCGGCGCCTCGGCCATCTGCTGGATCTTTTTGAACCCGAAGGGAACGCTCTTCGACGAGGACTCGCCATGACACGGGTCGACACTCCGCAGACGCGATGCCTGGCGGCGTTTGCCCGCGCCGACATCACGCCGCCGGCGGGAATCTACCATCGCATGTGGGGTGCGGCCTTGCACGAACGGGCCACCGGCGTGCACCGGCCGCTCGCCGCCACCGCGATGCTGCTCGAAGCCCTGGATGGCGCTGGCCGGCTCCTCGTCGTCGGCATCGATCACTGCGTTCTGGAAGCCGCCGAGACCGATGCCTTCAAGGCCCGGATCCACGACGCTTCCGGCATCCTTCCGGAACAAGTCCACATTGCCTTGTCGCACACCCACGGCTCGGCCTGGCTCTCGCGGTCGCGGGCGCACTTGCCCGGCGGCGAACTGATCGGCCCTTACCTCGATTCCGTGGCGGCTGTCTGCGGCACGCTTGCCAACCAGGCCGCGGGGCTCTTGCAGCCGGCCACCATCGTCTATGGCACGTCGCGGTGCGATCTCGCCGCCCATCGCGATTTCTGGGACGAAAAGACGCGGCAAATCGTCTGCGGGTTCAACCCCGCCGGTCCCGCCGACGACACCGTGATGCTCGCCAAGGTCGTCGGCAAATCGGGAACGGCCATCGGCACGGTCGTGAATTATGCCTGCCATCCGACCACGCTCGCCTGGGAGAATACGCTCGTGAGCCCGGATTACATCGGCGCGATGCGCGAGGTGGTCGAGCGCGAGACGGGGTCGCCGTGTTTGTTCCTGCAAGGATCGTCCGGGGAACTGGGACCGCGCGAAGGCTACGTCGGCGAGCCCGCCGTCGCCGACCGCAATGGCCGGCAACTCGGCTTCGCGGCACTCTCGGGGTTGGAAGCGATGCCGCCGCCGGGCACGTTTTTCGAATATGCCGGGCCGGTCGTCTCCGGGGCGACGCTCGGAACCTGGAAACGCCGGCCCCTGACCGATGCGGAGTTGAAGCGGCAAGAACTCTTCGCGAAGAAGCGGTTCGCGGCGGCATTGCCGTATCGGATCGATCTGCCGACCCTGGAGGAAACCAAGGTGGTGCTGGCGAAGTGGCAAGCGGCGGAGGAGGACGCCGTGCGCGCCCACGATGCCAATGGCGTTCGCGATGCCCATGCCCACGTCGAGAGGATGAACCGGCAGATCGCGCGGCTATCCACATTGCCGCCGGGCAAGAGCTATCCGTTCCCCGTCGGCGTCTGGCGGCTCGGCGACGCTCTCTGGGTCTTCACCGCCGGCGAACAGTATCAGACGTTCCAAATGACTTTGCGCGACCGCTTCCCCGATATGGCCGTGATGGTGGCGACGATCTGCGACGACTGGCAGCCGGGCTACCTGCCGCCCGCCTCGCGCTACGGCTACGGGATTTATCAGGAAGCGATCGCCGCCGTTGGGCCCGGAGCGCTCGAAACGCTGATCGAGGAAGTGTCGCGAGCCGGTAACGAATTGACGCGAACCGTTCCTTAAGCGCTCGCCAGTCTCTCGAGCGCTTCCCGATACTTGGCCGCGGTGCGCTGGACCACCTCGTCCGGCAAGCGCGGCGGCGGGCTCGCCTTGTCCCAACCGGTCGTTTCCAGCCAGTCGCGGACGAACTGCTTGTCGAACGAGGGCGGCGACATCCCCGGCCGGTACGTCTCCTTCGGCCAGAACCGCGAACTGTCCGGCGTCAGCACTTCGTCAATGAGAATCAGTTCGCCGGACGGCAGGCGGCCCCATTCGAGCTTGGTGTCAGCGAGGATGATGCCGCGCATCTGGGCGAACGCCGCCGCCCGGCGATAGACATCCAAGGTGCGGTCGCGAAGTTCGCGGGCCGCTGCGCTTCCCACCGCGGCACACATCGCTTCGAACGAGATGTTCTCGTCGTGCAGCCCTTGCTCCGCCTTGGTGGCCGGGGTGAAGATCGGTTCGGGCAACGGGCTGGCTTCCTGCATGCCGGATGGCAACGCGATGCCGCATACCGTCCGCGACGAGCGGTATTCCTTCCACCCGGAGCCGGCGAGGTAGCCGCGAGCCACGCATTCGATCGGTATCACTTCCGTCTTGCGAACGAGCATGGTGCGGCCGGCGAAGTCGCTCGCCTTCTGGCGAAATGGTTCCGGAAGATCGGCCACATCGGTGCTGATCAGGTGATTGGGGACATTCAAGTATTTCAGCCAGAAGAGCGTCAGCGCGGTGAGGACGCGGCCCTTGCCGGGGATGCCGTTGGGCATGACCCAGTCGAAGGCGCTGATGCGATCGGTGGCGACAATGGCCAGGCGGTCGCCGAGATCGTAGACATCGCGGACCTTGCCGCGGCGGCACGGGAACTCGGCAACTTCCGTGCTCAGCACGATGGGTTCCATGCGGTCAGGATACGAAAAGCAAATAAAGCCCACCCGTGGAAACGGGTGGGCTGGCATGGGCGACTTGAAAAAGCAGCGCGTTCGGCGAAATCGGGTGAACCTGGGGAACCGCGCCAGACGATAGAAAGATGCCGAGTGAAGGACGGCGGAGCCGCTTTCGCAAGGCCGTCGGTGGTTCGCGCACGGAGGTGGGCCGCCGCCGTATATCCTCCCGCGCCGTCGCCGGGGCGCTTGCCCCGACGGCGGGCCGGGGTATCCCCACGCTCACGGATGGAACCGGTCATGCGACGACTTGCCGCAACCCTTGGACTGACATTCCTCGCCGCCTCGCTCGGCTGCCACCACATCGGCGGGAAGTGCGATTGCCAGGCGCATCCCGGCGACGCCGCCCCCGTGCCGATCACCAACCCGTATCCGTCGGCGCCGGCCAACGTGCCCCCGGCGATCCCCAAGGTTCCGAACTGACGCCGAAGGCGTCACGTCCGCCGGAATTGCCGATCGAGGTCGCTGCGGCTGAACAGCAGCGATGTCGGTCGGCCGTGCGGGCAATGGTGCGAATCCTCGGCCAGGGTGCGCAGGTGCAGCAGGTAGGCGATCTCTTCCGCCGTGAGCGGGTCGCCGGCCTTCACCGCGGCCTTGCAGGCCATCGTCGCCATCAAGTGGTGGAGGAGCGCCTCGCGCGTCGGCGCCCGCTCCTTCGAGAGCAGGTAATCGATCGTTCCTTGAAAGATCTCGCTCGGCGTCCGCCGCGCGAGCAGCGTCGGATAGCTCGACAGCAGCACCGTGTTGCCGCCGAAGTCCGTCACGTCCAGCCCGAGTTCCTTCAAGGCATCCGCCGCTTCCAGCACGAGTGCCGCCTGCTCCGCGGGCAATTCGACGGGCTCCGGGATCAAGAGCCGCTGCACTTCGAGTTTGCCGTCGCGGACGCGCTGGCGGAGTTGTTCGAACAGAATCCGCTCGTGCAAGGCGTGCTGATCGATGACGAGCATCCCGTCGCGCGTTTCGAGCACCAGGTAAGAATCGTGCAGCTGGATCGCTGTGTCTGGCGAGCCGGGAGCGTCAGCAACCGGAGCGCGGGGCGAACCGGGCGCGTCAGCAACCGGAGTGCTGGGCGAGCCGGGAGCGTCAGCGACCGGAGTTCCAACACCTGGCGAGCCGGGAGCGTCAGCGACCGGAGCAGAGATTATGGGAAACGGCAATCGCTCCTGGGCTGGCATTGGCCGCGTCATCCAAAAGTCCGCGGGCATGCCTCCTGCGATAACCGGTTCCTGGCCGAGCGGCGCCGTGACCTGCGGCACCAGATTCTCCCTTAACAAACGTTCCTTCACCGTCGCCCGCACCAGCGAATAGATCAGCGAATTCTCCCGAAAGCGCACCTCGGCCTTGGTCGGGTGCACATTCACGTCGACCTGATCGGGCGGCACCGTCAAGAAGAGAAAGCCGACGGCAAAGCGGCCCGTCATCAGCAAGCCGCGGTACGAGTCCTGTAGCGCGTGGGCCAGGCTGCGGTCGCGGAAGCAGCGGCCATTGACGAATAGATACTGCAGTTTGGCGGTGCCGCGATCGCATCTGGGGTCGGCAATGAACCCGGTCAGCCGCAGCGGCCCCGGCCCGGAATCGATCGGATACAGCGCATCGCGAACCTCGTTGCCGTAGAAGATCGCGATGCGGTCGAGCAGCCCCGCCGACGCCGGGATTTCCTGCGTAATCTTTCCGTTGTGCCGCAGTACGATGTGCAGCCGCGGGTGCGCCAGGGCGATGCGAGTGACGGTCTCGCAAACGTGGCCAAACTCGGTGGCCGGGCTCTTGAGGAACTTCTTGCGGACCGGGACGTTGTAAAAGAGATGGCGCACTTCGAGGCGGGTGCCGGGCGAACCGTTCCACGGCCGCACCGGGGAGAGTTCGCCGTCGTCGATGCGGAGTTCGGCGCCGGCATCCCGATCGTGCGGCCGCGATTGCAGCGACACCTTGGCGATCCCGGCAATCGACGACAGCGCCTCGCCGCGGAACCCCAGCGAGCCGATGCGGAACAGGTCGTCCGCGCTTTGCAGTTTGCTGGTGGCATGGGCGGCGAAGGCGAGCGGCAGGTCTTCGGCCACGATGCCGCAGCCATCGTCGACAATGCGGATCAGTTCCGTGCCGCCCGCTTCCAGCTCGATGTCGATGCGGGTGCTGCCGGCATCGATGGCGTTCTCAAGTAGTTCCTTGACGACCGAGGCGGGCCGCTCGATGACCTCCCCGGCGGCAATCTTGGCCACGACGCCGGGGGGAAGCTGCAAGATACGCGGCATTAAGGAATCTTATGGTCGCAAGCGGGGGGCGTAAGCCCCCTCATTCCTCAGTACGGGAGAATCAGGGGGTTTACGCCCCTGCTCGCAAGGAATCAATAATCGATGCTCGTCGTCAGTTCGCCGCCGGCGACTGTGCCCATCTTTTGCAGCGTGGCGGCATCGCTCGACCCGCCGGCCGCATTCTTCAGGAAGTGCACGGAGCCGTCCGCGAACAGGAAGTTCGAACCGACGAGGTGCCGGCTCGAAGCATCGTCGAGATTGCGGCCGGTCGGGTTGTTGTTGGTCCCGGCGTGAATGAGCACGAGGTCGCCGGCCCCTTGGCCCAACTTGCCCGGCGCCGCGGCCTGGTTCATCGCCCCTTGATTGCAGTAGCCCCCGGGAATTGCCCCCACCCACGTTCCCATCACGTTCGCAAACGCCCGCTCTTCCACGAAGATCGTGCTCGACGTGCCGTCGACGATGTCAGTGAGGCGCACGCAGCTATTGCGGTAGAAGGAGCCGTTGCCTGTGGCGGCGGTGGTGCTGACGCCGCCGCCGGCGCAGGCGGCATAACTCGACGGCGGGGCCATGCCCATCGTCGCGCCGGAACTTCCGGTCACCTCGAACGGGCCGGTCGGCGTCATATCGGTCGGGCAGATAAACCCCTTCACGATTGTGGAACTGGCAGGCGAACTCGGCACCGGCAGCGACCAGTTGAACTGAGCATAGAGCGGGGCCTGTTCCAAGTAAGGTAGGATGTAAGCACCCCAAGCCCATCCCGGCGCCGTGTCGTTGGTGCCGTCGACGTATCGGCCGGTCGCGGTGTAGCCGGGCGGCAGCTTGTAGTTGGCGTCGTGGTACGAGTGGAACGCCAGCCCCATTTGCTTCAGGTTGTTGCCGCACGCCATGCGAGCGGCGGCCTCGCGGACCTTCTGAACGGCGGGGAGCAAGAGCCCGATCAGGATCGCGATGATGGCAATCACGACGAGCAGTTCGATCAGCGTGAATGCGGAACGACGACGGCGCACGATGAGCCCTCCAGGGAATGGATCGGGTTCGGTGAGCCGCATAGCGACGGAAGGTGAGCGGGCGGATGTCCCGCGTTCCCGAACGGTGGCGGAGCGTGCTTCTTTCCGAATCTTCGGCCTTGTTACTGAGACACAATCTCAGTAAGATGCTGTTACCTTAAAGGGATGGCGGCAAGCGTCAAGGGAATAATCGCGGTTCTTGAAGAGATTTCGATTTCGAAGCGTCGAGATGTCAGGTAACGTAAATGAAACTTCGTCTCATCATGGTGCGGTCATGGCGGCGGAAGAAGAGAGGGATCGCGAGCCGGAAGCGGACGACGACGCGCCGCCGCGCATCATCCGCGCCGAGGATCTCTTCGGCCCGCACCGCGAGATCTGGATCGAACACGACGGCATTCGCTACCGCCTCCGCATCACGCGCCGCAGCAAGCTGATCCTGCAGAAATGAGGCGTTCGATTGGTGGCACAGCATTCTTGCCTGTGCCGATCGCATGCACACGCATTCCTGCCGGCAAGAATGCCTGTGCCACCCGCGCCTAAACATTCCCCGAAATACGCTCGCCATCGGCGGCGGTTTGTGGTAACTTTTAATCGCCACGCCATCGCCCGAGGATCAGCCCATGACCCGCATGACTCGCGAGTTCTCCCTGGTGCTCCTGGGAGCCAGCGCCCTGACCGCCACGTACTTCATGTGGCCGGAGAAGGATTTCGAGAAGCGCGTCGACGAACAGGCGCAACAGCGCGTCGGCGGGAAGCGCACGGCCCACGGCCACGGCTTCATCTGGATTCACACCAGCTCCTACAGTTCCGCTTCGGGCGGCCGCCCCGCCGCCGTCTCCGGCGTCAGTCGCGGCGGCTTCGGCAGCACCGGCGGACGATTCAGCGCCGGCGGATGAAATCATCGAGTAGCCGCGACCCAACGGGGAGCGCGAGTTCCTATCCGAGGATTCCCCGGTGCGTCGCCTCACCATCGATCCACGGGCCCAGTGGCAGCGCAAAGTCGAGAAATACGGCTTCATCTTCCACACCCAAAACGGCGAACCTTACTGGGACGAATCCGCCTGCTACCAGTTCACCAATTTCGAAATCGATACCCTCGAACACGCCACACAGACGCTGCATTCCATGTGCCTCGAACTCGTCCGCGAAGTCATCGAGGAACGCATGTTCGGCCTCTTCCTGATTCCCTCGGAATGGGAAGAGCGCATCGTCCGTTCGTGGGAAGAAGATGATCCATCGGTTTATGGGCGGTTCGACCTGGCTTACGACGGCGTCGGCGCACCGAAGTTGCTCGAATACAACGCCGACACGCCGACGGCACTCCTTGAAGCTGCCGTCGCTCAGTGGGATTGGCTCAAGGAAACGGACGAGCGCGGCGACCAGTTCAACAGCATCCACGAAAAGCTCATCGACGCCTGGAAGGCCGTCCATGCCCGCGACCCGCATCCGGTACACTTCGCCGCCATGACCGACACCGATACTCCGGAAGACTTCATCACGGCCGAATACATGCGCGATGTGGCCACGCAGGCCGGCTTCGAAACCTCGTTCATCGACATCGCCGACGTGGGCTGGGACCGCAATCGCCGCGTTTTCGTGGATCGCGGCGGCTTTCCCATCCATCGGCTTTTCAAACTCTATCCGTGGGAATGGATGATCCGCGAGGAATACGGCCCGCATGCCCTGGCGGCGCGAACGCAATGGGTCGAACCGCCCTGGAAGATGATTCTCAGTTGCAAGTCGATCCTGCCGCTCCTGTACGAACGACACCCGGATAGCCCGTTCCTGTTGCCGGCATGGTTCGATGCCCCGGAAGGCGTGGACTATGTTCGCAAGCCGGTGCATGCCCGCGAGGGCGCGAACATCCAGGTCATGATGGGCGGCAAATTGGTGATCGATACGGACGGCCCTTACACCGACGGCCCACACGTATATCAGACGCTGGCCCCGATCAAGCCGCACGACGGCCGCTACCCCGTCATCGGCAGCTGGGTCGTCAACGAGCTCGCCTGCGGCATCGGCATCCGCGAAGATTCCAGTCTCATTACCCGCAACACGAGCCGCTTCGTCCCACACCAAATGGTGGGATGATTCATCGGATTTTTAACCACAGAGGCACAGAGACACAGAGAAGAAAATGCAGAATGGAAAATGCAGAATGTCGAATGGAGACACAGCGTAGAAAATGAAGAATATCGATGTTGGATGTGTGGTGAAGCTTCTCAGAATCTTTTTTTCTCTATCCGTGATTATCCGTGCGATCCGGGGCACGCACTCTCTTAATTCTTCCTTCTACTCTGTGCCTCTGTGGTTAATTTGGCTTTAGGTAAATTACCATGCCCCAGAAATTCCAACTTTCGGAACTCGATCGCCATACGCGCGAGTATCTGCTCGAAGTGCGCGACAACCAGGGCAAGAAAATGCCGGGGTTGTTCGCTGAAGTCGCCAATCCGCTGCCGACGATCGGCTGCATCTGCGGGACGCTTCTCGTCGCCTTCACGCTCATCTTCACGCTCACCGATGCGATCAATGTCATCTACGACGACCCGAACAGGGTCGCCTTTTTGCAAACGGCGGGCATCCTCATCGGCGGGTGGATGTTCGTCGCGGCCTTCCGCGTCTGGTTCGGAAAGAAGAGCCCCTCTTCGCTGGGCCACTGGGTCTACGTTGACGCCCTCCACCTTTACCAGGCCCAAGGCAGCCAGGTCGTCGCCTGGCCGGTGCCGGAGATCAAGCGGGCCTCATTCACCCACCGCTACAACAACGACACATATCAGCGAACCGATGTCGAAGTTCGCTTTCCAAAAAAGGAAGTGTGCAAGTTCACCATCAAGGGCGAAGAGAAGGCCGAGCGGTTCGTGGCGTTCATCAATTACCTGGCGTTCGTTTACGGCCCAGACGGCGGGAAGCGGGAAGAGTTGCCGCCGGATCGACTCGGCATGTTGGCTCGCCACGTCGCCAAGAACGACGACGAACCGCTCGACGAGAACGGCGAGCCGGACATGAGCCGCGTCTCGGGGAGTTACGACGGCGAGGTGCCGGAGGAGCCGGAACGCGCGCGCCGCGCACCGCCGCACATCCTGCCGTACATCTTCCTCCTGGTGGCCGCGGTACTTTGTTACGTCGTCATGCGGTCGATCGACATTCCGATCCGCGACAATGCCATGTACGAGGCGGTGTCGCGGCCGCCCGTCGAGCCGCGCTACATTCGCGCCTACCTCATCGATCCGCGCAACTCGATTAACCGCGATGCAGCCGCCAAACAACTGGCGACTTTCTACGATCCAGTCGAAGCCCGCCTGCGCGGCATGGCGCCGAAGAACGACCTGCGCGACGGCTTCGCCGATTTGATCCATTCCGTGCGAACGGCGGACCAGGCCGTCGTGTCGATTCGCGTGGCGGAATCGAAGTCGCCTCCGGGAAATACTGGCGGCGACGATCGCGCCAAGAGACTGCGCGAGGAGTTCCCCAAGCGAATCGCCACGGCGCTCACGCCGATGAGCCGCAGCACAACCCCGCCGCCGGGCACGGTCGTCACGCCGCCGCCGCCGCCGGTCGGGGAGCAACTCTTCGCCTTCGTGGAAGCCCCGAGCGACGCCCCCGGCGCCCACTTCGACATCAATTACTGGTTCGAGCCCAAGGACAAGGGGAAGTTCGAATTGCAATGCCGCGTGGAGATCCGCACCAAGATCGACGACAAACCGGTGGCGAGTTCGACGTTCGCGTTGGCGGGTTCGTACGCCGCCGATCAGGCCGATACCGCTGTGAACGCCTTGTTATCGCAAATCGTGACCGACATGACCGGCCCGCAACCGGGGAATCCTTTGCCGATGCCGGGCATGCCGGGTATGCCGATTCCGAATTTCTAATCGCGGGCCAGTTGCAAAGCTTCAGTGGGCGTGAGGTCGCCGGGGAGGGCGTTGTTACGCGCCGCGGCGCGGGCCGTCGCCGCGGCGGAGCGATTCCCGGACCGATCGTACGCCTCCGCCAGGTAGAGTTGCACTCGGGGATCGTGCACTTTCAGGCGTGCGGCTTCGCGCAGAGCCTGGATGGCCGTGCACAGGATCTCTTCGCGCGGCGCGCGCGGCTCCGCGGACTCCGCCTCGCGGCTAACCCGCGTCAACAGGACCAGGCCGATGCCGCGGTGCAATAGTTCGCCGTAGTGGTCGTCGGACTGCTGGGCGATCTCCATGAGCCGCGTTCGGCAATGCACGAGATGGCTTTTCGGCGAACCGGGTGCACTCTGGGCGCCCGCGATGAATCGCTCGTAATGGTATCGGGCCTCCGGCAGATGTTGAAGTTTGAACTGCAGGTCCGCGAGGTGGAGGCGGAACATGAGTTGGTCGGGGTGCTGGCCGACGTAGATCTCGAAGTGCGTCGCTGCGGTGGCATCGTCGCCGCGGGCCATCGCCTCGCCGGCCAGGGTGAGCGACTCGTCGGCATCGTCCACGTCGCTCGGCGTGGGCAGGGAGACGCAGCCGGGTGCGAGAAGGGCAATTGCCAGCAATGGGATCCGCATCGGCGCTTCCTTCCCGGGGCATGGGAAGGAATCGACGGCGCGGGTTGCGCGGGTTCACGCGGTTGGGGAAACTTGGCGAAGCGGCGCGGCAAACTGGGCAAACTCTACGCGGAATGCCGATTGTGCCACCAAGCCGCTATTCCCCGCACAGGTGCTCGTTCATCTTGGACAGGGCCTCGCTTTCGATCTGGCGGACGCGCTCGCGCGTCAGCCCCAGGCATTCGCCGATCTCCTTGAGCGTCTTCGGCTCCTCGTCGTCCAGGCCGAAGCGCATTCGCAGCACCGTCGCCTCGCGCTTGTCCATCTTCTCCAAAAGCACCATGACGTGCTTCAGATCGTCGGTTTCGACCATCTCGTTGTCGGGCGTCTTGGCCCGGCCATCCATGAGCATTTCGTCGATGCTCCATCCCTGCTCGGTCTGATCCGATTGCGGAGCGGAGTTGTAGACGCGGATGGCCTTCTTGATGATGTTGAGCTTCTTGCGCGGCAAGCCCATGAACTTGGCCACTTCCTCGTGGGTCGGCGGGCGGCCGAGTTCGTCGCTGAGCTTGTTGGTGGCCCTTCGCCACTTGGCGAGCAATTCGACCATGTACGCCGGAATGCGGATCGTCTTCGCCGTGTTCACGAGGGCCCGCTTGATGCTCTGCTTGATCCAGTAGCTGGCGTACGTGCTGAAGCGGGTGTTCATGTTGGGGTCGAAGCCTTCGACCGCCCGCAACAAGCCGAGATTCCCTTCTTCGATGAGATCTTGCAGAGCGAGCCCCTTGCCGGTGTACCCGCGGGCGATGTTCACGACGAGACGGAGGTTGGCGCGGACCATCTGGTCGCGGGCCTCGGTGTCGCCGATCTCGATGGCGCGGGCCAGGGACTTTTCCTCGTCGGCGGTGAGTAGGGCGGTTTCATTGATCTCCCGCAGATAGGTTTCCAGGGGCGACTGAACCACATCCGGGCGGTAGCGGCGGACTCGCGACATGAAGGCATCCTGTCAACGGAAAGGAGACGGCGTCACCCGTTCTCGGGCATGGGGCCGGCGCGAGTGCGATCTCGCGGCGGTTGAAACCCGCAAGAACGTATCGACCGCTGAAACGATAACCCTGGATGAAGGCAGCGATTCCTCGCCGGGCGGAGCCGAAATTCGACGGGCGTTGAACGCACTCCGCGCACAATCCCACCCGGACGAGCAAGCGTCATAATGGGCAGAGCCGCTCGAGGCGGCGCAGGCCCATCGGGTGAGGGTCGGAGCAATCCGAGGGGGTGGATTTTTCCGACACACAGAACCTAATTCAGATCGGCGTGAACTTCAAACGGTTTTTCGCGCACCGCCTGACGTCCCGACCCGAATAGCCGCACAAACCGTTACCAGTTCTCCAGTTTTAGACCCCCAACTTTTCCAAAAGTTCCTGGACAATTCCAAATTCATCAGTCTAAAACAGCTCCGGTCGCTGATGCACCCGGCTCGCCAGGCACTCCCAATGGCCGATCTTCGCACCCCCCTGTACCAGTGGCATGTGGATCACAAGGCCCGCATGGTGCCGTTCGGCGGCTGGGAGATGCCTGTTCAATATGAAGGCATCGTCGCCGAGCATCGCGCCGTTCGTACGAATGTCGGCCTCTTCGACATCTCCCACATGGCCCGCCTCAGCTTCGGCGGCCCGGATGCATTGAAGCTACTCGAACGCGTCTTTACCAACTCAGTAGCCACGATGCAGGATGGCCAGGTGCGTTATGGCCTCATCTGTAACGAGGCCGGCGGCGCCCTCGACGACATTCTCGTTTACCGCTGGCCTTACGGCTTCGCGGCCGTCATTAACGCTTCGAACCGGGAGAAAATCAACGATTGGCTCGACCAACATCGCGACGGGCTTGTTGTCGAAATCAAGGATCAGACCTTCGATACGACAATGGTGGCGGTACAAGGACCGAAGGCGCTAGAAAAGTGCGCGGGGATGTTCGACGCGGACCCGAAGCAGCTCAAAAACTACTTCGCGATGCCGACCCGCTACAAGAATACCGGCTGCGTGGTGAGCCGCACCGGCTACACCGGCGAAGATGGCCTCGAAGTCATGGTTCCGAATGCACTCGGCCTCGCTTTGTGGGAAGACTTGATCCAGCGCGGCGCCGTCCCGTGCGGGCTCGGCGCCCGCGATACGTTGCGGCTCGAAGCGGGTATGCCCCTTTACGGCCACGAACTTACCGAGGCGATTAACCCAATCCAGGCCGGGCTCGGCTGGGCCGTGAAGCTGGACAAGGGCGACTTCATCGGCCGCAAGGCGCTCCAGTACGCGGCGGCCAACGCCGCTCAGTCGGTGCGCGTCGGCCTGGAGATCGACGGCAAGCGTGCCGCCCGCGAAGGGAGCGTCGTGCTCGGCGCGGACAACAAGCCTGTCGGAGCCGTGACCAGCGGCAGCTATTGCCCCTGGCTCGAAAAGTCGCTGGCGATGGCGTACGTCGAACCGGCGTTCGCCCAACCGGGCGCCGCACTGGATGTGGACATCCGCGGCACGCCGGCCCCGGCAACCGTCGTGCCGCTCCCCTTCTATAAAAGAAAGCGGTAAGCACGCTGCGTAGCCGCGACCCAACGGGGAGCGCGAAACCGTGCATCGATTAGCCGCGACCCAACGGGGAGCGCGAGAACACGGAGCCATCATGGACCTCAACGCTCTTCGATATGCCAAATCGCACGAGTGGGCCAAACTCGACGGCAACGTGGTGACCGTCGGCCTCACGCAGTATGCCGTCGATCAACTCACGGACGTGACGCACCTGGAACTTCCGAAAACCGGCGCCGCCGTAACCGCCGGCAAGCCGTTCGGCGAGATCGAATCGGTGAAGGCCGTATTTGATCTCTACGCCCCGGCAACCGGCACGGTCAAGGAGGTGAACGGCAAGCTGGCCGCCGACCCGAGCGCCATCAACCTCGATTGCTATGGTCCCGGCTGGCTTATCAAGATCGAACTGGCCGCCGGCGCGACCCTCGACCACCTCATGACCAAGCAACAGTACGACGCCCAGCTTTCCGAAGAAGGGCACTGAACTCCGCATATCGGCGGTTGGTTTTACTCGGAGCACTATTGATGAGTTCGCGTTTTGTCGTCGGTATCGACCTGGGAACGACCAATTCCGCGTTGGCCTACGTGGATACCGGGGCCAAAAACGGCGCGGCGGTACAACCGTTCGCGGTCCCGCAAGTCGTGGCCCAGGGTGCTGTGGAAGAACGGCCGCTGTTGCCGTCGTTCCTTTACTTACCCGGCGCCGGCGAGCAGCCGGCCGGCGCGCTCAAGTTGCCGTGGGACGCCAACCGCGACTACTGCGTCGGCGAATATGCCCGCGTGTTCGGCTCCCAGGTTCCCACGCGGCTCGTCGCCTCCGCCAAGTCGTGGCTATCGCAGCCGGGCGTCGATCGCAAGGCGGCCATCTTACCGCACAAGGCGCCGGACACCGGCCGCAAAGTATCGCCGCTCGAAGCGGCCATCCGCTACCTGAAGCATCTCGCCGAGGCGTGGAACTTCGCGATGGCCAAGGATGTCGCGGCCAATCGCCTGGAAGCACAGGACATCGTGCTGACGGTGCCGGCGTCCTTCGATGCCGCCGCCCGCGAGTTGACCGTGGAAGCGGCCCGCGCCGCCGGCTTCGAACACCTCACGCTGCTCGAAGAACCGCAAGCTGCCTTCTACGCCTGGCTCGACCGCTGCGGCGACGACTGGCGGAAGCAAGTGAACGTCGGCGACCTCGTGCTGGTCGCCGACGTCGGCGGCGGCACCTCGGATTTCACGCTGATTGAAGTCGGCGAGGAGGCCGGCAACCTCGCCCTCACCCGCCTCGCCGTCGGCGATCATCTCTTGCTCGGCGGCGACAACATGGACCTCACGCTGGCCTACCACGTCGCCCAGGCCCTTGCGAAAAACGGCACCAAGCTCGACTCGACGCAGATGGTGCAACTCACGTACGCCTGCCGATCGGCCAAGGAGCAGCTATTCGCCGACCCGAAATTGAAATCCGCTCCGGTGACGGTGCTCGGCAAAGGGCGGAGCTTGGTCGGCGGCTCGATCAAGCACGAGTTGCCGCGAACCGAAGCGGAACAAGTGTTGATCGACGGTTTCTTTCCCGAATGCAAGCCGGACGCGGAGCCGACTCGCGCCCGCCCGATGGGGCTTCAAGAACTCGGCCTCCCATACGTCTCCGA
>DATNBQ010000368.1:0-33066 GCA_035571955.1 Urbifossiella sp. | reverse complement strand
CGGTCGCGCGTTCCATGACCGCGCCGGCACTCGACCTGGCCGGGAAAACCGATCTCGGCGCCGCCGCCGCCTTACTCCGCCGCGCCCGGCTGCTCGTTGCCAATGACACCGGGGTGTCACACCTGGCTGCCGCTGTCCGCACGCGGAGCGTCATTGTCTCGACGGGCGACAATCCCGCGCGCTGGTCGCCCTTGAACGAACGACTGCATCGCGTTCTGTGCGCGAAATCGGGAACGGTTCCCGTCGCCGCCGTCGCCCGTACGGCGATCGATCTCTTGAAGCGAAGGCATCGCCCCGCTCACTCGGACCTGGCGTTATGCGGCCCCTCCGCGTCTTGACCTGGCACGTTCACGGCAACTACCTGCTCTACCTCGCTCACGCGAAGGTCGAGTTCGTGCTGCCGGTCGATCCGCGCCGCGGCGCCGGCTACGGCGGCCGAGGCACGACGTTCCCGTTCGGCGCCAACGTTATCGACGTGCCCGCTGCGGAAATCGCCAAGGAATCGATCGATTGCGTGCTCTTCCAGACGCGGCAGAACTGGGAGCGCGATCAGCACGAGATTCTGTCGGCGGCGCAGCGGCGCTTGCCGCGGATTTATTTGCAGCACGACCCGCCGTGGAACGAGCCGACGGAAGAACGGCACTGGTCCGACGACCCGGACGGCCTGCTCGTCCACGTGACGCCGTTCAACGCCTTGATGTGGAACAGCGGTCGAACGCCGACGCGCGTGATCGAGCACGGCGTTCACGTTCCCTCGTCGGCGCGGTTCACGGGGGAAACTGCCCGCGGCGTCGCGATCGTCAATCATTTGAAGCAGCGCGGCCGCCGCGTCGGCGACGACATCTTCCTGCAACTGCGCGAACGAGTGCCGCTCGATCTCATCGGGATGGATGCCGAGGCGATCGGCGGAATCGGCGAAGTCTTCCCGCCGATGCTGCCCCAGTTCATTTCGCAATACCGCTTTTGCTTCAGTTCGATGCGGTGGACGAGCCTCGGCCTGGCCTTGATCGAAGCGATGATGATCGGACTACCCATCGTCGGATTGGCGACCACGGAACTGGTCACGGTGATTCAGAACGGCGTTTCGGGTTACCTCGATACGAACACCGAGCGGTTGGTGGAACCGATGCGCGGGTTGCTGGGCAACCCCGAGGAGGCTCGGCGGCTGGGAGAAAATGCCCGCCGCAATGCACTCGAGCGCTTCGGCATCGCGCGGTTCGCCCGCGACTGGGAAGCGACCTTCTCGGAAGTCGCCGGACGACGCTTGAGCTAATCGCCCGACGTGCATGGGGAAAGCGTTATGAGAGTCGCGATGATCAGCGATCATGCGTCGCCGCTGGCCTGTCTGGGCGGGGCGGATGGCGGCGGGCAGAATGTTTACGTCGCCCAGTTGGCGAAAGAGTTGGCCGGCCGCGGTTGGCACGTCGACATCTTCACCCGCAAGGACGACCCTTCGCTGCCGGAAATCTGGGAGTGGCAACCGGGCGTGCGCGTGATCCATCTCGCGGCCGGCCCGGTCCAACGCATTCGCAAGGAAGAGTTGTTGCCCCACATGCGGGCCTTCACGGATGGCTTTTTGAAACAAGCCCGCCGCCGCCGGTACGACGTGTGCCATGCCAATTTCTTCATGTCGGGCCTGGCGGCGGCGGAAGCCAAATGCGTCCTCGGTTTGCCCTTCGTCATTACCTTTCACGCCCTGGGCAAGGTCCGCCGCCTGCATCAACGCGACGCGGATGCCTTCCCGGAATCGCGACTGGCCATCGAGGAGCGACTCGTTCGCGACGCGGACCTCATCATCTCCGAGTGCCCGCAGGATGAAGACGACTTGGTTGCACACTATGGGGCATCGCGTTCGAAGCTGCGGACCGTGCCGTGCGGCTTCAACCCGGCGACATTCAACCCGATGGATCGCATGGCGGCTCGCAATCAAATCGGCATCGCCGATGGCGGACCGATCGTGCTGCAACTGGGCCGCATGGTGCCGCGCAAGGGGGTCGATAACGTGATTCGCGCGATGGCACGATTGCGGACGCACGGCATCGCCGCTCGCTTGCTCGTCGTCGGCGGCGAGACGCGGCATCCCGACCCGCGGGCGACGCCGGAAATCGGCCGGCTACTCGATATCGCGGCGGAAGAACGGATCGCCGACGCGGTGACATTCGTCGGCAGCCGCGGACGGCGCGAACTGCGCGTTTACTACGCGGCCGCGGATGTCTTCGTCACCACGCCCTGGTACGAACCGTTCGGCATCACGCCGGTGGAAGCGATGGCGTGCGGCACGCCGGTGATCGGCGCGGCGGTCGGAGGCATCCAGCAAACGGTGGAGGACGGCCGCACCGGGTTCCTCGTGCCGCCGCGCGACCCCGATGCTCTGGCCGCGCGGCTGGCGACGATCTTGAGCAATCCGAACTTGCGCGACGAGATGGGCAACAACGCACTCGCGCGGGCCCGGCGGCTTTACACTTGGACGCGGATCGCCGGGCAGATCGACGGCGTCTATCGGGAAGTTCGCCGCGAAGCGACTCCGGTACTGCGCTTGCCGGGCCGGTTGCCGCGGCTGTCGTCCCTGTCGGGAACGGGATCATGACGCCGATCGTCTTTCTCGACAAGGACGGCACGCTGGTGGAGAACGTGCCGTTTAACGTCGACCCGGCGCGAATCGCGCTATGCGGCGGAGCGGCCGAGGGCCTGCGGGCGCTGGCAGCCCGCGGCTTCCGCTTCGCCGTCGTGAGCAATCAATCCGGGGTGGCCCGCGGTTACTTCGAGGAATCGGATTTGGTCGCCGTGCATCAGCGGCTGTCGGAATTGCTCGATGCGAGCGGCGTGAATCTGGCCGGCTTCTTTTATTGTCCGCATCATCCGGCTGGCGCGGTCGCTCGTTATGCCCGCGCCTGTGCGTGCCGCAAGCCGGCGCCGGGGCTGCTCCTCGATGCGCTGCGCGAACTCGGCGGCGACTCCCGCGACTGCTGGATGGTCGGCGACATCCTCGACGATGTGGAGGCCGGCGCTCGCGCCGGTTGCCGCACTGTGCTGATCGACAACGGCAATGAAACGGAATGGCAAGCCGGCCCCCACCGCGTGCCGGACATTCGCGCCAAGGACCTGACCGAGGCCGCAACGCTGATGCTTAAGTGATTTGGTGGCACAGGCATTCTTGCCTGTGCTCGACCCACTGCACAGGCAGGAATGCCTGTGCCACCAGGAAATGGCCCCCGCGAGATTGATGCGATGACGGAACTCTCCGCGACAATCGCCTCCTTTGCCGGCAAGCGCGTGCTCGTCGTCGGCGACGCGATGCTCGATGCGTACTGGGAAGGAACGTGCGTGCGGATTTGCCCCGAGGCGCCGGCGCCCGTCATCGATCTCATTGAGGGCGGCAGCGACCCCGGCGGGGCGGCCAACGTCGCCGCCAATGTCCAAGCGCTCGGCGCGGAAGCCATGCTTGTCGGTATCCTTGGCGACGATGACGAAGCGGCCGCCTTGCGAACAGCACTGCACGATCGCGGCGTTGCGACGAACCATTTGCTGCACCAGCGCGGCCGCAAGACGCTGGCCAAGCGCCGCGTTACCGTCGGCGGCCAGGTCGTGTGCCGCATCGATCAAGGCGATACCGGCGCCATCGACGAGGAAGCCGAGGCACGGCTCGTGAATCGCCTCGCGGAAATGTGGGAGGACGCCGATGCCGCGATTCTTTCCGACTACGGTTATGGGACGCTGACGCCGAACGTCATCGCGGCCATCGCCGCCCTGCAAGCCCGGTCGCCGCGAATCGTCGCCGTGGATTCCAAGCGGCTCGGCGCTTTCCGAAGCGTCCGGCCAACGGTCGTCAAGCCGAACTACTGGGAGGCGGTGCGGCTGCTCGATCTGCCGCCGGACAACTCCCGAGCGCGGGCCGACACGCTGGTGGCCCACGGGCCGCAACTTCTCGAACTGGCGGGGGCGCGAATCGCCTCGGCCACGCTCGACCGCGACGGCGCCGTGGTTTTCGAACGCGGCCGCGCGGCCTATCGCACCTATGCCGAGAGCACGGCCAGGTGTTTCCCTTGCGGCGCCGGCGATACCTACCTTGCTGCCTTCACCATGGCTCTAACGAGCGGCGCGGAGACTCCGGCGGCCGCCGAACTTGCCGCTGCGGCCGCCGCGGTCGTCGTCGCTCGCCCCGGCACGAGTCCCTGCGCCGCGATCGAATTGCATGCCAGGTTGCATGGCCGCACCAAGATCGTCGATCGCCCCGGAGTTGCCATCCGCCTTGCCGAGGAGAGGAAACTCGGCCGACGCATCGTGCTCACCAACGGCTGCTTCGACATTCTCCACCGCGGCCACGTGACGTATCTGGCCCGCGCCAAGTCGCTCGGCGACGTGCTCGTCGTCGGCGTCAACACCGACGATGGCATTCGCCGTTTGAAGGGGCCCGAACGCCCGATCAACGCCCTCGACGATCGGCTCGACGTTCTCGCGGCCCTCAGCAGCGTCGATTATCTCGTGCCCTTCGACGAACCGACGCCGCACGAAATCATCCGCGTCGTGCGCCCCGAGGTCTTCGTTAAAGGCGGCGACTACACGCGCGACCGCTTGCCTGAAGCCGATCTCGTCGAACAACTGGGCGGCGAGATTCGCATCCTCTCGTTCCTCGCGGATCGCTCCACGACGGGACTGATCGAACGCATCCGCACGCGGGAAGCCCAGGAGAGCCTGCGATGAATGGGTGGGCGGAAGCGCGGAACGTTCTCGCCGTGCGGCTCGATTCCATGGGCGACGTGCTCATGACCGGGCCGGCCATCCAGGCATTGGCTGAATCGCGGCAGGTTACTGTGCTCACATCCCCTGCCGGGGCGGCGGCCGCGGCGCTCTTGCCCGGTTGCAGCCGCGTCATCACTTACGAAGCTCCGTGGATGAAGGCGACGCCGCCGCGCTCTTCGAACGAGCCGGACCATGCCTCGATCGAGCGGCTTCGCCGGGAGGGTTTCGATGCCGCCGTCATCTTCACGGTGTTTAGTCAGAACCCGCTCCCCGCGGCGACAATGTGCCTGCTGGCCGGCATCCCGCTGCGCCTGGCTCATTGCCGCGAGAACCCGTACCAGCTACTCACCGACTGGATCGAGGAGCCCGAGCCGGAAACCATGCGCCACGAGGTGAAGCGGCAACTCGATCTCGTCGCGGCCGTCGGCTGCACCGCTTCCGACGACCGGATGCAAGTTGCGATTCCGCGCGAGGCCGAAGCCCACGTTCGGCAGACGCTGCGCTGGCTGGAACTGAATGATCGCTCGTCGTGGGCCGTCGTCCATCCCGGGGCCTCGGCGCCGAGCCGCCGCTACCCCGCCGAGCTGTTCGCCGAGGCGTGCCGCGAACTTGCCGTCGAACATGGCGTATCGCTCCTCTTCACGGGAAGCGAGGAGGAGCGACCGCTCGTGGAAGCGATTCGCGATCGCATGGACGCCCCTTCGCAATCGCTGGCCGGCGAGTTATCGCTCGGCGAGATGGCGGCACTCCTGGCGGCGGCGCCGCTTCTCATCGCCAACAACACCGGCCCCGTTCACCTGGCCTCCGCCGTTGGCTGCCCCGTCGTCGATCTGTACGCCTTGACCAATCCTCAACACACGCCGTGGCGGGTGCCGCACCGCGTGCTCAACCGCGATGTGTCGTGCCGGTGGTGCTTTCGCAGCACCTGCCCGCAGGGCCACCACGATTGCCTGCGCAAGGTGCCGCCGCGCGACGTGGTCCGTGCCGCGCTGGAACTGATTGGCGGCACGGACATTCTTGCCTGTGCAAAGAGTGCGAGCACTGGGAAGAACGCCTGCGCCACCAGAAAAACCGTGGAGAATCGCTGATGTATACGCTGGGAATCAACGCCGCGTTTCACGACCCCGCGGCCTGTCTGGTGAAAGATGGCGCGGTTATCGCCGCGGCCGAGGATGAGCGCTTCACGCACATCAAGCACGGCAAGCGGCCGGTGCCATTCACGGCCTGGGAACTTCCCTTCCACGCGATCGATTTCTGCCTCGCCCAGGCCGGCATCGCGCTCGCCGACGTGGATCACGTCGCGTACAGTTTCGATCCATTCCTCTTGCTCGGCAAGAAGCGCGGCGACAAGACCGTGCCCATCCCGCTGCATCCCGGCGAACAGAAAGCGAACAAGGGGTTCGCCACCGCCTGGGATCCGCTGTTCCTCGCGTCGATCGTCAATGCCCCCGGCTTCCTCGTCGATGGCGCTCCCTTGCATATCCAGTCGCGGTTCCGGGGCGTGTCGCTCGGTTCCGAACCGTACCGCTGGCACTGGGTGCCGCATCATTTGAGCCATGCCGCCAGTGCGTTCCATTGTTCGCCGTTCGAAAAGGCCGCGGTAATGACGCTCGATGGCCGCGGCGAACAGGCCACCACCGGTTACGCCCTCGGCGACGGCAACCACCTCGAATGGATCGCGCAAGTCAACATGCCGCACTCGCTCGGCATCCTTTATGAAAAGGTCACCGAGTACCTCGGCTTCCTGCATTCGTCCGACGAGTACAAGGTCATGGCGCTGGCGTCGTTCGGCAAACCGCGCTATCTCGGCGAGTTCCGGGACATCGTTCGGCTCGGGGAGGGCGGCCAGTACGCGATCGAGTCGCCGCGATTGACCGAGCGATTCGGACCGCCGCGACTCAAGGGCG
Source organism: Urbifossiella sp. (assembly GCA_035571955.1). Taxonomy (GTDB): domain Bacteria; phylum Planctomycetota; class Planctomycetia; order Gemmatales; family Gemmataceae; genus Urbifossiella. The sequence goes on along the minus strand of DATNBQ010000368.1, from coordinate 26,419 downwards.
GGCCGCTCGAACAGAAGCATTACGACATCGCGCACTCGCTTCAGGTCGTTCTGGAAGAAAGCGTGGTGGAACTCTGCCGCTGGCTGCACGGGGAAGCGAAGGTGGACGATCTGTGCCTCGCCGGCGGGGTGGCCCTCAACTGCGTGATGAACGCCCGCATCCGCGATCGCGGGCCGTTCAAGAACATCTTCGTTCAACCGGCGGCGGGCGATGCGGGAACCGCGATCGGCGCCGCGCTCTGGATCGATGCCAAGACGCGCGGCAACGATCAACGCAGCTACGTGATGGACCATGCCTTTCTCGGGCCGGAGTTCGCCGACGAAGAAATCGAAGCGTTCCTGCGCTGGACGCAGGTACCGTTCCGCCGCTTGACGGATGTCGCCGAAGAGGCGGCGGTGATTCTCGCTCAGGACAAGGTCATCGGCTGGTTCCAGGGGCGAATGGAGATGGGACCGCGGGCGCTCGGGGCGCGGAGCATTCTCGCCTCGCCGATCCATTCGGAAATGCAGGCCCGGCTCAACGAGATCAAGGATCGCGAGGACTTCCGCCCGGTGGCGCCCGTCGTGCTCGAAGAACACGCGGAAGAATGGTTCGGCGCCAAGGCGGCGTCGCCCTTCATGCTGTTCGTCTTCGACGTGCCGCCGGAGAAAGCCGATCGCATTCCCGCCGTTCGCCACGTCGACGGCACGGCCCGCATCCAGACGATCAATCGGCAACAGAACGCCCGCTACTACGAATTGCTCGCGGCGTTCCACCGGAAGACCGGCGTGCCGGTGCTCGTGAACACGTCGTTCAACACCCGCGGCGAGCCGATCGTTTGCACGCCGCGCGATGCCGTCGAGTGCTTCTGGACGAGCCCGCTCGATGCCCTGGTGATCGGCTCGTACTTGCTCGAGAAGAACCCGTGAGCGTGCGGTTGAGCATTGTGGTACCGACGTATCGGCGCCGCGAGTTGCTGGGCCGGTGCCTGGCGGCGCTCGCCGGGCAGGACCTTGACGCCGACCGTTATGAGATTGTCGTGGCCGATGATGCGGCCTCGGAAGATACGCGCACGCAGGTGGTAGGCTTGGCGGCGCGCGTCCCAGTGCGCTATGTTGCCGTGCGAGGTATCCACGGCCCGGCGGCGGCGCGGAATGCGGGCTGGACGGCCGCTGTCGGCGATGTGATTGCCTTTACGGATGACGACACGATTCCGGATGCGGGATGGGCCGCGGCGGGGCTCGGGGCGTTCGAACGCAATCCGGAGCTGGCCGCCGTCACCGGCCGCACCGAGGTTCCCCTGCCGCCAGCGCCGACGGATTACCAGCGCAACGAATCGGGTTTGGCGACCGCCGAATTCATCACGGCGAACTGCTTCGTTCGGCGAACGGTGCTGGAATCGCTCGGAGGTTTCGACGAGCGTTTCACTGCGGCCTGGCGCGAGGATAGCGATCTGCACTTCGCGTTGCTCGAACGCGGCTGGCCCATTCTGAAAGTGCCGACGGCGGCCGTGATGCATCCGATTCGCCCGGCCCAGTGGGGAATCTGCCTGCGCATGCAGCGGAAGAGCCGCTTCGAGGCACTCCTGTTCAAGAAGCACCCGGAACTGTACCGGTCGAAAGTCGGCCGCTTCGCGCCGCCGAATTATTACGCCCTCGTCTCAATGATCGCGCTTGGCACTGGGCTGGCCATCGCCGGATACGCATTGGCCGCGGCGATCTGTCTCGTTGCCTGGGCGGCTTTGACATTGCGCCTGGCGCTGCGCCGTTTGCGCGGCAACTCGCTGGCCCCGAATCACGTCGCGGAGATGCTCTTCACATCCGCACTGCTGCCGCCATTGTCGCTGTTCTGGCGCGTCGAAGGCGCCCTGTGTTTCCGCGTCTTTCTCTGCTGATCTTCCCGCATTGCAAGAGCGCGCTCCCCGTTGGGTCGAGGTTACGCGAGGAAATTCCGTTCACTTCGGACACTTGGTCTTGGCGCGCCTCCGGGGGAAGCTGATACAGTTTTTATACTCTTGAATTTCGTCTTCTCCCTACGGCAGGAAGCCGTCGAGGTTCCATGGCTTCGCTTGGCTCCAACGAGTCGGCGATCCGCGTGGTCGCGGAGTTATTGCGACCGCACCGCGCTCGGATCGCCTTGGCCGCTATTTGTGCCGTCGGCGTTTGCCTGCTCCTGTTGCCGGTGCCGCTGGCCGTGCAGCGACTCGTGGACGACGCCGCGCCGCAATCGAGCCAGTCGCTCATTGTCTCTGGTTGCCTGCTGTTTGCGGCGCTGCTGGCTCAGGCCGCCTGCAGCCTTGCGCTGACAATCATCATCGGCCAAGTCGCTCTCGATTGCGGCCAGGCGCTCCGCCGCCTTCTTTACGAACGAATCCTGGAAGGCGAACTCAATGGATCGCCCGGCGAAGCGCTGGCTCGGCTCACCGACGATGTCGCCTCCGTGCAGAGCCTGGTCTCGGTGCAAACCATCAGTCTGTTCACCGATCTCGGCATCGCGGCCGTCGTCGCGGGCTACCTGCTGTGGCAAAGCGTCTGGCTCTTTGCCGCCGCGATCGCGTTCGTCGCGATACTCGTGCTGCATTGCCGTTACTTCGCGGGGCGGATTCAGAGCGGCGCCCTCGATGTGCGCAGCCGTCTCGATCGCATCTTCGTGCAACTTCAGGAGAAGATGGACGGCGCGATGGTGGTGAAGGCGTTCGGCCGCGAAGCTCAGGAAATGGGTGAATTCCAGGCGAAAATGGATGGGGTCCACGACCCGCGGGTGCGCTTGGGCCGGCTTGGCTTCCACTTTTCGCTCGGCGGCCAACTGCTCGGCTGGCTCGGCGGCGCCGCCGTATTCGCGACCGCCGCCTGGCTGGTCGTTCGCGGGACGATGACCTGGGGCCAGGCGATTTCCTGCTCGGCCCTCAGTGCGCTCTTCTTCGCGGCATTCACGCGCTTAACCGATGTCGTCGCCATCCTGCAGCAAGCGGCCGCCGGCGTTCGACGCCTGAATCAACTCACCGCGAAGAGTAAGCACTCCGTCGTCGAGGCGGTCGATCCGCTGCCCCTGGGCCGCTGTCGCGGACGCATCGAATTCGAGCAAGTCGGCTTCTGCTACGAAACGAACCGACCGGTTCTTACGGATCTGTCCCTCGACATCCACCCCGGCGAGCGCGTCGCCGTCACCGGGCCGAGCGGTTGCGGCAAGACGACGCTGCTCTCGCTGCTCTTGCGGTTCCGCGATCCCGACTGGGGCGACGTGCGGCTCGATGGCATTCCGATTCGGCAGCTGACGCTGGCCGACTTGCGGAAGCAGTTCGGCTACGTGCCTCAGGATCCCATCGTGTTCCGCGGAACGCTGGCGGAGAACATTCGCTACGGCTGCCCGGAGGCAAGTTGGGATCGGGTGAAGCGAGCGGCGGCCGCAGCCGGCGTCGACCGGATCGCTGCCCGGTTGCCGCACGGTTTGGACGCGGTGGTCGGCGACGGAGGCGAATCGCTCAGCGCCAGCGAACGGCAGCGAATCGCCATCGCGCGGGCCTTCTGCATCGATCCGCCCATCGTACTTCTCGACGAAGCGACCAGCCATCTCGATGAGGAATCGACGGAGGAAGTGCAGGCCGCGTTGCGAGCGCTCTTGAAGAACCGCACGGCCGTGATCGTCGCGCACCGGCATTCGACCATCCGCGACGCCGATCGCGTGGTATCGATCGCGGACGGGCGCATCGCCGAGGTGAATTCGGTTCCCACGCGATTACTCGAACCCGCGAACGCGGCCTGAGGCAATCCGTGTCGTTACTCGCCTGCTCCGATTCCTTCCGCCGCATCGAGTCGCTGTTCCTGCGTCCGCACCGGTTGGCACTCGGCCTGGCCATTGGCTGCTTGTTGCTCCAATCGCTCTTGGCCCTGCCGATTCCCTTAATTCAAGGTCGGCTCGTCGATCGACTCGCCGCGGGCACTCCGGATTGGCTGACCCCATTCGCGGCCGCAATCGGGCTAACGCTCGGATGTCTGGCAGCACGGTTTCTGTTCAGTCGCGGCGCCGCGGCGATCATGAACCGCGTCGGCCTCGAAGTGGTGCGCGAACTGACGACCGCACTCCATCGCAAGGTCCAGGAGCTACCTCTGGCGTTTCTCGACCGCCACGAGAAGGGCGGCATCATTTCGCGGCTAACGAGCGACGTCGGCACGCTGATGATCGTCCTGAATAGCGGCACGCTGCAAATCATCGGCGACTTGATGCTGGCCGTGGGAATCGCGGCGGTTCTGATCGCCTGCAACGGAACGCTTGCTGTGGTGGCCTTTTGTGCCGTACCACTCGCAGCTATTGGCCATGCCTTGTTCAGCAAGCCGCTCGAACGGCAGTCGCACGCGGCGCGGGAACGTTCCGTCGCCGTGTTTTCGTACCTCGCCGAGCGGTTGCCGCACCTGTGGCTGATCCGGGCTTTCAACCAGGAGCGCACTGAGAGAAGCCGCTTCGAAAATCAGCTGTCGCCGCAGACGGATGCTTGCAAGCAGACGCTCCGCACGTCGGCGTTTCAAACGGTCGCAGCGACGGCCGCGGCCAGCGCCGGATCGACCCTCGTGCTTATTGCCGGCGTCTGGCAGATCCAATCCGGGCAGACCACGGCCGGCGAGCTGTTGGCCTTCTACACGCTCGCGGGCATGCTTTATGCCCCAATCGTGCGGCTCGCCCAGTTTCAAGCGGGGCTCGCCGCCACGCGGGAAGCCTTGAATCGCATGCTCGAAATTCTCGACGAACCGATCGCCGCCGCGATTCCACCTGCCCCTTCGGGTTCCGCGACGCTCGCCTCGGAAAGCGTCTCGTTTCGCTATCGCCCGGACGGCCCGCACATCCTCCGCGACATCAGCTTGCAGATACCCCTCGGGCAATCGCTGGGCATCGCCGGCGCGAGTGGCAGCGGCAAGAGTACGCTTCTGGCTCTCCTGGCCGGGCTTTATGTCGCGGACTCGGGCCGCGTGGTTGTGCCCGATGGGGGCCGACGGCGGTTCATCGCCCTGGCGCCGCAGCGGCCGATTCTCTTCGAGGGGACGATTCGCTCGAATTTGCTTTATGCCGCGCCAGATGCGGCCGAAGAACAATTGTGGCGAGCGCTGGAAATCGTACTGCTCGGCGACATCGTTCGCGAGCGGCCGCTCGGGCTCGACTCGCCGCTTGGGCCCGGCGGTTCGGGGCTCTCCGGCGGTCAACGGCAGCGGTTGGCCCTGGCCCGCGCGCTTGTCGCCGAACCGGATGTTCTCTTGCTGGACGATTGCACGAGCGCCCTCGACCCTGAGACCGAAACGCGCGTCTGGAAGAACCTGGAAACCTTCTTGCCGGGCATTACACGCATCGTGGCGTCGAGCCGGAGTTCCTTGCTGAAATTGCTGGATCGAGTCGTGTGGCTAGAAGGCGGCCGCATTGAGGAGGCGAATCCGCGCTCCCCGTTGGGTCGCGGCTACGCGGCGGATTAAGCGGCCTTGCGGGCGGGGAGCAGCTTCTTCCACCAGGCGGGGTGCGGTGCGTGTTCCTCGAACTCGAGGTGCGGTTCCTCGTGCTTCTTCTTCGGAATCTCCGGCTTTTCCTGTTTCACTTCGTCGGGTGATGCGACCACTTGCAGCAAGATGCCGAGGATGATGACGCCGACAGTCAGGCCGTTGAGGGCGGCGTTGTTGGCCGCGGCCCAGGTCGCCGCATCGTACGAGAAGACCGGTTCCAGAAGCAGCAAGCCGGCGTGCAGGCCGAGCAGCGTGCCCAACAAGCTGGTCAGCAACATGGTCCAGACGCGGTAGAGCAACAGGCCGAGGAGCCCGCCGGAGAGGAAGACGGCCCACAGTTCCTGGGCTTGCGGCAGCACCCACTGGACGGCGAGCCAGGCGCCGATGCCGCCGGCCACGAAGGCGACCACCTTGGCCAGTTCCAGAGCCATCATGCCGGCCGCGACGGCGAGCAAGATGCCGACGGCGATCACTTGCACACCGGCCGGGCGAGCCGCGTTCAAACCGATTAGGCCCGCGGTCAGTGTGATGCCGGCGACCACCCAGAAGCGGTGCCAGCGCCAGCCGAACAGCCACAGCGCCACGCCGAGCGTTGCCAGCGTGCCGAGCATCGCCCCGCTGAGGCCGCGAGCTTCCGCCAGAATGTCGGGCGCTATCAGTTGCATGGGACGGGATCCATCCGATGGAGGGGGTACTGGGACGATACGAAACCCCCGGCAACCCGGTCAAGCAAGAAGCTGGCCAAAAAGGCCAATGAACCGGCCGCCTTTGCGCTTTGTTAGCTTTAATTGGCAGGAATCGGGCCGCAAAAAGAAATGGGCCGCGACCTGGAATCACGCAAGGCCGCAAAGAAGCACAAAAGACCCGAAAAAACGATTCATCCCTTCGACCCGACCATGAAACCGATGATGAAAGCCACGACTATCAAGGCGGCGGCAGCGACTACCAGGATCACAGCTTTCTGCGACGAGAGCACCACTTTGCCCGGCGGCGTTCCTTCGTCCAGGCTCATCGCGTCCATGCCCGTCACTGGCTTGGTAGAGTTCTGGTCGCCCAAGTCGAGCAGGCCATCGCGGCGAGCGAGGCCGAGCAGTTCGTCCACGTCCGATTGTTCGAAAAGTGGGTCGTCGCCGCGGCTGCGGTGTTTCGGCATCGGCCGCGGGGGCAGCGGCGCGGGGAGCGTCTGAACGGCCGCGCCGAGCGGTTCCGCGGCCGCGGGAAGCGGCGAAGTGCCATTGGCCTGCGGGGGGCCCAACAGTTCCTCGAGATCGCGCAAGTTCCCTTCCGCATGCGCTTCCTGTTGCGGCACGACCATTCCGGCCCCGCATTGCGGGCAATGGATTTGCAGGCCGGCTTTACGCCGTGCGATTCCCAACAACCGTTCGCAATTCGGGCAACGAAATCGGATGGGCATTCCCGCCTCCAGCCAACGCAACAGCCTCGCGGAGTGTTATTTCCAGTATAGCGGCGGTTCCGGCGCGGTGTTTTGGATTCCCGCTTAGCCGCGACCCAACGGGGAACGCGTCACTCGCGCGCTCCCCGTTGGGTCGCGGCTAACCACAACGCTTGATCCCCACCCGCAATCGTCGGAGAATAGACCTATGGTGGACCGAGAATCCCGGAGGCCGACCATGTTCGTGAACTCTCGCTTGCTGTGTCGGTCGCTCGCGATGCTGGCCCTGCTGCTCGGCTGCGCGATTACCTCCGCTGCCGATGTCGTCATCCTCAAAGACGGCTTCACTATCCAGGGGTCGGTTCGCAAGGAGAGCGAAACCATCAACGATCCGTTCGGGAAGTCGCCGAACATCTTGAAGGCGGACGGCTTCGATTATGTGGACGACGGCGTCCGCATCACCATCTTCAGCAAGAACGACCGTCAACTCGGAGCCATCGCCAAGAACGCGCAGGGCGTGCGGCCGGAGTACAAGTATTACGCGGCCAAATTGTTTCGCCGAGGTCCGGCGCACCCCTTGCCGTTTATGGGTGGTACGAAAAAAATCACCGAGTTCGATGCCAAGTGGCGGCGCAAAATGAAGGTCATCGTGCCGCCCAACGACTGGGACTTGATCGAACAACAAATCACTTATCTCGATCCTTACCGCTGCAACATCAGCTCGCCGACGCATCAGTGGTCGGTGGCCTATCGCACCACGGAGATGGGCCTCAAGGACGTGCGTAAATTGCTGTCGATGCATCCGGCTTTGGCCGAAGCGCCGGGCAAGCCGGATCCGATCAAGCGGATAGCCATCGCCCGATTCATCAAGGATGCCGGCTGGTTGGCCACGGCCAATGCCGAGATCGCCAAGATCAAGAAGGAATGCCCGGCTCCTTTGGCCAAGGACGCGCAGGAACAACTCGACAAGTTGCAGAAAGACGTGGATATTGCCGCGGCGGATCTGCTCGTCAACGAAATCGAAGCGGCCCTCGCCGCCGGCCGCTATAAGTACGCCGAGGAACTCTTCCCGCTGTTCCCCGAGAAGAGCGCCGACCTGCGGGAAGTCGATCGCGTCACCAAGCTGATGGCCAAAAGCAAGACGGCCCACGAACAGTACGAGAAAGGCCGTTTGTCGCTCCGCAATCTAATCGACGACGTGACCGGTCGAGGCGCGGCGCGGCCGCTCATGGCCGTCGGCGGAGGAGCGCTGATTGCCGGGTACAAACCCAAGCTCGCCAGTTCGCAGTTCCTTCCGCTCGCCGCCGCCGCCGAGGAAGTGCACGCCAGCCTACACCCCGATAGCGTCGGCCGCATCGAGATCTTCGTGAACCTGGCGTCGCAGGCGAACCGGACCAAGAAGCCCGAGGAACTACTCGCCGCGGCCATCACCGGCTGGGCCAAGGGAAAGAACGGGGCGACTCCGAACATCGATCGGGCGATGCAAATCTGGAACGCCCGCGCCACGGTGCTCGAATACCAGCGCGGCAGCACCTTGAACGAGCGCAACGCCGTGCTCGCCACTTACAAAAAACAATCCAACCCGATCGCCCTCGACGAACTGACGCAGATCATTTCGCTCTTGCCGCCCGCGGAACCGGAAGACCTAGCCCATCGCACCGGCACCTTGGTGAAGGCCGGCGACGGCATTCCCGACGGCATTTACAAGCGCCGCACCGAACCCTACGGCCAGCACTCGGCCGGCCTCGATTACTACGTCAAACTGCCGCCGGAATACCAGCACGGCCGCGCGTATCCGGTCATCGTCGGCATCCCGTTCCCCGGCGTCGATGCCGAGAAGTTCTTCAACGGCATTCAGAACGAAGCGGATAAGTTCGGCTACATCGTGATCGTGCCCGACTGGGCGCCGCAGTTTGCCGCCAAGGTGGCCGCCTGGAGTTGGGACGGCGCCGATCACGATTTCGTGCTCGGGGCCCTCCGCGACGCCATCCGCCACTTCACCATCGACAACGATCGGGTGTTCCTGCTCGGCGGCGGCGCCGGGGCTGACATGGCCATGGACGTGGGTTCTTCCCACCCCGATCTCTTCGCCGGCGTGATCGCCATTAGTCCGAATCCCAAGTGGGCCGGCCACTTCGACAATTACTGGGGGAACGCCCAGAAGTTGCCGTTCTATATCGTCACAGGGCAACTATCGATCGACTCGGCGCTCAACTTGCGGAAGGTGTTCGAGATGTGGATGCCGCGCGGCTTCTCGGCACTTCACGTCCTCTTCCGTGGCCGCGGCTTCGAATGGTATTCCACCGAGACGCCGGTTTACTTCGACTGGATGAACCGGAAGAAGCGCGCGAACAGCAAGGCCGTTCTGCCGACAACTCCCGGCGTTCCATCCTTGAAGTGGCACACTTATCGGGAAGGGGACAACCACTTCTACTGGCTCGGCGCGCACGAGGTGAATCCGCGCAACCTCAGCCCCAACGGGCAGCCCAATTCGCGGATCACTCCGGCCAGCCTCGCCGGCGACATTCGCGGCAACGAGATCCGGCTCTATCTTCGCGGAATCCGCACAGTTACCGTCTGGCTCCCGAACGACATGATCGACTGGTCGCAGAATATCCGGGTATCGATCAACGGGGCACTGGCGCCCGGCTGGAAGAAAGGCGGCAAGAAGGTGGAGCAGGATATCGATGTGCTCTTGGAGGATTATTGGCAGCGCGGCGACCGCCGCATGCTCTACCTGGCGAAACTGGAATTCACGAGCGTGAACTGATCCCAGCTAAACGATCACGCCCACAGGCTCAGGGCGCGTTCGTGATTGGCGAAGTCGTCGAACAGGTGGTCCGGTTGGCAAGCCGCGAGTTCCTCCGATGGATGCCAGCCCGTGGCCACGGCGACGGCCCTGGCGCCGATGGCCCGGGCGCATTGCACGTCGAGCGGCGTGTCGCCGATCACCCAAATGTCCGCCGGGGCGATGGCGCGGCCGAGATGCGCTTGCACTTCACGAAGGGCCAGGCGAGCGACGTCGTCGCGATCGAAGTGATCGTCGCCGAAGCCGCCGCACGAGAAGAAATCCCACAGGCCGAAGTGGCCGAGCTTGGTGCGAGCGCCGGCGCGAACGTTGCCAGTGAGCAGGCCGAGCACCACGTCCGCTCGCGTTTTCAAAACGGCCAGCAGTTCGTGGATGCCCGGAAGCACCAGGCCGCCGCGCGATTTTAAGTGGCTCGGCAACTCGGCCAGGTACGCTTCGCGGAGCCGCCGCTGGTTGTCCGGCGAAGCGTCGACGCCGTGGACGCGGAGCAAGTCGCGGGCGATCGCGCAATCGGTGCGGCCGCTGTACGGCACCTCGTCGCGAATCTCGGCGAGGCCGAAGGCGCTCCGCAGGGCCGCTTCCATCGCGTCTTTGCCCGCGCCGCCCGAACGGATCAGCGTGCCGTCGATATCGAAAAGAATGACTCGCATCGTGCTATTATAGGGCGTACCGTCCGCGGAGCCCTCCATGCGTTTGCTCGCTATTGGCGACATTCACGGCTGCCTGCTGCAGTTCAACGATCTATTGAAGTTGGTGCAGCCGACGTCCGAGGACCGATTGATATTACTGGGGGATTACGTCGATCGCGGCCCGGATAGTCGCGGCGTGCTCGATCGCATTCTCGAATTGCAGCGGACCTTGCCGAACCTGATCTGCCTCCGCGGCAACCACGAAATTCTGATGCTGGATAGTCGCGATCAACCCGCGAATCAAAAGATGTGGCTCTCGGTCGGTGGTCTGCAAACGCTCGGATCGTATGGAACCGCCTCCGGCCGCGCCGGCAAACACGCCGACGTTCCCCAGGAACACTGGGACTTTCTCGCCAGCGGCCTCCTTCCTTATTACGAAACCGAGGAACACATCTTCGTGCATGCCGGGGTTAACTACAACGATCCGCTCGACGAACAGGATGACGGCTCGTTGTACTGGGAATTCCTCCGCGGCGAGATGCGGCACCATTCTGGCAAGACGGTCGTTTGCGGGCACACCGCACAGAAGAGCGGCGAAGTGAAGGTGATCCCCGGCGCGGTCTGCATCGACACCTATGCCCACGGCGGCGGCTGGCTCACCTGCCTCGATGCTCTTTCGGGCCGCTTTTGGCAAGTGAACTTCCTGGGCAAGCCGCGCCAGGGCATTGTGGAACTGTAGCCGGCCTCTCTGAGGCCGGTTGGCCAGAGTCCGGTTCGGCGAGACCGGATGGCTGTTCGAAATCGGGTGCCCAACGATTCTTGGGGCTAAAGAGCGTCGGGCACAGCCCGACCTACAAAACACGCCCGTTGGTCGGGCTGTGCCCGACGCCGACTTGAGGGCCTCCAAGAATCGCTGGCGCGCACGCAGAATCCGGCCTCATGGAGGCCGGCTACCATTCGAGCCTTATGCCAAGGCCGTCGTTTCGTCGAAGCCAAACATGCGGTTGAAGTTCTGCACGGCAACGCCGCTCGCGCCGCGGATCAAGTTGTCCTCCGCCGCCAGCACCAGCACCTTGCCGCGAACGACTCTTATCGCCACATCCAGGTAATTGGTGCCCGTTGTGTCTTTGGTCGCCGGCAAACTGGTGCGAACGCGAACGAACGGCTTGCCGCGAAAGTAGTCGCGGTAGCGATCGATCAAATCCGCTTCCGCGACGGGCTTAACCGGCGTCGCGTAGATCGTGCTGAAGATGCCGCGATCCATCGGCGCCAGGTGCGGCGTGAAAATCACCGACACCGGCGAGCCCGCGATGTCGCCCAGCACCTGCTCGATCTCCGGCGTGTGGCGGTGGCTGCCGACGGCGTAGGCCGCGAAGTTCTCATTGCATTCCGGGAAGTGGAAGTTGAGCTTGGGGGTGCGGCCGCCGCCGGAGACGCCGCTCTTGCTATCGACGATGATGCCGCTCGGTTCGATGAGCTGATGGGCGAGCAGCGGCGCCAGGCCGAGGATCGCGGTCTGCGGATAGCAGCCGGGATTGGCGACGAGCGCCGCGCTGTTGATGGCGTCGCCGTACACCTCGGGCAGGCCGTAAACGGCGCGCGGCAGGTTGGCCGAATCGCGGTGCGGTTCCTTGTACCACTGTTGGTAAATCGCCGGGTCGCGGAGCCGATAGTCGGCACTGAGATCGATGACGCGGATGCCGCGTTCCAGCAGTGGCGGCACCGATTCCATGCTGGTGCCGTGCGGCAAGCAGCCGAACGCGGCCCGAACGCCGCGGCTCTTCAACTTGTCGGCATCGAACCGTTCGCAGCGGAGATCGAGCCGACCCAAAAGGCTCGGGTGCAAGTCGGCGATCGCCTCGTCTTGCCGCGATGTGATCGCTGCGATCTCGGCGCCGGGATGCCGCAACAGCAGCTTAATGAGTTCGACGGCGGTATAGCCCGATCCGCCGAGAATTGCGACCTTGATCCGCGTCATTGCCGGGCCGCTCCCTTCACCTGCATCGCGATGGAATAAAGGCTCGTGCCGGCGGTGATGAACAGCGTGCTCCGCTCCTTGCCGCCGAAACAGACGTTGGTGCAACCCTCGGGCACCGGAATCTTCGCGACCTGCTTGCCGCCCTTGTCGAACACCGTCACGGCCTTGCCGAGCGTGAGATAGACGTTGCCGCGGTCGTCGATGGTCATGCCATCCGAGCCTTGCGAACAGAAGAGCCGCCGGTTCTTGAGCGAGCCATCGTCCTGGATGTCGTAGGCGTAGCTTTTCCTGTCCCCGATGTCGGCGACGTAAAGCGTTTTGCCGTCCGGCGTGCCGATGATGCCGTTGCATTGCTTCACGTCGGCCTCGACGCGGGTCAACTTCCCGGCCGGCGACAGGAAGAACACCCCTTGCACGTTCTGTTCCTTGGGGCCGCGCTTCCAGTACGGCCGCTTGTAATACGGGTCGGTGAAGTACGCCCCGCCGTCCGGCCGCACCCAGATGTCGTTCGGGCCATTGAGCAATTTGCCGCCGAACTCCTTCACCAGAACGGTCTTTTCCTTGGTCTTCACGTCGATGCGCCACAGTTCGTTCTTGTCGTCGGCGCAGGCCCAGAGCCGGCCCTCTTTATCGAAGCAGAGACCGTTCGAGCGGCCGCACGGTTCCATGAACTTGGAGAGTTTGCCGTCCGTGCTCCAGATGAGGATGCGGTCGTTGGGTTGATCGGTGAAGTAGACGTTGCCGTCGGCGTCCGGGGCGGGGCCTTCGGTGAACTTGAAGCCGCCGGCAAGCTTCACGACCTTGGCGCCCTCGGCGACGGGAGAAGCGTTATCCGCAGCGGTGCTTTGCAGCGCCCAGCCGAGGCAAAGACCGAGGCCGAGGAGCGAACGCATCATGGGAAGTTCTCGCGAGGAAGCGGTGGCGGCATTGTATGGTGGCTCAGGCATTCTTGCCTGTGTCCAAGCTTGCACAGGCAAGAATGCCTGTGCCACCAAGATCCAGACTGACCGCTTCGCGCTGGCATTCGCGCCGACGGCCGGATAATCTGCACCCATCTCCTTCCTGCTTGCGGTTCCATCATGCCGCGATACCTCGCCACTTTTTCCTGCGACGCGACGCCGCCGCTCGGCCATCCGCTCTGTGGCGGCTGGATCGAACCGGTCCGCGGCGTCGACGACCCGCTCAAGGCGCTCGGCGTCGTGCTGCTCGGCGGCGGCAAGCCGGTCGTGCTCTGCGCCGTCGACTGGACCGGCATTCGCAACGAGGCGTTCCGCACCTGGCGCAAAGCGCTCGCCGATGCGGCCCACACCACGCCGGAACACGTCTCGCTGCATGCCGTCCATCCGCACAATGCTCCGTTCGCGGACACCGAAGCTCAGAAGTTGATCGCCGCGGCCGGGGCGGCCCCTTCGCTCGACTTGAAGTTCTTCGCCTCGTGCGTGGAGCGTTCAGCCGAAGCCGTGAAAGCCGCCTTGCCCAAGGCCAAAGCGTTCACGCACATCGGCGTCGGTGAGGCGAAGGTCGAGCAAGTAGCTTGCAATCGCCGCATCGTCGTTGACGGCAAGGTGAAGTTCACCCGCTACAGTGCGACCAAGCAACCGGAGATCCGCGACGCCCCGGAAGGGCTCATCGACCCGATGCTGCGGACGCTCAGTTTCTGGAACGACGGCACGCCGCTCGCCGAACTGCACACTTATGCTTGCCATCCGATGAGCTATTACGGCGATGGCCGCGTCACTGCCGACTTCTGCGGGCTCGCCCGGCAGAAACGCCAGGACGAGCATCCCGGCATCTTCCAAATGTACTTCAACGGCTGCGGCGGCAACATCACGGCCGGGAAGTACAACGACGGGGCCAAGGCGAATCGCCCCGTGCTCCGCGACCGCATCTACCGTGCTATGTCGAAGCAGGACGTGAAAATGATGCCGGTCGGCGGCTGGGAGTGGCGTTACGAAGCCATGAAGTTCGCGGCGCGGAAGGAAGCGGCCTTCGGCGCCGAGGCGAGTCGCCGCGTGCTCGACGACCCCAAGGCGACCGCCGCCAAGCGGAACAACGCCGCGTTTCAACTGGCCTGGCTCCAGCGCATCGAGACGCCGATCGAACTGAACTGCCTCGATTTCGGCGGCAAGGTCATGACGCTGTTCTTGCCGGGCGAAGCGTTCATCGAATATCAACTGGCCGCCGCGAAGATGCGGCCGGACGCCTCCATCCGCGTCATCGCTTACGGCGACGACGGCCCCGGCTATATTCCCACGGCCGCGGCCTTCCTGCAAGGCGGCTACGAACCGACGGTCGCCCTCGCCCACCCCGATTCCGAAGGCCTCATCCTGAAGGCGATGGCCAAGCTGCTGAACGTGGAGAAGAAGTGATGGCGCGAATCGTATGCATCGCGGCGTTGATCGCGGCGCTTCCCCTGAGCTCGGCGGCGCCGCAGGATGGATTAGCCGCGACGCGGAGTCTGCGGAGCGGAGCGCGCAGCCCACAGGAAGAACAGGCCACATTCAAACTGGCCCTCGGTTTCGATATCCAACTGGTCGCCGCCGAGCCGGATGTCGTCGATCCCGTGGCGATGTGCTTCGATGCCCGCGGCCGACTGTTCGTCTGCGAGATGCGCGGCTACCCCAACGGCGGCATCGGCACCGGCAAGGAAACCCGCGGCAAGATCAAGTGCCTGACCGATGCCGATGGCGACGGCCGCTTCGAAACCAGCCACGTCTTCGCGGAAGGGCTCCGCTTCCCGATGGGCATCACGCCGTACAAGAACGGCCTGCTCGTCGCCGTCGCCCCCGACATTCTCTACCTCGAAGACACCGACGACGACGGCAAGGCTGACAAGACCACCGTGCTCTACACGGGTTTCAATCTCGCCAACATTCAGCAGATGGTGAACGGCCTGCAATGGGGGCTGGACAACTGGATTTACGGCGTGGCCGGCAACGATGGCGGCATGGTTTCGTCAGGCGAGAACAAGGACGCACGACCGATTTCACTCCGAAATCGCGGGCTTCGCTTCCAGCCGTGGCGGCCCGGCAGCCTCGAACCGACCAGCGGCGGCGGCCAGTACGGCCTCAGCGCGGACGACGCCCAGCACTGGTTCACCGCCACCAACAGCGAACACTTGAAGCAGATCGTGCTGCCCGAACGCTACCTGCGCCGCAACCCATACTTGGCCGTACCTACTGTGACAATCAACATTGCCGAGCACGGGGCGGCGGCGAAGGTGTTCCGCATCAGCGACTTCGAAGCGTGGCGGGTGGAGCGCACCACGCGCCGCGCCGGCGGCCCCGATTCCAAACGCTTCTCGCCCACCGAACTCGTTCCTGGCGGATTCATCACCTCCGCCTGCAGCCCGCTCATCTACACCGCCGACCTCTTTCCGGAAGCCTTCCGCAACAACAACTTCGTCTGCGACCCGGCCAACAATCTGATCCACCGCGAGACGCTCCACACCAAGGGAAGCGTCTTCACGGCTCGCCGCGCCGATGCCAGTTCCGAGTTCCTCGCTTCCACCGACAACTGGTTTCGGCCGGTGCAAACGGCGATCGGCCCGGACGGGGCGATGTATCTGCTCGATTTTTACCGGGAAGTGATCGAGACGCCGCTGTCGTTGCCCGAGGACATCAAGAAGAAGTTGAATCTGGAGAGCCGGGGCCGCGGCCGCGTTTGGCGGATCGCGCCGACGGGGTTCAAGCCGGGCAAGCTTCCGGACGTGAGCCGCTACACGGCCGTTCAACTGGCCGATGAACTGCTGAGCGGAAACTCGACGCGGCGGCTCACCGCCCAGCGGCTGCTCGTCGAGCGCCAGGACAAGGAAGCCGTCGGCCCGCTTCGCGAACGCCTGGCGAAAGCCGTCGGCAAACCGGGCCGGGCCAATCTTCTCTGGACGCTGCACGGCCTGGGTCAACTCCCCGCGGCCGACCTGCTGCCGATCTTCGACGACCCGGCGCCGGGAGTGCGCGAACAGGCCCTTCGCCTGGCCGAGAAGTTCTTCGCCCAGTCGCCGGAATTGCGAAGCCGGGCCGCGCAACTAATGGATGATCCGGTTGCTCAAGTTCGCTTCCAACTGGCGTGCAGCGCCGGTGCGATGCCCGATGCCGGTGCGGCCAAGTTGCTTGCCGCCATATTGCAAAAGGATGCGGCCGATCCGTGGATTCAAACGGCGGCCCTCAGTTCCGCATTTCGCTGCACCTTCGCATTAATCGACCCCCTTTCAGGAAAATCGGCCAACGCGCCGGTGCTGTTCAAACTGGCCGCACTAATCGGCGCCAAGGGTGATGAAACCGAGACGGTGGCCGTGTTGAAATTGATTGCCGATGGCCGCGGCGGCGCCGTCTCCGATGCAGCGCTCCTGAGCGGCCTGGGCCAGGGATTGCGGAACGGCAAGCGGCCGCTGGCGACGTGGTGGACCAAGCCGCCGGCCGCCGCCGTCAATGCCATGTCCCAGTTGCGCGGCCGCTTCCAACGCGACGCGCTCGCCGTCAAGAATGACACAGAGCCATCAGTGCTTCGCGTCGGCGCCGCGACCATGCTCGCGCTCGGTCCGTTCGATGTCGCCGGGCCGGCGCTCGCCGATGTGCTTGGGCCAATGTCGCCGGGCGATCTGCAACTCGCGGCCGTCCGCGGCCTCGCCTCCCACAACGATCCACAGGTCGGCGAACTGCTCCTCGCCAGGTGGTCCAGCTACGGGCCGGCCCTACGCCGGGAAGTGCTGGATGCATTGCTCGCTCGCCCCGATCGCGTTCTGAAACTGCTCGACGCCATCGAGAAGAAGAAGGTTTCACCCAGCGAACTCGATCCGGCCCGGGTCGCGCTGTTGAAGAAGCATCCATCGGGCGCCGTTCGCACCCGCGCCGCTGCGATTCTGCAGGCGAATGCCAATGCCGATCGCACCAAGATCGTGGCCAATTTCGCCGGCGCCCTGGAACTGAAAGGCAATGTTGAAAAGGGGAAGGCGGCGTTCAAGATGCATTGTGCGGCGTGCCACAAGCTCGATGGCGTCGGCCACGACGTCGGCCCGAACCTGCTGGCGGCCTTGCCGAACAAGTCCGGCGCCGACCTGCTCGTGTCGCTCCTCGATCCGAACCGCGAAGTCGATCCGCGTTACGTCAACTATCAAGCGGTCACGGCTGATGGGCGCATCTTGCTCGGCATCGTGGCGACCGAGACGCCGACGAGCATCACGCTGCGCCGCGCCGACGGCGTCGAAGACGCGATTCTGCGCAAAGACCTGGAGTCGCTGCGGTCCACCAAGCTTTCGCTGATGCCCGAGGAAATGGAGAAGAAGCTGACGAAGCAGGACGTCGCCGATTTGTTTGCTTATTTGAAGGTCGCGGGGAAGTGAATCACGAACCCACATTCTTGGGTGGCACCGGCTTCCAGCCGGTGCAGGCAACACCGGCTGGAAGCCGGTGCCACCCAAGACACTAACCGCGGCGTTCCTCGCGCTTCAGCCATTTCTGCATCGCGGTCAGGTCGGCTTCCCATTCCTTGCCGAAGCGGCGGCGGCCGAAGGCGTCGTACAATAAATCGAGTGTTTCCAACAGGCTCCGCAGTTGCGTGGCCCGCTCTTCCAGCTTGGCCCGCGCCTCGGTCACATCTTCCGGCGGTGCGGGCAACTTCGCGCTGGCAATCGCCAGCGTCTCGGCGTGGATCGCCAGTTCGTACTGCTGGCTATGGCGCACGAGCGTGAGGCCCGCCTTGCGCGGGAGTTTGCCGCTCTGGATCGCTCGCCGCGATTCCGGCAATCGCGTCGGCCCCTCGTGGCTGATCGTCTCGTGACCCGTCTGGCCGCGCGGGCACTCGAGCGTCAGCGATCGCGCCATCATCACTGTCGCTTCCGAATCGTCGGCCAGTTTCAGCGTGTCCGATTCCACGTCGGTGTAATACCAGAGCCAGAGCAGGAACTCGTTGCCGAGGAAATCGCGGCTCGATTCGTCGGCGATCCAGGCGACATCGGCCGGGGTGATGCCGGGAAGGAACGCGGAGGGGGCGCTGTCGTCGACCTGGCGGGTGCGGCCGTGCAACTCCGCGAGTTGAAACGCCCGCGGCCCCGCCGTCACGCATTCCAGTTCCTTTTGAAACGTCTGCTCGAACAGGCTGCACAAGCGATCGACGTGCGTGATGGACGTCGCCCCGAACAGCACTTCGTTGGAAAGGCGATCCCAGAGCACCGGCACGCACTTCCGCTTGCGAAAGCGGCCGTCCTTGGCTTCTTCTTCGAGTCGTTCGCGAGCGGATTCCTTGGCTTCGCGCTTCTGCCGGGCGCTCGGAAACCCGCTCGGGTTGTTCTTGGTGAGCGCCTTGAGTTCGACGGCGTAATAAGCGCGCATCAGGTCCGCCGGCAGCGATTCGGAGTCGATGCGGAGCTCGAAGTGCAGGGCGTCGTTGATGATGTTCTTTTCGAGGCCGAAGTCGGTGTCGAGGATGTGGTCGCCGGCGGTCCAGCCGACTTCGATACCGTCGGCGGAGGCGATCCGCTGGCGGCCGGCCTGGCGGTCGGCGAGGCGGTCGACGTGCTCTTCGGTGAACGACCGCGGCGCCGACCCGCTCACCTGAAAGCGCAAGCACGACACCCGCCCTGAAAAGAAACCCATTTCGGCACCGGAGAAAAGCCCACCCAGGGCCGTGGGTGGAAAGAAGAAGGCGTGTCCCACCGCGAAGGGTTGGGACACGCCTGGTGTACCCGCGGAATGCGAGGTCGTGCCTTAACCGACGAGCACGGCCTCGCTCACCTCGCCGTCCTTGCGGTGCATCTCCTCGAGAATGATGGGATGCCAGCCCCGATCGCGTTGTTCGGCGGGCACGTAATGTTCGCGCGCCCAGCGGCGGAGCCGAAATTCCTCGATGACGTCCACATCCAGCAGCCCGGTACCCATGATCGTACCCTTCGAAACCCGCGGAAAACTGGCGGGAAGGAGAGTTCTGCCGACCACTCGGCAGCGCCCTAGAGTTATAGCAATTGCACGACAATCGGCAAGAATTCGAGGCGGAATTAGCGGATTCTGAGCTGGAGAAATGCTGTAAGAAATGCCGCGTTTTCCGAGGTTGCCAAATATGCCGATGACGGGAACGCGCTTACCGCTGGGTCGCGGCTACACGATCTGTGGTTTTCGCCCGCGCTCCCTACGCAAATCCTACACGCCGCGAACGGATAGCGTCGCCTCGTGTTCCTCCTCGTCGCGCTGATATTTCACCTTCACCTGCTGGCCGGGCTTCAACTTCGAGAGCACCTGCTTGTAGTCGCGGATATTGTCGACCGTTTGGCCATTGATGGCGATGATGATGTCGCCGGGTCGGGCGTGGCCGTTGGCTCCGCGGCGAATCCCGCGCAGGCCCGCTTTCTCCGCCG
Organism: Urbifossiella sp.; assembly: GCA_035571955.1. Taxonomy (GTDB): domain Bacteria; phylum Planctomycetota; class Planctomycetia; order Gemmatales; family Gemmataceae; genus Urbifossiella. The sequence goes on along the minus strand of DATNBQ010000368.1, from coordinate 6,803 downwards.
GGCCGCCCGGCAGCACGTCCTGGATCATCACTCCCGAATCGTACCCCGCGGAGCGAAGTTCCTTCTCGTCGTAGAGCCGTACGCCGAGGTCCGGCTTCAGCGGCCGCTCGTTGCGAATGATCGCCGTCACAACCTGATTGACCGTATCCGAGGGAATGGAGAAGCCAATGCCAACGTTGCCCCCGCTGGTCGTGGCGATCGAGGTATTGACGCCGATCAGTTGGCCGTGGCGGTTCAAGAGCGGGCCGCCGCTGTTCCCCGGGTTAATCTGCGCCGTGTGCTGAATCGCTCCGGGAATCGGCACGCCGGTCGGCGACTCGATCGAGCGGTCCAGGTTGCTGATGATGCCGCTCGTCAGCGTCAAGGAAAGGGCGAACGGATTGCCGATGGCGAATACCTTTTGCCCCACCTTCAAGTCGGACGATGTCGCCAACTGAACCGGCTTGAGCTTGTCCTTGGCGACGTTGAGAATCTGCACGACGGCCAGGTCGTAGTCGGCGGCGGTTCCCACGACCCGGGCATCGTGTTCGCTGCCGTCCGCCATGACCACGCGGAGCGCCATGTTGGCGTGCTTGTAGAGGGCCTGAACCACGTGATAATTGGTGACGATGCGGCCATCGGCGTCCCAGACGAAGCCGGAGCCGGTGCCGGTTTGCCGTTCGGAGATGTGCAACGTGCCGCGCTGCAGGAGCATGGTGTCGACGTTGACGACGCTATCCTTGACCGATTCGAAGACTTGGTTGGCCTCGGTTTCCTCGGCGTCGAGTGGGCCGTTGGCGACGGCGGGCTTGGGCGGTTCGTTCGGGTTGGTCGCGGGCGGTTGCGGGTTCAGCATGTGAACGAGGCGGCTGCCGGCCCAGACGCCGAGCCCCGCGATGGCCACCGCGAACAGAATGATCAGCAGATAGGACAGAAAGCGCGGAGAATGGCGTTCGCGGCGCGGCGGCCCGCGGTCGTCGAAGTCGTGAGGTGGGATGAGTGCCATGGAAGCGGATCTCACTGGGACGCGGCGGCACGAAGGCATTCCATTCTATGCTCAGTCCGGAATGCGAAATGCGGAATTCGGAATCACCTCGACGGTTTGCGACTCGCCGACGAGCCGGGTCCCCGGTTCGTGGTGCTTCCACCGCACGTAGGCCAGCGCGAGCGGCGCCCCGAGCCACGGCGATTGACAGCTCGATGTCACTTGCCCCACGTCTTGCCCCTCGTGCGTCAAGCGCGTGCCGGGCGGCGGCGGCAGTTCGCCCTCGAGCGCCTTGAGGCCAACGAAGAGACGGTTCACATGCCCGGCCCGGTCGCGGGCCATCACGATCGGCTCTTGCCCCAAATAACAGCCCTTGGTGAAACTGACGGCTCGATCCGCTCCGCCGACTTCCATCACGAAGCGGTTGTCGTCGATGTCCGGGCCGAAGAGCGGCGTTCCCGCCTCGATGCGCAGCGTCTCGAACACATTCGCGCCGGCCTCACGAGCCCCGGCATCGAGCACTCGCTTCCTTAACCCCGCTGCTTCATCCCTAGCCGCGAGGAGATCAAACCCTGCAATCCCGATCCAGTCGCGACGGCGAATCTTCCCATCGACGTGGCCGAATTCCGGCAGGTCGAAGGCGTCGCCGAGTGCCTTTTCCAGCACGGTTCGTGCCATCGGCCCCGCCAGATGGAACTGAGCGAACTCCATCGTGCGGTCGGTCAGTTCAACGCGTTCGGAAATCCGGTAGCGATCGAGGTACTTGAAGAGCGCCTCATTCCGGCCGGCCGTGGTTTCGATCCAGAAACTCGGCGATGCGTTGTAAATCCAGGTCTGGAATTGAACCTTGCCGCGCGGATCGCAGAAGTAAGCAGCACAACCGCGGCCGGCCGGCAGGTTCTTGATGTCGTTGGTGCACAGGTTGGCGAGAAACATCGGGACATCCGGCCCGGTGAGTTCCAGCTTGGCGGCGGCGGAGGTGTCGAACAGCGCGGCGCCGGTCGTTGCAGATTCGTATTCGCTCATGACTTCATTTTACTCAAAGGAAGGAGAGTTGCTTGCGGTTGGCGGGCGGGTATTCTTGAATCAGGCCAAAGGCCCTTTGGAGATGTTCCCATGAAGCTGTGCGTCGCGCTGGCCGCGATCGCCCTCTCGCTTTTCTCGGTCGCCCATCGGCCCGCTCCGCCTGCCGCCGACCTGGCAACCCCGTCGCAGCGCCTCGCCGACCCCGCCATCGGCGACCAGGACGATATGTGCGTCTGGATTCATCCGACCGAACCGAGCCAAAGCGTCGTCATCACCAGCGACAAGCAGGCCAACAAGCTGTTCGTTTACACGCTTGATGGGAAGACGATTCAAAGCGTGAACGTGCGGCATCCGGGGAACATCGATACGCGGAAGGGCTTCCCACTCGACGGCGCCAAGGTGGACATCATCGCGGTGAACCTGCGCGACGACCATCGCCTGGCAGTCTTCAAAATCGATCCGGGCAGCCGCAAGCTGAGCCGCATCGACGACGGCAAGATCGCGACCGGCGAAAACTACGGCGGCTGCCTTTACAAGAGCGCGAAGAGCGGCCGTTTCTTCGCAGCCAGTACGTCGACAACCGGACGCATCGCGCAGTTCGAACTGAAAGACAATGGCGCCGGCAAGGTGCGCGGCGACAAGGTGCGGTCGTGGAAGGTCGGCGGCATCTCCGAAGGGGCGGTGGCCGACGATTCCACTGGCCGCCTGTATATCGCCGAGGAGCGCGGCGGCGTCTGGGAACTCGGCGCCGAGCCGGATGACGAAGTGCCGGGCACGCGCATCATCAAACTCGGCGACAACGAATTAAAAGGCGACGTCGAGGGGTTGGCGATTTTCCACGGCCCGGATGGCCGCGGCTACCTGCTTGTCTCCGACCAAGGGGCCAATCGAATTCGCGTCTACGATCGCCAGGGCAATCATGCATATCTTGGTTCATTTCGCATCGCCGGCATGGGCGAACCGGACGGCATTGAGGTGGTCGCCGCGAACCTCGGCGGCAAGTTCGCGAACGGCCTATTCCTTTGCCATACTGGGTCGGTCTCGCCTTGCCCGGTGTTGCTGACGCCGTGGGACGAGATCGCGAAGACATTCCATCCGCCGTTGGCACTGCCGCGAACGAACGGCCGTTACTGACACTCATTCAAGCAATGACACGGAACCAACCACTCACAACCTCCCCCTTGTGGGGCCGTCTGCGGGGGAGAGGTCGCCATGTCGACGCGCAGCATCGGCGTGGCGGGTGAGGGGGTGCCTGCGATGTGTCTCAATAACTCCCCCTCACCCGAATTGAAGTTGCATTCGCAACTTCAATTCGACCTCTCCCCCGGCGACCCGGGGGAGAGGTTTTGGGGTAGTTGGTGCCTGTCATTACCTTGCCGACTCTCAGTAGGTAGGTGATACTAATGCTTTCACTTCTTCGCAATTCCCGACTATTTCCTATGCGGCCTTTGCCGACAACGCTTTCGGGTCGGCCCCTCGCGCAGTCATCACCGCCATGAGCGCGTCGCGGCTTTTCGAACACACCAACTAGCGATGCGACTTCGGCAACTTCTTGAGTATACCGTGCGCCCGCAACAGTCGAAGCAATCGGCTCACACGAGCCGACCGCCGCTTTCGCTCCGCAGGATCCGTCGGAGCCTCCCCGTTCAACGCCTCCGCCAAGGCGTGATTCCGCAAGCCGTTCAACGACCACTGGGGGTCGGCCACCGCGGCCAGCAGTGCCGCATCGTCCTCCGCAAGCGGGTTCAAGGCTCGCAGTTTTCTTCCGCTTCCACCCGGTTCCGCCGCCCGTTCGCACCACGACGACGCCAACTCCCCCACCGTCGTCGTGGCCGCCACGCTCGACAGACTCTCGAAGTACCGCTCGTTCGACTTCTGGCTCACCTCGCTTCGTCGATGCGTGTCCGCCACGCTCCGACGCAACACCCGCTAACCCTTCCCGCCCTCCGGATCGCCCACCTTCGACCGATAACTCCGAAACTCCTTCGCCTCGTTGATCGTCGTCTCCACCCGCAGCACGCTCCCGTGATCGTACTTCTTCACCGAGTTGCCGTTGACCCAGTGCTTCAAACGCACCGACTCCTCGAACGCCTGCACGTCCGAATGCACGTCGACAACGCCGTTCGAATGCAACTGACCCGAACGACCCAAGAACCGCAGCACCCGCGTCGAGTCGAACGTCTCGAACGCATGACGCACCCACCGCCAATACCACGACTCCAACCCCGCACGCGAACGAAACGCCACGTCCGTCGCCCATCACGGCGGCTCAGCCGCGCTGTGCCTCTGTGGTGAAAAATGTCTCGCGTTGACGGCGTTGCAGCACATCCTGTAAAGATGGTCACTTCCTTTGCTGGGATGGATTAGCTTATGTGGATTCCGCGGTTGACAAGCGCGTTTCGACGGCGTTTGCGGAGCGATCGATTTTCGCCGGCCGCACTCGCGGCGATGGCTCGGTTCCCTTCCTACCGTGCCCCGTCCGTCGCCGATCTGCGCGATGAGCTTGCCGCCCAACCCCCTGGCCCCGATGCTCCGCTCGAAGAGTGGGGCGCGCAGAATATCGTCATTCGCGACGGCGTGATGAGTTGTTCGCTGTCGGGCCGGGCATTCATTGCCTTCGGGGAAGTCTGCGGTTCGCATTCCGCATTCCACATTCCATATTCCGCACTCCAAGTTCGCCTCGTCGCGGTGCAGCCATTCATGGAGGAACTGGCCCGCTGTCCGTTGCTGGAGCGAGTGCGACTGCTCGATTTATCGGGCAATCGCATCGGGGAGCGCGGCGCGAAGGCGCTGGCGAATTCGCCCCATCTCGGAAGATTGCGCGAACTAATACTGACGCGGAACAACCTCGGCGGAGCCGGTTTGGCCGCATTGCGAGAGGCCCCGTGGTTTGGCCAGCTTCGCGTCCTCGAAATCGCGGAGAATAATCTAACGAAATGGGAAGCGCGAACTCCCAAGTTGCAAGAACTCGATCTGTCGCGGAATCCGCTCGGGCCCGATCTCGTACTCCCCTGCGGATTGAAGCGGCTAGCACTATCTGCCTGCGGCCTCGGAATTCGCGGCGCTGCTCGCCTCACGGAGCAGGGATGCTTCGCCGACGCTCTGGACGTGGATTTGAGCTTCAATGACATCGGCGCGGAAGACCGGTGCGCCGCAACGGGCTTCCCGCGTCTGCGGAAACTCAACCTTGCCTTCAACGATCTGGAAGATGCCGGTGTCGAAGCGCTCGCGGCGGCCGAGTTCCCGGCATTGGAGTCGCTCAACCTTGCCGGTAATCGCATCGCCCAGCAAGGTGCCGCGCTCTTGGCCGAATCCCACGCGTTCGAGGCGGTACACGAATTAAACTTGGCCACGAACCCGATCGGCGATGCGGGGGCATTCGCGCTCGTTGCCAGCGAGGGTCTCGCGAGTTTGCGGCGGCTGAATCTGATGAACTGCGAATTGAGCGATGCCGGCATACACCGGCTCGCGCGCAGCGGGGCACTCGGCGGTTTGCAATCGCTTTCATTGGCATGGAACGCCTTGGGTGACGCCGGCATTCGCGCTTTGGCCGCGTGCCCGGACCTCGCCGGATTGCACAACCTCGACCTCATCGGAACATGGTTAAGAATGGCCGGCGCAATTGCTTTGATCGAGTCGCCACATTTGGGCAACTTGCGGTCTGTGACGCTCGGCGACAATCATCGGCTCCCCGCGGATGCCGTCGCACTGATCCGCGACCACTTTGTCGACGGTTCGCGCTCGGCTGCACCTCGCGGCTAAACCTGAGTTTCCGGGTTTCATCGCGGCCGGGTGGCGGGTTACCATAGGCCCATGGCCGCACCGATCCTCCATACGATTGCCGAGATTTCGGCCGAGACGGCGCGAGCCCGCGAACTCGGCATGAACGTCGCCTTCATTCCGACGATGGGGGCGCTGCACGAAGGACATGCCGCACTCATCCGCGCCGCCGGCCGGCCATCGTCGTTCGTCGTCGTGTCCATCTTCGTGAACCCAATGCAATTCGGGCCCACTGAGGATTTCACTCGTTATCCGCGAACGCTGGAAGCCGACCGCGCGGTGTGTGCCGCCGCCGGGGCCAACGCCATCTTCGCGCCGGCCGTCGAGGAAATGTATCCGGAGAATGCCGTCGCCTTCGTGGATGTCGCGAAGCTGGGCGACACGCTGTGCGGGCCCAGGCGGCCAGGGCACTTTCGCGGCGTCTGCACCGTCGTTCTCAAACTCTTCAACATCGTGCAACCCGATGTGGCCTACTTCGGGGCCAAGGATTATCAGCAAGCTCGCATTATTCAACAGATGGTCCGCGACCTCAACGTGCCAGTCCGGGTTCAGGTGGAACCGACGGTACGGGAAGCGGACGGCCTGGCGCTCAGTTCGCGGAACCGCTATTTGTCCGCCGATGAGCGTGCCGCGGCGCCGGCGATCTATCGCGCCTTGCAAGCGACGAAATCCCGGGCATCCGCCGGAGAAAAGGACGTTTCGGCGCTCGAGACCGCTTTGCATGCCGACCTATCGGCGATCCCCGGAGCACGGATTGATTATGCGAGCATCGTGGATGCCGAGACATTGCAACCGCTGCCGCGACTGGATCGCCCAGCTGTCGCCGCCGTTGCCGTGTTCCTCGGCACCACGCGCCTGATTGACAATGTGATTTTTTAGGCTCTTCCGTTTATGGGCGAAATCGCGTTTTTCGGATAGGGTAGCAGCTGGAGGCAGCTGCAAATCCTTTTTCCTGGTTCATGGAAGAACCGATGTCCCTCATCGCCATTGATATGGATGTCCCGGCCGGGATTCGCGTCGACGAGTACGAACG
>DATNBQ010000367.1:0-5518 GCA_035571955.1 Urbifossiella sp. | reverse complement strand
CACTCGGCAACCGGAGTGCCGTTCTCCTGAAGTCTGCGGCGTACAATGCCGGAATGCCTACCGAGAAAGCCCTGGCGCTCGTGGTTCGCGGCACCGACTGGTCCGAAACCAGCCGGATCACGACGCTGTTCACGCGCGAGTTCGGCAAGGTGCGCGGTTTGGCCAAGGGGGGCCGCCGCCTCAAATCCAACTTTGACATCGCCTTCGACCTGCTCAATGTTTGCCACATTGTCTTCTTTCGCAAGGCCCACGGCGGGCTCGATCTGCTGACCGAAGCGCAGGTGGCCGAGCGCTTCCCTGGCCTGCGGCAGAATCTCTTCGCCCTGTATGCCGGCTATTACATCGCGGAACTGCTGGCCGACGGCACGCAGGAGTACGACCCGCATCCGGAATTGTTCGACGCGGCCGTGGCAACCCTGCGCGAGTTGGGAAGTTGCGGAAGCGGCGCGGCCGAGGCAGACGCCGCCCGCGTCGCCGTTATTTCGTTTGAGCTTGTCTGGCTGCGCGAGCTGGGATATAGCCCGCGCCTCGATGCGTGCGCTTCGTGCGATGCGGCGGTGATCCCGCCGGGCGCCGTGCGGGTCTTCTTCAGCCCGACGGCGGGCGGCGTGCTCTGCCCGAATTGCGGGCCGGCAACCGCAGATCGCCGCATGCTCACCGTCGCGGCGCTCGACGCCATGACAAGGTGGACGGTCGAGGACGAGCAAGCGAAGCCGGCGCTGGCCGCCGTGCGCGGCGAACTCCGCGGGCTGCTCGGGCACCAGATCAGCTGCGTGCTCGGCCGCCGACCGAAGTTGCTCGATTACCTCGACGAACGGTAGCGACGCGACGACAGCCAGAAGTGAGATAAGGAACGCCTTTCATACCCTCTCCCCGTTGGGGAGAGGGTGGTTTGCGAGCGGAGCGAGCAAACCGGGTGAGGGGTTGAATTCGCTTATTAAGACCCCTCACCCGCCATCTCGCTCGCGCGAGATGGCGGCCTCTCCCCAACGGGGAGAGGCGTGGGGCTGGTTGGCTTTCGCGGTGATTGCGGTCATTGCGAAATTTTGGGACGAACGCTGATCGCCCCGATGGAACGTGCGGGAAAGGGATACCGGGTCATGGCCGACCGCGGAACGCGACGGATTGCTCTCGTGGCCGCGGCCGTGGCGTTGTTGACGCTCGCTCCCGGCTGCTACGCCATCAAGAACATCAAGAACCGCGTCTCCACCTGGCGGCCGTTCACCTCCTCTTACGACGATCCGCTCGCCAACGAAAAGCTCGCCAAGGCCCACGAGCTCTACAACACGGGCCAGTATTCCAAGGCCTACAAGATCTTCAAGGAACTGGCGGATAATCAGGGGAATAGCAATTCGCTGGCTGAAGAAGCGCGGTGGATGCAGGCCGAATCGCGCCGCGTTCGCGGCCAGTTCCCCGAAGCCGTCGACGTCTACCATCGCTACCTGATGGACTTCATCAACGGCGCCCACAAGGACCAGGCCATCTACTGGATTTACCAGATCGGCACGTACTGGCTGGAGGACTTCAAGACGGAACTGGCGGCGCGGCAGAACGAATCGGGGATCCTGCACTGGCGGCCGAGCTGGCCTCACCCCGGCGACATCACCCGCCCGACGATCGTGCAGGAATCCCGCGCCATCGAGGCCCTGGAATACGTCACCACTTACGACGTCCGCGGCCCGCTCGCCGACAAGGCCCTTTACTGGTGCGGCTACGTCCGCTTCATTCGCGGCAACTTCGAAGAAGCCGATCACTACTTCCAAATGCTGATCAACATGCACCCGCAGAGCCCGCTGCGGCCGCAAGCTTATACCTTCGCCATCCAGGCCAAGAATGCCTCGACCGGCGGCGCCGTGTACGACGGCAACAAGTGCGCCCAGGCCTCGCACCTCATCCAGGTCGCCGAGGCCAGCATCCCCGAGATGACGCGCGACCCGCAACTCGCTGAGATGCTCGCCAAGTCCAAGTTCGCCATCCGCTATCAGCAGGCCGAAAAGGACTTCCTCACGGCCGAGTATTACGAACGTACGGGCCACCCCGGCTCGGCAGTGTTCTATTACACGCTCACCGAGCGGCGCTACGCCAACACCCGCTATGCGCAGATCGCCAGGGAGCGAATGGCGCGGATCAGGAAGCGCATGGATGCCGGCGACATCCCGACCAGCAACGACCCGCTCGCGATCGCTCAGAAGAAGTGGAAGGGAATGTTCGCCAAGAAGAAGCCGCCGGGCAACGACGACGAGGAAGAGGATGCGCTTGGCATCGGCAACTTCGTGCCGCTCGGAATGGGCGGCTTCGGCGGGAGCAGCGGAGGCATGGGCGGCATGGGCGGCCTCGGCGGCATGATGGGCGGCCCCGCCATGAACGGCGGCTACCAACGCTAAGGTGATGGTGGCACAGGCATTCTTGCCTGTGCTCTTATCGCTGGCACAGGCAAGAATGCCTGTGCCACCAGAGCCAAGCCCGAAACCCTCAGGGCGCTCCCGCTGGGGAGATGTTTAAGAGATGTCCGCGATGCGTTTCTCTCGCGCGAATGTCGGGGCCGCGGTCGTCGTGGCGACGCTGGCCGCCGTCGTCGGCTGCCAGGGCGGGCCGCCCACCATCTTTGGCTATCAACTCGGCAACCAGGCCCTTTACGACACCAGATTCCAGACCATTTACGTTCCCGCCTTCTCCAACCGGGCCTTCCAGACGCAACCTTACCGCGGCATCGAAACCGACATCACGCGGGCCATCGTTCGCGAACTGACCACCAAGACGCCATATACCATTGTTTCCGATCCCAACCGCGCCGATACTGAAATTCGCGGCGTCGTCATTGCCCTCACCAAAAACATCCTGAACCGCAATCAGCAGAACTTGATTCGCGAAGAGGAAGTCGTGCTGACGGTGGACGTGCTGTGGCGCGACCTGCGGACCGGGAAGAATCTTTCGGCGCCCCTGCAGCGCAGGTTCGTGAACGGCAGCTTGCAGACGGGGCCGCTGCCGGACGCGCAGCCGATTCCGTTCGATCCGAGCGTGCCGCTGCCGCCGGCCATCCCGCCGCAGCAAACCTGGATGCCGATCCGCTTGATGGCGTCGTCCGGTCACGTGCTCCCGGAACTGGGCGAATCGATCACGACCGGCGAACAGAAGGCCGTGAACAACCTGGCGGTGCTGATCGTGTCGATGATGGAGAAGGGTTGGGGGAACAAGCGAGTTCCGGAGTAACACAATCCCGCCAGGCGACCCCTGGACAAGTGGCGCGATTGCGGCGAAGATCATTTCTGGACTCGCGGGCGGGGGCCGGCGCCGGGACGAAAGCGGGATGCGGACCGAACGGCGCCGGGTCGGAGAAAGAGGCACGGATGAACGGGGCAGCACCCGGTTCCGGCGGCGCGGACCTGGCGAATACGATTGCGCGGCTCGTCGAGGAACGCGGCTGGAATCAGGAAGATTTCGCACGCATCTCGCAACTGAACCGGCATACGGTACGGCAAATCCTCAACAGCGGGCCGAAGCGGCGGCTGCGGAACGCCACCGTGAGCCAGTGCGCCGAAGCGCTCGGCCTCACCGTCAGCGAGTTGCGCAACCTGCCGCTCGAACGGCTCTTGCCGCGCATGCACGGCAAGCCGCCCGCCGACGACGAAGCGCTCAAACTGCTCTACGAGCGCGCCGCCTTACCGGACCTCGTGAGTTGGCTGGAACGGAACAAGGACCGCGCCGCCGAGTTGCGCCCGGACGAGGTTCAGGAACTGCTCGGCATGCAGGAAAGCGGCGGGGCGCTTGAAAAGATCGGCGTCGAGAACATCGTCGAAGTCATCGAGCGCCGACGGCGGATTATCTGCCAGGTCCGCGAGATCGCCAACACGGAATACCTGGACTTATTGGAACAGCTCGTGCGGCTCATTTTCGAGAAGGTCAAGCCGCTCCGTCGATGAGGCTTCGCGCTCCCCGTTGGGTCGCGGCTAATTAAATCCGACTATCCTAACTTCCACGGGCTGCGGTATTCGTACGTCAGCAGTTTGTTGGCCTCGGAGTCGTTGGTCACGCGCTCGGCCTTCGCGTCCCACGTCAGGTAGTTCTTCCGCAACAGAGCCATGCGTGCGAGCAAGGTCGCCGTCGTGGAGCGGTGGCCGGTTTCCACGGGGCAGGTGGTCGGCGTGCCGCTCTTGATGCCGTCCAGGAAGCTGCGGGCGTGCAGGATCGCGCTTTCGGATTCCCCTTTCTTCGCCTCGGCCAGGCGCGCCCGTTGCGTGGCCCGGCCCTGCTTGGAGTTGGCCGCCCGGGCAATCGGGCTCAGCGCCGGCAACTCCTCAAGTCGCATGCTCTCGGGAAGAATCTCGTAGCCCGCGTTGCCATCGGCCAAGAGCAGCGTCCCCTTGGTGCCTCGGAACTCCATGCTCCAACCGCGGGCATTCCCTGCCGCCGCGTTGCAGTTGAACTGGCTGAACGTCACCAGGCAGCCGTCGTATTCCCACACCGCCTCGCACGTATCCGGGATGTCGCGATTGTCCGTCACGCCGAACTTGCCGCCGAGGCACGCAATGGCTTTCGGCGCGTCCTGCTGGATCGCCCACTGGATGACGTCGAGGTAATGGGTGCCGAAGTTCGTGAGTTGCCCGCCGGAGTAATCCCAGAACCAGCGGAACTTGTACAGGCAGTGGTTGGCGTTGTAAGGAACGTGCTTGGCCGGCCCGAGCCACGTCTCGTAGTCGAGGCCTTCCGGCGGCGGGCCATCCTTGGGGCTGCCGATGCCCATCGGCGACTCGTTGCGGCAATGGTAGCTCTTCGCCACCGTGACCTTGCCGATCGCGCCGGATTGAATCAACTTCACCGCTTCCTGAACGAACGGCGTGCTGCGGCGATGCAATCCCACTTGCGTCACGCGTTTGGTGTCGCGGGCCACGTCGGCCATGCGCCGCCCTTCGCCGATCGTTAACGAAAGCGGCTTCTCGCAATAGACGTGTTTGCCCGCGTGGCACGAATCGACGAAGGTGAGAGCGTGCCAGTGGTCCGGCGTGGCGATCACCACGGCATCGAGCGCTTTGTCGGCGAGCATCTTGCGGTATTCGTGGAACGGCTTGGGAGCGGCGCGGCCGGACTTTTCGACCTTGGCGGAGGCCGCCGGCAGGTAAGGAGCGTAAATGTCGCACAGGGCGTTTACGTCCACGTCCTTGTGGGTGAGGAAGGCATCGAGGAGTTGGTCGCCGCGATTGCCGACGCCGATGAAGCCGATGGCGACGCGGTCGTTGGCGCCGAGCACGCGGGAGTAACTGGCGGCGGAGAGTGCGGCGGCCGCCGCGGCCGACTTGGCGAACGAACGACGCGTGGGTCGCGACATGACTGACTCCGAGGGCGATGGAAAGTGTATCGGCGATTGTATCAGATTAGCCGCGAGGCGGAGTGAGCGCTCCAGAACGGGACACGGCGTTCGATTCTGCAACGCCATCGCCGGCGCTGAGTCTTCACGCCAGCCTCATTAATGCAGCATATCCACTGGTTTCACGCATCAATACATCCGTCAGAACGTCTCCGG
>DATNBQ010000366.1:0-3226 GCA_035571955.1 Urbifossiella sp. | reverse complement strand
CGGCAGCATTCGCAGACGGTGGGCGCACAACGGAGGGTAGCGACATGTTAGTCCTCAGTCGGAAGCTGGGCGAAAAAATCTACATCGGCGATAACATCTGCATCACCGTGGTGGACATCGATCGCGGCAAGATTCGCCTGGGGATCGAGGCCCCGCGCGACGTGCCGATCTACCGGCAGGAACTGCTGCCGCTCAACCAGCAGCGCCCCGAGGGGCAGGCCAACGTGCCGGCCATCACCTGACCGATACGACCGAGAACACGCGAACCGGCCGGGGAAGCCTGCGAGGCATCTCCGGCCGGTTCGCGTTTTTGAGTCGGCATCAAAGGCTCGGCTACAATGACGCGGATGACGAGATCGAGTAAGTTCGACAGAGTCGTTGCATGCGCACCCCGATCCTGGCCCTTAGCCTATTTCTCGTCCCACTCGGCGGGGCATCGGCCGCGGATTATCGCGTGAGCGATGCCGAGGGGTTTCGCAGGGCCGTGCGAAGTGCCGGTCCCGGCGATCGCATTCTCGTCGCTGCCGGGAACTATCGCGGCAACTTCTACTTCAAGAACATCCACGGCGCCGCGGGCAAGCCAATCGCCATCGTCGCCGCCAATCCGGACCGCCCGCCGCGCTTCATCGGCGCGACCATCGGCCTGCAATTCACCGGAACCAGCCACCTCGAACTTTCCGACCTCGTCATCACCGGCGCGAAGGAAAACGGCCTAAACATCGACGACGCCGGCATCCCGAACAAGCCGGCCCATCACATCACGCTGCGGAACCTGAAAATCTCCGACATCGGCCCCAAGGGAAACCACGACGGCATCAAGCTCTCGGGCGTCGATGATTTCACCGTTGTGGATTGCCATGTGGAACGTTGGGGAAGCAGCGGCTCGGCCATCGACATGGTCGGTTGCCACAAGGGTGTGATCCGCCGTTGTCAGTTCCAGCACGGTGGGTCGAACGCGGTGCAGGCCAAGGGCGGCTCGTCGGAAATCGCGATCGTGCGCTGTCGGTTCGAAGATTGCGGAGAACGGGCCATCAACGCCGGCGGCCGCACCGACGCCAGCAGCTTCCGCCCGCCGCTCAAGAGCATGCCAGCCAACGCGAAGTACGAACTCAAGAATCTTCGCGTCGAAGGATGCACATTCGTCGGCGGGGAAGCGGCCATTGCCCTGGTCGGCGTGGACGGCGCCACCATCCGTTGCAACACGATCTATCATCCCGCGAATTATGCCTTCCGCATATTGCAAGAGAATACGGATGCCGGGTTCGTTCCCTGCCGCAATGGCGTTATCGAGAACAACATCATCGCATTTCGCTCGGAAAAGTGGAGCGACGGCGGCGTTAACATCGGACCGAGCACCGCGGCCGATACGTTCAAGTTCGCGGGCAATCTGTGGTACTGCGAGGATCGACCGAAGGACAGCGCGCCGAAGCTGCCGGTGAAGGAAAAGGACGCGATTGTTGGAGTAGATCCGCGGTTTCGCGATGCGGCGAAGGGCGACTTGCGCGTGAAGCAGGACAGCCCGGCCGCATCCCGCGGCGCCCACGCGCTACCGCAACCATGATTACCGAAATCGGCGCGGGCGAAGGGCCGTCATAATTGCCGGCGCGATCAATGGCAGCGGCAGCACTTCCACCGCCGCCCGCAGTTCCACCGCCGCCCGCGGCATCCCATAAACGATGCTCGTCGATTCGTCCTGAGCGATCGTGTGCCAACAGGCATTCCGCAGTGCCAGCAATCCCTTGGCGCCGTCGGTTCCCATGCCGGTGAGCAGGAGCGCGACGCCCGGCCGAGGGACGTGATCCACGAGGCTCGAAAAGAGCACATCCGCCGAAGGGCGATAAGGCACGTTTCGCGGCAATGGCGTGTAATTGAGCCGCAACCGCGGGCTCAGCTCGAGGTGATCGTTGGAATGAGCGATGTAGACGGTTCCTGGCAGCGGCACTTCGCCGGCCGCGGCGGACCGCACCGGCAATCGGCACACTGCCCCGAGGCGTTCCACTAAGCCGGGAATGTAATCGGCATCCAGATGTTGCGCGATGAGGATGGCAGCGGGGAAGTCGGCGGGAAGGGCCTCAAGAATCGCGGGAAGCGCGGCGGGTCCGCCGGTGGAAACGCCGATCGCCACGATGCGCGGCAACTCGACGGAGAGCGATGCCGCCGGTGTTGGCGGCGGCGGTTCGAACGCATCGCCGCGCAAGGCTCCATCGAGTTGGGCGAGCTTGGCCGCCAGCTTCTCGGCGTTGGCCAGCTTGCCGGTTGCATCGAATGTCGGCGTTTCGACGGCATCCAGAGCCCCGGCGCCCATCGCCTGATAAACGAGATCGAAGTTGCCGGGAACCGTGGAGGTGACGACGATGATCGGGCAGGGCGATGCCCTCATGATCCGCCGCGTCGCCTCGGCGCCATTGAGGCGCGGCATCACGAGGTCCATGAGAATCGCGTCGGGGCGGTCCGCGGCGGCCAGTCGTACGGCCTCTTCGCCGTCGGCGGCCGACCAGGCGATGGAATTCCCCGGCGCCGCCAGCACCACGCGGCGGAGCACCTCGCGCGCCAAAGCCAGATCGTTTACAATCGCGATGCGCATGTTCGTTTTAAACCGGCTGCCGCGCGTGTCGTCGATGGGAAGTTGATGTTATAACGCGGCGGAATGCCATCTCAATTCACTATCATCGTTTCATCATACTCGATAATCTCAAACTCCAATCAGGTCGTGCACGGCCTGGACGAAACGGTTGTCGTGGAAACTGCTCTTCGTGAGGTAGTAATTCGCCCCCACTTCGAGGCCGCGCAATCGATCTTCTTCGCGTTCCTTGTACGAAACGATCACGACCGGCATTTGCTTTAATCGGTCGTCGGCGCGCACGGCTTGAACGAGTTGCAAGCCGCTCATTCGCGGCATGTCCACATCCGTCACCACGAGATCGAATTTGCCGGCGCGGACCTGGTTCCAGCCGTCCATGCCGTCCACGGCCACGGCCACGTCGTAGCCCTGATGCAGAAGGAGTTGCCGCTCGACTTCGCGCACGGTGATGGAATCGTCCACGACGAGTACGCGCTTTTTGCGAACGGCGCCGATGTCGCGGACCTCGCAGCGGCGCAGCGCCCCGGTTTGAATGAACGTGTCCATGGAGCGAACGAGGTCTTCGACATCGAGAATGAGCACCGGTTCGCCGTCGTCCAGGACGGCGGCGGCGCTCAAGTTCGGCACCTTGCCGAGGCGGGGGTC
>DATNBQ010000365.1:0-2403 GCA_035571955.1 Urbifossiella sp. | reverse complement strand
GACGTTCTGCGTTTCGACGCGATCGAAAAAGGCATCAGCCACGGCAACGGCTCCTGGATCGGGAACCGCTATTTTAGGGGAACGTTACCGCGTCGGCTGTGCTGTGGGCGGCGCGGAACTCGAACCGGCGGCATAGGCCACTTCGCCCTCAATAAACAGGTTGCAGCCGCTGTTGCCGGACACGCGCAAGCGAATCGGTTGCACCGTCTCCTCAATGCACAGACCCAGCGTACTATCCTTGGGCTCGGCCTTCGGCTCGATCTGGAACCACTTGCAGTCCTTGCATTCGCCCCATTGCTTATCGCTCATGATCGGCCCTCGCGCGGCTATGCCCCTTCGAATAGAGCAATCGATGTGCCGGGAGGAGATGAGTTGGCAAACAGCGGGGGCCGTCACACCGCGATCGCGCGGTTCTTGCGCACGGCGTTGGCGAGGCCTTCCGGATGCAGGCCGAGTTCAGCGAGCAGTTCGGCCCGGTCGCCGTGTTCGATGAAGCGATCCGGGATGCCGAGGCGAACGACGTTGCGAGCATCGATGCCGGCGGCGTTCGCCGCTTCCAGCACCGCCGAGCCGAATCCGCCTTCGATCGTTCCCTCTTCCACCGTGGCCACGAAGGGCAGCGTTTCCACGGCGCGGAGAATCGTTTCGCGGTCGAGTGGCTTGACGAAGCGGGCGTTAATGACGCCGACGCGGATGCCCTCGTCGGCGAGCAATCGGGCCGCCGCCAGGCAGTTCGCGAGGAGCGTTCCAAAAGCGATGTAGCAGCCGTCCTCGCCCCATTCGATCACTTCGGCTTTGCCGGGTTCAACCGGGGCGAATTCGTTGGGCCGATCGACCGAATCGAGGTTCGTCTTCGGATAGCGGATGGAAATGGGGCCGGGGTGTTGCAGTGCCAGGGCAAGCATCGGCTGCACGTCGTGTTCATCCCCGGGGGCCAGGCACGTCATGTTCGGGAAGAGCCGCAGATACGGCACGTCGAAGACGCCGTGGTGCGTCGGTCCTTCCGGGCCAGTTAGCCCGCTGCGATCGAGCGCGAATACCACAGGCAAGTTTTGCAGGCAGACTTCCTGGAAGATCTGGTCGAAGCTTCGCTGCAGGAATGTACTGTAAATATCCACGATCGGCTTCATGCCGGCCTTGGCGAGCCCGGCGGCGAACGCCACCGCGTGCGCTTCGCAAATGCCCACGTCGAAGAAGCGATCCGGGAAGTCCTCGCGCACCTTCTCCAGCTTGTTCCCCTGGCACATCGCCGCGGTAATGACGGCCACTTTGGGATCGGCGGCCATCGCCGCGTGAATCGCCCCGCTCATCGCATCGGTGTAAGCCTTCGCCGTGCTCTTCTTGAACGAAACGATCGTGCCATTCGGGCCGAGTTCCGTAAACATCGGCGGCGTGTGATACGTCACCGGGTCTTCGGCGGCTTGCGGCACGCCGTGCCCCTTGTTCGTGAAGACGTGCAGCAAAATGGGGCCGGTTTGCGTCTTCAAGTCGCGGAGAATGCGGCGGAGTTTCGGCAAATCGTGGCCATCGACCGGGCCGAAATAGCGGAAGCCGAGTTCCTCGAACAGCATGCCGTCCTTGAAGAAGGCCTTGAGGCCGTCGCGGAAGTGTTCGAGGGCGACGTGGGCCGTCTGGCCGATCAGTGGGATGTTCTTGAGGAGTTGGTTCAGCCGCCGCTTGCTCCCCTGGTAAAGCCCGGTCATGCGGCACTGATCGAGGGCCTTGGCGACGCCGCCGGTCCGCGGGCAGATGCTCATCTTGTTGTCGTTGAGCACGACGAGAACGTTCTGCCCCATGCCGGCGATGTTGTTGAACGCTTCGAAAACGATGCCGCTGGGAAGGGCGCCGTCGCCGATGACCGCGACGGCATGGCGATCGGCCTGGCCGAGCAGGTCGTCGCCGGCCTTGAGCCCGGAGACGGTCGACACGCTGCAGCCGGCATGGCCGGTCATGAACAGGTCGAACGGGCTTTCGGCCGGATTCGGGAAGCCCATGAGGCCGCCGCGCGTGCGGATGGTATGGAACTTGTCGTAGCGGCCAGTCACGAGCTTGTGCGGATAGACCTGGTGGCCCGTATCCCAGATCAGGCGGTCCTTGGTGAAGTCGAACGTGAGATGCAAAGCGAGGCAAAGTTCGACGACGCCGAGATTGGAAGCGAAGTGCGCCGGCCGCGTGGTCAGCACGCGGATCAGTTCCTCGCGAATCTCGACAGTCAGCTGCTGCAACTGCTCATCCGAGAGCAATTGCAGGTCGGCCGGCCCCTGAATCTGGGGCAACAGGGTGGACATCAATCCTCCGTGTTTCAATTCACCGTTCGCGTTCGACCACGTAGTTCGCCAGTCGAGCCAGCAGCGGGCTGCCGAGTGCGTTCGCGGCTCGGACAGCGTCCTCCGCCAGGTTCTT
>DATNBQ010000364.1:0-6340 GCA_035571955.1 Urbifossiella sp. | reverse complement strand
CTCCTGCTGGAGGAGCAACTGGATCGAGCGACGGCACAGGCGGTGTCGTCCCACGTTGGCGACTGCCGCGATTGCCAGGCGGCCCTGGAACGGCTGACCGCGGAGACTCAGGTCGGCAGCGGCGGCCGCTCGATCGCCCTTTGTCCCGGCACCTCGAGTACACCGGCGCCGTTCCTGTCGATGATCCACCGCTTGAAGGAGCAATCCGTTTCCGGCCGCAGTCCGCCGCGCCCCGGCCCTTCCAAAAAGGATACCGGAGAGTTCCCCCAGGTCGCCGGTTACGAGATCATCGAGGAACTCGGCCGCGGCGGCATGGGTGTCGTCTACCTCGCGATGCAGTCGGGATTAAGCCGTCTGGTCGCCTTGAAAATGATTCTGGCCGGCTCGAGCGCCAACCCGAAGGACCTCGACCGCTTTCGCCAGGAAGCGGAGGCGATCGCCCGCCTGCACCATCCGAACATCGTCCAGATTTACGACATCGGCGAAGCGGACTGCATCCCGTACTTCGCGCTGGAATTCGTCGAGGAAGGGAACCTCGGCAAGCGGATTGGCGGCGAAGTTCAGGAGCACAAGCCCGCGGCCCAGTTCATCGAGACGCTGGCCCGCGCGATTCACTTTGCCCACCAGCGCGGCATCGTCCACCGCGACTTGAAACCCGCGAACATCCTGCTGGCGAACGAACCCGACCACGCCCCCGTTATCGCCGATCCCATCCATCGACCGCTGCAATCGTTTCGACCCAAGATCACCGATTTCGGCCTCGCCAAGCGGTTGGATGCCAGCAGCGACGGCACGCAGACCGGCGAGGTGATCGGCACGCCGAGCTACATGGCGCCGGAACAAGCCGGCAGTCGCCACCACCTGATCGGTCCGGCCACGGATGTCTACGCGCTCGGCGCCATCCTTTACGAAATGCTGACCGGTCGGCCGCCGTTCAAGGGCCCGACCCCGATCGAAACGGTGCTCCTGGTCGTTCATCAAGAGCCGATGCGGCCGAGCCAGTTGCAGCCCGGCCTGCCCCGCGATTTGGAAACGATCTGCCTCAAGTGCCTCAACAAGAACCCGGCGCATCGGTATGCCAGCGCCGAGGCACTGGCCAACGACCTTTATCGCTTCCGGAAAGGGGCGCCGATCGAGGCGCGGCCGATTCAATTCCCCGAACGCGTCTGGAAGGCGGCGCGGCGCCGGCCCGCCACGGCCGCACTCATCGTCGGCATCTGCGCCAGCATCGTCCTCGGCTTCGCCGGCATCGCCTGGCAATGGCACTCCGCCACCCAGGCCCGCGATCAGGCCCATCAAGCGATCGTCGTCAAGGACACCGCCCTCAAGGAAAAGGAAGACGCGCTTTATTACAGCCGCATCTCGCGCAGCCAGTTGCAGTGGCGGTTGAGCGATGTCGGCGGAGCCATCCAGAGCCTGCTCGAATGCAAGCCGCCCGACGGTCAGGCCGACCCGCGCGGCTGGGAGTGGTACTATCTCCTGGGCCTGTTCCATTCGGACCTGTTCACCTTCCAGCACTCGAGCGGCGGCAGCGGCGGCAATGCCGCGTTCCATCCGGACGGCCGCCGCGTTGTCTCCCTGGTTGGCGGCCACGCCATCGACGACGACGCCCACCGGGGAGAAGTCACGGTCTGGGACGCCTCGACCGGCGTAAGTCTGGCGTCCTTCCGCGTGCCGGGCACGGCCCACTGCATGGTGCTCCGCCACGACGGAGAACGGCTCGCGCTGGCCACCACCGATGGCGCGGTGCTCGTGCTCAGGACAGCCACCGGCGAAGAGGTGTTTCGCATCCCGGCCGACGATCAGACCATTGCCGGCGTCGCCTTCAGCCCGAAGGGCGATCTGCTCGCCTGGGCGAGTTGGGATCAGACCGTGAAAATTTGCGACGCCGAGACGGGGGTCATCCGCCACGTCCTCCGCGGCCACTCGGGGAGCGTTCACTGCGTCGCTTTCCACCCTGATGGGCAACTGCTCGCTTCCGGCGACGACGACGCGGCCGTGATTCTGTGGAACCTGCAAACGGGCGAAGCGCTGGAAACCTTCCGCGATCACAAGAGCGCCGTCTTCGACGCGGCCTTCAGCCCCGACGGCAAGCTTCTCGCCACCGGCGGCCGCAACGGCAACCTCAAGTTCTGGGACATGTCCACGAAGAAGGTGATTCAGAGCCTCACCGGGCGGTCCGGCGCCGTCCTCGATAGCTGCTTCAGCCCGGATGGCCGCTATCTCGCTTACTGTGGTGCCGACGGCACGGTGCGAGTGTGGAACGTCGAGGCGGGCATCGAGCGGTTCGTCTTCCGCGGTCATTCGAGCGCCGTGGAATCGGTTCGCTTCAGCCAGGATGGCCGCCGATTGGTTTCCTCCAGCCCGTCCGAGGGAATCGTCAAAACCTGGGATCTCACGCGGCATCCGGAGTACTCGACCTTCGCCCGCGTCGGCGGCCGAACCGACCAGCGAGTGCGCGTCCGCGACCTCACGGGGAAGGCCAATTCGACGCGGCTCGCGCGGACTGGCCCCGACCTCGAAGCACTCGCTTTCCACGCTAACGGCAAACAGATCGTCTCGGTTTCGCTCGGCGGGACTCTGCAAACGTGGGATGCCTCGACGGGCTTGCTCGAACGCCAGCAATCGCTGCCGATCTCGGATGAACTGGTGAGCCCGGCCGTGCTGTATGCATTTTCGTCGGACGGAGAGCGACTGGGCGCTCGGGCTCGTGAGGACGCCCGCGTGGCCAAGACGTGGGACGTGGCCAGCGGCGAAGAGCGCGTCGCCTTCCGCGGCCACACGATGCCCATCTCGGCCCTGCGCTTCAGCGGCGACGGCCGCCGCCTCGTCACTTGCGCTTGCGACTCCGGATCGCCCGATCGGCCGCACGAAATCAAGGTCTGGGATGCCGCAACCGGGCAAGCGCTCGCCAACTTGACCGGCCGCGGTTTGCTGTTCAACGCGGCGTTCAGCCCGGACGGGCGGTGGATCGCCGTCGGCGGCCAGGACGGTCTTTTGCTTCTGGCCGACTGGGCCAAGCCGGGCGCCGTCGCCAAACTTACCGGTCACTCGGGCCACGTGGCCGCCCTGACGTTCAGCCCGAACGGCCGACTCCTCGCCGCCGCCGGCATCGATCAAACCCTGAAACTGTACGAGCTCGAGGGCTTCATTCCGTCCACCGGTGTTTCGCCAAAAGGCATCCACGCCTTCGAAGCGGTGCCGCCGTCCTTGTGCGATCTGGCGTTCAGCCCGGATGGCCGCCGGTTGGTCGGCATCACCCACGAAGTCGTGAAGATCTGGGAAGTGCACACCCACCGCGAAGTGATGACGCTGCGCGGCGCCGCGCGGCGGAACTGGGATTCGATCTTCAACCCGCGGGTGCTCTTTAGCCCGGATGGTAGGCGGTTGGTCGGTACGAATTGGGACGAGTCGATTAGCATGTGGGATTCGGAGACTCTGGCAACGCCCGAGACGTTCGCCGCTCGCCGCGCTGCCGCCGACAGGCGCGGCGTCTCGTGGCATCTCGATGAAGCCGAGAGCAGCCTCGAGCATCACAACCGCCAGGCCGCCCAGTTCCACTATCAGCTGCTCCGCGATCAGCCGCTGAGCGCTCCGCTGGCCGTTCGCCGCGACGGAATCGCGCGACAATTGCCTGGCCATCCCGCTGCCAATCGTTGACAGGCCCCATTCCAGCGCGGTTGTCGCTCAATCGCGGCGCGCCTTCCTTTTGACCACTCCCGCTCCCTTCTCTCCAAGGTTTATGCGCCGGAGGCCCAAATTCGGTGTCAATTGTGAGAATTTCCCAGCGGCACGCGCATTGCCATTGATCCTGACCCAGAGATTGCGCCCACCGCGAGTGAAGATCAATGAACGCCCAGCGATTCGTGACATTCCTGGCCGCTCTCATTTGTTTCGCGGTTACCGCCTGCCAGATGCAAGAGGAACGTTCGCGCCGCGATCCGCAGAAGATCGTCGCCACCAATCCCAAGGTCCAGGACATCGTCGTCGTGCAGCCTTACGTCTGCAAGCTCCGCTCGCAGCAGCACATCGAGATCCGCGCTCTTGAGGAGGGATACCTCGAACAGATGAATCTGAAAGAAGGCCAGGCGGTGAAGAAAGGCGAGACGATGTTCCGCGTCGTGCCGACGCTTTACCAGGCGCGCCTGGAGGCCGAGTTGGCCGAGGCGCAGGTCGCGGAAATCGAATACATCAACACCAAGAAACTCGGCGAGAACGCCGTCGTCTCCCAGCAAGAGGTGGCCGTCTATCTGGCGCGGTTGACCAAGGCCCGCGCCCGAGCGAACCTGGCCCAGGCCGAACTGAACTTCGCGACCATCAAGGCTCCCTTCGACGGCATCATCGACCGCCTCTATCACCAACACGGAAGCCTCGTCAAGGAAAAGGAAATCCTCACGACGCTGTCCGACAACAGCGTGATGTGGGTTTATTTTAACGTCCCCGAAGCCCGTTACTTCGAGCACCGGGATCGCGAAGGGAGCGAGCACGATGTGTCGCGGCTCAAACTGGTGGACTCGCGGATCGAACTGATCCTGGCCAACGGCAAGAAGTACGACCAGAACGCAGGCAACATCGTCACCGTCGAGGGGATGGTCGACTTCGAAACCGGCAACTACAAGCTCCGGGCCGACTTCCCGAACCCGGATCGCCTGCTTCGCCAGGGCCAGACCGGCACCGTTCGCGTTCTGCAAACCCTTCACAATGCCATCGTGATTCCCCAACGGGCCACCTTCGAAATCCTCGACAAGCAATTCGTCTGGGTCATCGGCGAGGATAACGTGGTCCGGCAGCGGGCCATCACCATCGCCCACGAGTTGGAAGACAAGTTCGTCATCGCCAGCGGCCTGGACGCAAACGATCGGATCATCATGGATGGCGTCCTTCAGGTCCATCACGGCGACACGCTCGAGGACTACGAGTTCGAGAAAGCGGATACCGCTCTCGATCACCAGAAATTCCCCGCCGAATAGCCCCTCCGACATCGAACCCACTGCCATCCTTTTATGTTCACGAAAATCCTCTACCGGCCGGCGCTGGCCATCGTGATTTCCATCATCCTCCTCTTCCTGGGGGCGTTGGGAATCAAGACCCTGCCGACCGAACAGTTCCCCAACGTCGCGCCGCCCACCGTGATGGTTTCCATCGCCTATCCCGGCGCCAGCGCCAACGTCCTCGTCGATTCGGTTCTCATTCCGCTCGAGCAATCGATCAACGGCGTTCAAAACATGCGCTACATGGTCTCCTCGGCCACCAGTGCCGGCGAGGCCACCATCACCATCTACTTCAAGCCGGGCACCAACCCGGATATCAACGTCGTGAACGTGCAGAACCGCGTCAACATCATGTTGAGCCGGCTGCCGCCGCTCGTCGTCCGCGAAGGCATCCTGGTCAGCCAGGTCGTGCCGAGCATGCTCATGTACGTGAATCTCTACAGCGAGGATCCCAACGCCGATCAGAAGGATCTGTTCAATTATGCCAACGTCATGATCATGCCGGAGCTCAAGCGCATCGAAGGAATGGGCCTGCCCCGCAACCTCGGCAACCGCTCGTATGCGATGCGCATCTGGCTCAACCCCGAACGGATGCGCGCCTATAACGTCTCGGTTGAAGATGTCATGAAGGCCGTGGGCGCGCAGAGCATCATCGGCTCGCCGGGGCGGTTAGGCCAGGCGACCGGCATGACCTCGCAATCCAAAGAGTACGTCCTCACGTACATCGGCCGCTTCAACAAGGCGAGCCAATACGGCGAGATTATTCTCAAGGCCCTTCCGGATGGCCAAATCCTGCGGCTCAAGGATATTTGCGTGCCGCCGAAGGAACCGACGCAATACGTGCGTGCCGAGCCTTCCTTCGTCGCGAACAGCGAGGGCAGTGGCGGAGCGACCCCGTCGGAGATGCTGCGCGGCGGCCGCGGCCGCGTCACTCAACAGCACGCCGGCGTCGAACTCGGCTCCGAATTCTTCGACATCTACTCGGACATCAACGGCCGCCCCGCCGCCTCCATCATTCTCAAACAGGCCCCCGGATCCAACGCCGCCGAGGTTATCAAAAGAATCAAGGCGAAGCTCGACGAGATGAAGGAATCCTTCCCACCCGGCATGAAGTACGAACTCGCCTACGATGTCTCTCACTTCCTCGAAGCCTCCATCGACAAAGTTCTGCACACCCTGCTCGAAGCGTTCATCCTGGTATCGCTGGTCGTCTACATGTTCCTCGGCGACCTCCGCTCTACGCTGATCCCGACCCTCGCGGTCCCGGTGTCGCTGGTCGGAACCTTCTTCTTCTTGCAGTTGATGGGCCTGTCGATCAACCTGATCACGCTCTTCGCGATGGTGCTGGC
>DATNBQ010000363.1:0-6033 GCA_035571955.1 Urbifossiella sp. | reverse complement strand
GCGGCGAAGCGAAGAAAGTCGCGAAAGGCACAGGCATCATGGCACTTACGGCAAATGCGCGACTGCCTCGAAACAAAAAAAGCGGCCTCCAATTTTTAATTGCCGCGAAAAGATCGAGGATTTCCGCAGAGAGGGGGTGTTAGCGGCCATTTACGGCCGAGAATCGGCTTGACTGGCGGTTCCAAGAACGATGAATTCGGCTCGATCTGCTGGGCGGATAAAACCCACCCAGTTTCCAGCTGCTTACCCCCCGTCCACTCTTCGCAGCAATTCGCCGTTTTCCTGGGCCTGCTCATAGTCTATCGGTATCTAGGTGCTCTCTCCATCGGAACCACAATGAGCGAACGAACCGAAAGCACCGTGCTGTTTCTCTGCACCGGCAACTACTACCGCAGTCGGTTCGCCGAGGTGCTGTTCAACGCCGTCGCGGCGGAGCGGAAGCTGGCTTGGAAGGCTACATCGCGGGGCTTGGCGCTGGAACGCGGCATGCACAACATCGGCCCAATGGCCCGCTCCGCCGTGCGCGAACTGGAAGCCCTCGGCGTTCGCGATCCGGAAGCGGTCGCGCGCTTTCCCATCGCGGCGCTCATCGAAGATTTCGAAAAGGCGAACCGCGTGATCGCCTTGAAGCAGGCCGAGCACCTGCCGCTCATGCAAGAACGCTTCCCCGATTGGGCGGGAAAGATCGAGTTCTGGCACATCGAGGACGAACCCGGAGTCCTGGGGCTGATCGAACGACAGATCAAGGAACTCGCTGCCAGCCTGGCTTAATTCGCTTTCGAACCGAGTTGCTGGACTTCCTTCCAAATCTCGCCGTAGGCGTCTTTATCGAAGGGCGGGCAGCCGGCGGGGAATTGCCCCAGCGGGTGATCCTTGGCCCGCATCAGGGCCGTGCAATAACTGAACGTGCGGCAGACGCGCTTGCGATCCAGCGTGCCGTTGTCGCGGAGTTGCCGTACCCAGTCCGGTTGGGCCAAGGTCGCCCGGCCGACTCCGACGATGGCGACGCGGCCATCGCGAACATTGGCGGCCCCGGCCTGCGGCAAGAACTCCTGCAAGTAGCTGTAGCCCGTTCCCACCACGGCCAAATCGGGCTGCGACCGCTGA
The DNA here is from genome assembly GCA_035571955.1 of Urbifossiella sp. Lineage (GTDB taxonomy): Bacteria > Planctomycetota > Planctomycetia > Gemmatales > Gemmataceae > Urbifossiella. The sequence goes on along the minus strand of DATNBQ010000363.1, from coordinate 4,926 downwards.
ATTGCTTCCGCGATCGTGAAGTGCCGATCGACGCCGACGAGCGGATGTTCCGGCGACTCGTAGCAATCCGGGGCCGGCGTTTCGAACGGCCGCCCATAATGAGCCTGGGCATACGGATTCCCGAGCGTCACATTTACGAGTTGCACGCCCAGCTGCTTCATCTCGGCCACCCACCGCAACGGTTCGGTCAGGTCCGGCTGCGATGGATCGGTTAGCGACATGCCCCAACCATTGACGAGCGGCAACTCGTGCCGCACTGGGCGGCCGCTGACGTCGAACGGAATGCCGTCGAAGGCATTGAGCCGCGTGCCAATGATGATGTTCGAAGGAATCGCGGCGCGGACCGCCTGGATGATTATCCGCGGCAACCGCGTTCGGTTCTCGTAGCTGCCGCCGAACGGGCCGGGACGGTTCCGCGCCCCGAGCAACTCGCTCAGCAGGTAGCGATGGCACTGCTTCACGTCGACGAAATCGAACCCGGCCGCGACGGCGAGCTTCGCCGACTCGACGTAGCGGTCGACCAGCCGCTTGAGTTCGTCGTCGGTAACGAGTGGCGTATCGGCGGTCACCTTGTTGCGGCCGGCCAGCAGCGGGTCGTGGGTGACAATGAGCGGCTTGCGGCTGTATCGGCCCGAATGCGTCAGTTGCAAGCCGATTAGCAAGTCGGAATCGCTGCCGTTGGCGGCGCGGTGGGCGGTCCGGCACTCATCCACCATCCGCGCGAAGTCCGGCAGCGACTTTTCGTTCAAGTAGATCTGCCGCGGCGTGGCCCGGCCATCTTCGGTGACGGAACAGGCTTCGCCCCAGATCAGCTTTGCCCCGCCGTCGCCGAAGCGCCGGAAGCGGCGGAACGTCAAGTCGCCGGGTCGGCCGTCGAGTTCGCCGTCGCATCCTTCCATCGGATGCACGCACCAGCGATTGCCGATCGTCCGCGGTCCGATCGCCAGAGGTTGCCACAGTGGCGCAAAGTCATCGGCGAAACGCAGATCGATCCCGAGCCGCGCGTTTTCGGCCTCCAGTTCGGCGACGGTCTTGTACTTGAAATAACGCGCCATGCAGGTTCTCGATCGGGCTTCCCGCGAAGCCGCAAAGAGTAAGAGTAGTGATCTCTACGCCGTCCGCCTGGGTGGTGAAATGCTTGCGTGCCCGGCAAGTCCGGCACCTGAACAACCCGCACATCCCCCATTTTCACAATTTCTCTCTTGACCGCCCTTCAAGAGCCGGGCATATCCCTTCGTCCGGCGATTGTGCCGACGGATTTGCAGGGGGCTTTCCCGTGAAGCTTCGATTCTCGCGCTGGACGATGGTAGCGGCTTTGGCGGCGGCGGCAGGCGCCAGCGGCTGCTCCACCATGAACAACACGGAGAAGGACGCGACGGTCGGCGGCCTGGCCGGAGCCGGCGTCGGCGCGGTCGCGGGCTCTCTGCTCCATGCCCCGGTACTCGGGGCCGCGGTCGGCGGACTTGCTGGAACCAGCGTCGGCGCCGCCATCGGCAGCGATAAGGACGTTCAAGTCCAACGCCAGCAGAATATGCAATATGCCACGGCCGTCGCCAACGCTCAGGCCCAGGCCAATGCCAACCGCCTCGGCATGACCGAAGTGATCCAGATGTCTCGCGACGGCCAAAGCGACCAGGTAATCATCAATCAAATTCGCAATACCGGCAGCACGTTCCAGCTTTCGGTCGCGGACTTGAGCACGCTGCGGACGAACAATGTGTCGCCGGACGTGATTACCGCGATGCAAAGCGCCCGGCCGGCTCCGGTGATCGTCGGGGCGCCTCCGCCGCAACCGCCGGTCGTCTACGCGGGCGCGCCGTACTACTATGCGCCGCCGCCACCTTATTACTATCGGCCTTACCGCCGCGGCTGGGGCTGGTGAGCTTCACTGTTTTACTCGATATACCACGTACCATTTGTCCTGGTACTCCGGTATCAGGAAGTCGGCCTTGAGCGGTTGCTGCCGCGCGGCCACCACGTGCGTGATCCCCTCCTTGCGTAACTGCTCGCGCAATTCGGGTCGATTCCAGTCGCGATCCTTGTACCACGTTTGAACCTGCTCGACGCGGCGCAGCCATTCCAGCACCTCGCTGGCCGCGTACGGCACCGACTTGAAGTCGACGTAAATCGGGTCCCCGGTTTCGAGGCGGAACCGCTGCAGGTCGACGGGAATGAACTGCGAGCCAGGTTGCGGCCGCGGCGGCGGCGTGAAGCTGGTCGAAGGCACGCCGCGTTTCCCCTTGCTCGGCGGAATCCGCGTCGGGATCAAGTAGAGATCGCCCGGCGCGGAGTGCTCGCGGACGTACTGCATCATCGGCAACTCATCGGGGTTCTGCTGGTAGCCGAGACCGCGGGCCATCACGAAGACGCCGCCGCCGATTTCGACCGCGAGAACCACGATGGCCAATAAGTTCGCGGCCCCGGCGTACCGCTGGCTGGCCGCGCATTTCGCCGCGACGATGGCCGTGGCCAGCGGGACCAACAGCGCGGAAATCCGCCATGGGAAGAGCAGCGCCAGCGTGTCGTTCCCCGAGATGATCTGTATCGCGCTTAAAATCACGGCGAGAATGGCCGCGATGCTCAACGCGAATGTCAAGCTGGGCGAGCGGGGGGCGTAAGGCCCCTGATTCTTGCAACGCCTCCCGGCTCGCCAGGCCAAAGCAATCCACGCGAGTTGCAGCACCGCGACCCAGTCGAACCACCGCGAGACCTGGGCGTGGTGCGGAATGCGCACGGTCGCCAGCACGTGCTGGGCCGCGGCAAATGTCTCGGAATCCGTCGGTGGAAACGCCAGCAACAAGTACAGCAGCATCGGCATCACCGCGATGAGTGACACCGCACTGACACTGACGGCGGCTCGAATTCGCTTTTCGCGAAGCAGGGCCGCGGCATATCCGACCGTGAGCAGCGCCGCCGGTAGCAGGTAAGTGGCGTGGATGTCCGCGGCGAGTGCCGCCCAGAGTGCGGCCCATAGCGCCCGACCGCGCGCGAATGCTGCCGCCGAGAACACCAACAGCACCCCAAATGCCGACGGTTGCAAGCCCGGTCCAAGCAGGTACTGATTGGCGAGGCCGCACTGCAAGAACCACGGGTAATCGGCGCCGGTGAGCCGCACGGAGGCGACTCGAAAGATCGCTGCGTGGGCCGCCGTGAAGATCGCCGCGAACGGCACGATCCGCGGCCCGATCTTCGCCTCCACCAGTCGCCAGAAGCCGAGGAAGTAGGCTCCGAGGAGCAGGAAAAAGGCCGCCTCGATGGCGAACCCGCCGCCGATGGTATAAAGTGCCGCCACGAGCCCGCTGAACGCCGGCGTCGGGTCGTGCGTGTTTGCCAGCCAGTCGTCGGCGAGTCGGCCGTATCCCGCCAGCGCGAACCCGTGAAGCAAGTATTGATTCTGATTGGAATAGAAGAGCGGCGCTTGCGTATGGGCCAACGCGAACCCGGCCGCCAGTCCAAGAATCAAGAGCCGCGACGGCCGAGTTGGTGTATCATCGGGCATCAGTCAGTTTTCACTCCGGTCGCTGGCGCTCCCGGCTCGCCAGGGTGATGGCCTTCTGAATCCCGAAACCGAATCCAGAATTCCCATGACCAATGTCGAAGCGGCCCTGGCAATGGTGGCGAACGGCATGACGTTGGGCCTGGGGTCGGGCCACGCGGCCGAGCGGTTCATTGCGGCGCTCGGAGCGCGCGTTCGTGCCGGGCTGGCGGTTCGCGGCGTGCCGACCTCGCAGGCCTCGGCTGCGCTCGCCGTTCAGGCCGGCATCCCGCTCGTCGAACTCGCCGACGCTCTTCCAATTGATATGACATGCGACGGCGCCGATGAAGTGGACCCCGACCTGAACCTGCTCAAAGGGTTCGGCCACGCGCTGGTGCGCGAGAAGGTCGTCGCCGCCGCGTCGAAGAAGTTCGTAATCCTCATCGGCCCGGAAAAAGTCGACGAGAAGTTGGTCGAGCGCCTGGGTCAGCGCGGCCAACTGCCCGTGGAAGTCGTTCCGTTCGCTTTGCCGCTGTGCCTCCGCCGCTTCACCGAACTCGGCATCGGCTCCGACGTGCTTCACGACAGTGCCGGCGCTCCATACATGTCGGACAACGGCAACCATATCGTGCATTTGAAACTGAGTCCAATTGCCGAGCCGGCGAAATTGGAACGGCAACTTCGCGACATTCCCGGCGTCGTCGGCACCGGACTTTTTCTCAATATGGCGGATACCGTGTTAACTGAGAACAATGGCAGTGTTGAAGTGCGCAATCGGAAATGAATCAATAGCAATGATAGTTGAGTTTCATGAATTCCGGTAGTGAGGCATCAGTGTATTGATAATTTCCGCACCAGTTCTTCCTTCTTCCAGAGGCGAAGCCCAATGAGCGATATCGCCATCATCATCACGGCTGCCGCCGGGCTGGTGACCGCGCTGGCCGCCGTCGTCGCGGCGTCATCGAAGCTAGGGCCCGTGCTGACCGTCTTCAACAAGATGCTCGCCGACCAACACAAAAGGGCAAAGGAACTGAGGAAAGAAGCCGCCAACCAGAAAACCATTTCAACTGCCCAGCCAACGGCGGAGGCACCGGAATCGCCAGCCAAGCCTGGCGATTCTACGCCCGGATCAGGTTCCGGCGACATGCCGCCGGATATCGTCTTGCCGTTCCCAAAGTGGTGGGTGCTCTCGTCGCTTTGTTTGTCGATGATCGGCTTGCTTCTCACGCTCATTTCGACCGCGCCCCCGACGCAATCAACTGTCGCGGGTTGCACCGTCAACGCGATTGTGTTCATTGTTGCCGTGCTCTTCTCTGCTGTGTACTTCATCGTAAAACTTCTCTTCCTGATGTATTGCGATATCCTTCGTTGCGATTTGAAGATTGAGGAAGTATTGCTCGAAGCCGATTCCAGGTCTACGAGAGTCATACTTGGACTGCCGGAAAGCAAAG
>DATNBQ010000362.1:0-7261 GCA_035571955.1 Urbifossiella sp. | reverse complement strand
GTGCCTTTCGCGACTTTCTTCGCTTCGCCGCGGCGCGGCCGCGCGGCCATCATTCACCTTCCAATTTTGACGCAACTGGCGATCTCGCATCGACTTCCGACTTGAACCGATCGAGGCCGCTTGCGGCCGAAAGCCGGCCTTGGGGTGGGTCGCTTGCATGACGATGCTCCTTCCGAGAATTGAGCCGTAAAAAGCGTAACATTCCCGCAAGAATGGTCAACCGAATGCACGCCGAGCATCACTGACGGTCCGAGGCTGAGCCTCGTTAGCGTTACCCATAATTGAGACGCTTACCCAGCTTCGTGCCTTCGTGGTTAGTTTCTGTGAGTTCCCTTGGGGACTATCGGCAACGATCCGCTGTCCATGGGAATCATTTAACCGCCAGTTGGACCCTGCCAAATTATGCCTGTCAGCCCGCGAATCTCAAGCCGCCGCGGGGTAAAAGGGGACGGGTAATGAGCGGTGCGGTGCGTGATAACCGATGTGAGCGCAAAAGGCTTCGCGCCGCAGCCGAAAATAGTTCAGACGGGTCAATAGCGTGGGATTTGCGAATCGATCGAGCGCGACCAGGCGTCGATGCCGCCGGCAAGCGACGCGGCATTGTCGAAGCCCGCCTGGTTCAGGATCGCGGCGCCGCTGAGACTGCGGATGCCGTGATGGCAGTAGGCCACGACCAGTGCGTCTGGCGGCGGGGCCACTTCTTCCACGCGCCCGGGTAATTCCGGCAACGGAATCAGCACGCTCCCCGGCAGCCGGCACCACTCGTATTCATCCGGATTGCGCACATCGACCAGATAAACCGGCTCCCCAGCATCCATCTTGCGCTTCAACTCCACGACTGAAATCTGCGCGACCATCGTTCACTCGCTGAATGCGGATGTTACAGATACAAGGGGTGTTTTAGGACTAACCACAGAGGCACGCAGACACAGAGAAGAAATAAGAAGGATTGCGGTTTTTCTCTTCTCTCTATCTCTCTGCCTCTGTGCCTCTGTGGTTAATTCTGATGGCCGGATCGCTTGACCAAGCGTGGCCTTTCGCGAGCCTCCAAAAACGCTGGAATTTCCTAGGGAAAAACGACGCCCCAAGGCCCGAAATAAAAAAGGAGACCTGGCCATGCGTGCATTCGAACTGCGACTGCTGCCCGTGGAGCAACTTCAACCGGCGCCGTACAACCCGCGCAAGGCGCTCTCGCCCAAGTCGCCAGCGTATCGGAAACTCAAGGCCAGCCTGGCCGAATTTGGACTGGTTGAGCCACTGGTGTGGAACGAAACGACCGGCCGCGTCGTCGGCGGCCATGCCCGGCTCCGCATCCTCAAGGAACTCGGCGTCGCTGAAGTGCCCGTCTCCGTGGTGCATCTCGATGAGAACCGCGAGAAGGCGCTCAATGTCGTTCTCAACAATCAGGAAGCCCAGGGCCGCTACGATGCGGCGAAGCTCGCCGAGCTTCTCGCGGAACTGGAGGAATTGCCGGAACTGGAAATGACGGGCTTCGATAGCGCGACTCTAGCCGCGCTCCGCATGGCGCCGGCCGAACTCGAACCGCTGGATGGCGAAGACGCCGACCGCGTCGAGATTACCTTGGTGACGGATGCAGCCACTTATGCGAAGCTGGCGCCGCGACTGGACGACGTGGTCGACGAGTTCGATCTGGTCACCCATATCAAGCATGGCGTGTGATCGCTTCATCAGATGGTGTCGGGCACAGCCCGACCTACAGGCGGCTCTTGTAGGTCGGGCTGTGCCCGACGCTCTTCGACTCGGAGAATTCATCAAGGGGATGTCGGGCACAGCCCGACCTACAGGCGGCTCATGTAGGTCGGGCTGTGCCCGACGCTCTTCGACTCCAAGAAACATTGGCCCGTCGCTGGATGGCTTCCGCCTCGACGCTGCCTCGAACGTCGGCTACCATCACTTCATCTCGCCGAATCGCGTCTTCCACCGGAGAGCCCGCCAATGCACCGCCTGATGTCCCTTCTCGCCATCCTGGCCATCTCGACTTCGGGCCTCGCCTCCGACTGGTATCAGTTCCGCGGCCCGACCGGTCAGGGGTACGCCGAGAGCGCGAAGCTTCCGACCGAGTGGTCGCCGACGAAGAACGTGACGTGGCGGGCGGCGGTGCCGGGGCTCGGCTGGTCGTCGCCGGTGATCGTGGCCGGAAAGGTTTACCTGACCACGGCAGTGCCAAAGGGAGCCGAGAAGAAGCCGGACCAGTCGTTGCGAGCGTTGTGCCTGGATGCCAAAAGCGGAAAGCCCGTTTGGGATGTCGAAGTGTTCCTGGAGAACGGAACCAAGGCGCCTGGCATTCACGGCAAGAACAGCCACGCCAGCCCCACGCCCATCGTCATCGACGGCAAGGTTTACGTGCACTTCGGCCACCTCGGCACGGCCTGCCTCAACGCCGCGGACGGTTCGACGGTGTGGAAGAATCAGTCGCTGAGCTACTCTCCGATTCACGGCAACGGCGGCTCGCCTATCCTCGTGGGCGACAAGCTGATCTTCAGCATCGACGGCGGCGACAAACAACTCGTCGTCGCCTTGAATGCGAGCGATGGCCAGGTCGCCTGGAAGACGCCGCGGAACGCCAAGCCGGGCAAAGGATTCTCGTTCAGCACGCCGCTTTTGATTACCGTGGACGGCCAGGAACAACTGATCTCGGCCGGCAGCGACGTGGTGATGGCGCTCGACCCGCGGACCGGCCGCGAAATCTGGCGCGTCAAATACGATGGCTATTCAGTCGTTCCCAAACCGCTCTTCGGTAACGGCCTGCTTTACATCTGCACGGGCTACGACAACCCCGGCCTCTACGCCATTCGCGTAGATGGCAAAGCCAAAGGCGACGCGACGGCCACGCATGTGGCCTGGACCGTCAAGAAGAACTCGATGCCGCGGAACGCCGGGCCGCTGTTGATCGGCGATGCCTTGTATACGGTATCCGACGGCGGCCTCGTGAGTTGCCTGGACGCCGCGACGGGGCAAGTTCGCTGGGATGAGAACCTCGGCCGGCCGCACTCGTCGTCGCCGATCTACGCCAATGGGCTGATTTATCTTCTCGCCGAGGACGGCACCGGAACTGTGTTCAAGCCGGGTACGTCGTACAACGAGGTGGCCAGGAACAAGTTTTCGGAAGCGGGCAAGCCGTCGAAGTTCTTGTCGCTGGCCAGCTACGCCGTCGATGGCGACGCCCTCTTCCTGCGGACGGCCAAGGCCCTTTACCGGATCGAAGAGAAGTAGCGGCAAGCAACGGGATCAGGTTCCAACTTCGCCTACCCGCCGGGATAGTAGATCCGACCTTCCTGCGGGTCGAACATCGCGAGGCGGTATTTCGTCGCCAAGTTCCATACGAGCGTGCGGACTGCCTGAGCCTGGGACCAGACGCACGCCATCAGAACATGGCCGGGCGACCGGTTGAGGTCGCAACTCCACGGGCAGTAATCGCTGTCGTCGATGCGGTCGTCGGGGACGGAACCGAGCTCGGGATAGCGGGCAGTCAACTCAGCGTAGAAAGCATCGACCGCTGGGTGCGGGGCGACCCCGTCCGTCCGCTCCTCGCAGAGGTCGGCGTACAACTCGTCCGCCGACACATCGGTCAGACGCTTCGTCGTGTGCCATACGCCGAGGTCAAAACTCATTCGGTGCGCCTATGCCGCTGCACTTCACCTGAAGCAGTCCCGCTCCGCGCGACATGGGCCTCCAGGCACATCACGCGGAGCGAGATGGCTGCTAACGCCTCTTTGCTACTTGCCCGGGGCGGCGTGGGCGACCGCCGAGAGCAGCACTGAATCTTTGCCGGCCTCGGCGTAAATCACCGCGACCGTTTGCCCCTTAACCAGATCCTTGGCATCGGCGTCGCGCTGCGTCAGGATCACTTTGTCGCCGCGCTTCTGCGGCGTCAGCACGGAGATCTTGCTCGTCCCCGTCACTTTCAGGGCGATGGCCTTCTGGAACTTGCCGTCGGCGCCCCGCGGGCGAATCGACAGAGAATCTTTGCTCGCCTTGTCCACGGAACCGGATGCCGTGTGGAGAGCCGGTTCGATTCCCTTTTTGTCCTGGGCGGCGGCGAATGCCGTGGCCACCACGAGGACGAAGCCTGCCGCGAGTCGGAACATGTTGGAATCTCCCCCAGGGTCGTGGAAGTGGTTTCCGCGTTCTTCAGTCTATGCCGAACGGGGAGAATGAATGGGCGACTGGTCGGGAAAAAATGAAGCGGCGGATTGAAACCTTACGGTTGGCCGGTAATCTCATCAGATAAGAAGGATAGAAATGCATGTCTTCTGATTTGGCCCGTCACGCCGGGTTTTTATGACCTAGGTTTTCAGGTGAAGCGTATTTTCCCGTCCGGTGGTCCGCGCCATTTTTGAGAGTGAGCGGCCATGCCCATAGCCCCGAAATCGCCTGCGGAATTACTGGAACTCATTGTCAAGAGCGGGATTGCGTCGCCGGAGCGAGCCGCCGGCATCGACGCATCCGCGCTGCCGCCCGAGCCCAAAAAGGCCGCCGCCGCCCTCATCAAGATGGGCCTCATCACGCGGTTCCAGGCGGAGCAACTGCTTCAGGGCCGGCACAAAGGGTTCGTTCTTGGCCCGCACGTCGTTCGCGATTTACTCGGCCGCGGCGGCATGGGCGCCGTCTATCTGGCCGAACATCTGGACTTGCACCGAAAAGTGGCGCTCAAGGTGATGGTGGCGCCGCGCGACGAGGATCACCGCCTCGCCAGCGAGCGCTTCCTGCGTGAAGCTCGCTCAGCGGCGGCCCTGGATCATCCGAATATCGTGCGCATCTTCGATGTCGCCCGCCACAACGGAACGCCTTACCTGGCAATGGAATATGTCGACGGCGAGACGCTGCAACAAGCTCTCGACCGCGACGGCAGCATGCCGCCCGCGACAGCCGCCGATACCGTCGCACAGGCCGCGGCCGGGTTGCAACATGCCCACGAACGCGGCTTCGTTCACCGCGACATCAAGCCCGGCAATCTCATTCGCGATCGATCCGGCGTCGTCAAGATTCTGGATATGGGCCTGGCCCGCTGCTTCGACGACCCCGCCCAGAAGTTGACCGAGAACCTCGATTCCGGGGCCGTGGTCGGCACGGCGGACTTCATCGCGCCGGAGCAGGCCTTAAACATGCCCGGAATCGACATTCGGGCCGACATTTACAGCCTCGGGGCGACATTCTTCACGCTGATTGCGGGGCGGACGCCGTTCGAAGGGAACACGACCCAAAAACTGCTGCACCACCAGATGAAGTCCGTACCGAAGTTGACCGAGATCGATCCGACGGTGCCGGAGAAGTTGTCGAACATCGTGGCCAAGATGATGGCGAAGAAGCCGGCCGAGCGCTATCAGTCGCCGGCGGAAGTGATCGCGTCGTTGGCCCCGTGGCTCGGCAACAGTGCCCGCGTGATGGCCGGCCTGTCGCGGACCAAGATCGCCATCGGTTCCGGGCAGAACGCGAGCCTTCGCGACCTGGCGACTGGAGGATCGAGCTCGAACAAGCTCGGCATCGCCTATTATCCCGGCGACGAGGAAGATTCCAGCGAATTGAACCCAATGATTGGGGCGCCGGAAACCGGGGCGGTCGCCTCGGCGGAAACGGCGCGATCGCTGGCGGCGACTTCGCCTCTCCGACTCGGCTCTCGGCCGGCACGCAAGGCCCGTAACAACAAGACGCTGATGTTCGTGACCGCCGGGCTCGCGCTCGTGGTCGCGGGTGTCGTGATTGGGTTACTGGTGAAGTGAGCGGGGCAGGTGGCACAGGCATTCCTGCCTGTGCATTGGTGAGGGAGCACAGGCAAGAATGCCTGTGCCACCGAAGAGGGATTCGCGATTCGGAAATACTACTTCACCTCGATGCCGTTCTGAATGGGAGTCGTTGGCAACACTTCCCGCACGCTATGTTGGGCCAACTGCTTCATATGAAATGAACCGGTCTGTCCGCTTAACTTCACGCCGGCCGATGTCACCACCACAACCAGATCGCGCACTCGGCGATCCGTTCGCGTCGTGATCTTCCGTAAAATCGTATCGGCCACCGTCGGTGCACTCGCAATCATCACGGGTGTTGCTCCATTCGTGGTGAGTCCTTACCATTTGGCCCGTGGAAGCGGTCAAAAGTACCGATTCGGGCCCCATCCCGAGTGAGTTCTGCTACCAGTGCAAACCCCGCGCCAACCTCTGACAGCCGAAGAATGCCACGCTTCCTTTGGGATTTCTCCGGACGAACTGGCCAAGCGAATCCGCGATGGCCAGCGCTGTATCCGCTTCGACTACTGCATTTCCTTCGTCATCGCGACGCTCACCAATCAATCGAAGGTTTTTCTGATTGAGAGCAGGCGGGAACGGCGGCTCCGCGGATTGGGATTCGGTCTTCTCAGCTTGCTGTTTGGTCCGTGGGGCATCCCCTGGGGCCCATACTGCACGGCCCAGGCACTCTGGTCGAACCTGCGGGGCGGCCGCGACGCCACTGACGAGGTGCTGGCTGCCCTCCGGGAACCCAATCGCCTAGAATGACCCAACTATGCGCACACTCGGCGCGATTGCCGTCCTGATTGTCGCGGCCCCGGCGCTTGCCTCGCTGGCTGATCCCGACGAGCCGATGGCCATTCCCGCCACCGCCGACGGCCAGGGCGAAGCGTTGCCCTTCGACCGCTTCAATCAGCGAATGATCACGCTCGTCAACATTGCCGATCCGCGCTTGCTCGACGGCAAAATGAACCGCGATCGGCTCAAGGTGCTGGCCCGCGTGAATGCCGTCAAGAACCCCAAGGCTCTTCCGCCGGAGCAGGCCGCGTTCCTTGCCGTCGATTACATGCGGCTTGGCAACGGCGATGGCCTCTACCTGAACAAGGCGATCGACTTACTGGCGCCGCACCTGCGCGATCGCCGCCCCAGCTATTTCGTCTGCACGACGTTGGCGGCTATCCACGTGGCCCGTGGCGGCGAGTTCGCCGAAGCGATCGACAAGCAGGAAGCCGCCCTGCTCGATTGCGAGATGCCGGCCGAGGTGAAGGGGTGGTCGACGGCCGAAAGAAACTGGATCGCCCAGCTGGATCGCGAGTATGTGCCGTACTATTTGCGGATTCGGCGGTCCGAGGCCGACCCGGCCACGCGGCCGAGCCTCGACACCATTGGCCCCACGCCGCTCTTCCCGCTTCCATCGAAGACCGGTCCCGCGGAACCGGTTCGCTTCGTCAATGAAGCGGGAAAGTACGAACCGGGCGCGCTGGCGAAGGCCGAGCGCGACAAACTGCCGCCGGATG
>DATNBQ010000361.1:0-6259 GCA_035571955.1 Urbifossiella sp. | reverse complement strand
CGCAACATAGGGTTCCGCATCTTCCCAGTGAATCTGGATTTTGTCCTCATTGAAAGAAAGCTGGTAGGGCTTCTCCGAAAAGGGATCGAGCAGCGGCACCTCTATTCCGGCGGCAGCCAGCGCCGTGTCCAGATCGGGCGGCTTGTCGGCGTTGCCGAGAATCCATCGGCGCACCGCGGCCACGCACAAGGCGGCACCGATCATCGCTTGCCCGCGTGCGATGGGTATTCCAATTCGCGGATAGACGCCCCAGAGGGCGGGGAGCAGGAAGCTACTCCGCTGAAGTTGCTCGAGGCGGAACTGCTGACCGCCTTGCTTCTCGAAGGGAAGTTCCGCCACCGCGATGGCTTCCTTGCAGAACAGATTGCAATAGCGCGCTTCGACCTCGAAATCGGCCGCCGTCATCTTCCTCAGCTTGGCGTCGTACTGGGTAGCGCGGCGCCGCGGCGGCCGCGACTTGCCAAGGTACCCGCCTATAGTCGATGAGTGCGTCAAGACTTCGCCGATCGAACGGAACCGGCGCTTCCATATTCGACTCACGCGTTGCAGGCCCACCAGCGAAAAAGATCCCGTGCGGTGTTCGATATCGTGCAGCCCCATGCGGATTACCACGTATTCCATGCGAATCCCCTCCGCGAGGGGAAACAGCAGCATCGCGCGGTTGTGTCCGTCGAGCAGATCGATAAGGCGTTCGAGTCGATTCACGGTCAACCCATCCTCCCGAGCGAGGCACGAAACCATGGCGGCGGTCTTGTTTTGGAAGAGGCTCGCGAAGATTTGCGCCATGAGGTGGCCCCGGTACTGTAAATCTCGAATCGTGCGGAGCATCATCTCGACGGTATCGATGGCACGGTCGAATTCCCGGTGGTGACAATCGCGCAGCACGCGCAGCTGTGCCGCCAGGGCGAGTTGTCGAATGGCCGGCATGTGCGTGATCGGCATTTCGGGTGAGAGTTCGAAGGCGCAGCGGGGCCGCGTCTGGGCGAGGGCGATCTTGGCGAAGCCGGCGTCGAACGGCGCCAGCGCGCGTTCGATGGCGTCGAGATTGCTGTTGGGGCGTATTGTCGATGTCGCACTATCGAAGACTTCCTCAAAGACCCGAACGCGAGCTTCCGCAGCTTGGCGGGCCGCAGCCCGCTGGCTGGGGTGAAGGCAAACGGCCGCATCGCCGTGGAACTCCGCCAATGCTTCGAGGTAAAGCGGGGCGGCGTTTTCTTCCGCAGGAATCGGCGCGAAGAATTCCCGCAGATCGTAAGGAGGATCGCGCTCGGCGAGGAGCCATTCGGGTAGGTGAGGCAGTGCGCCCGGCAAGCGTGGGAACGAGCCGCTACAGTCCTCTTCGATTTTTTCGAGTTCCGGTTCTTGCTTCGAAGGGAGCAATACACGCACAACCAGCGCCAGCAGAAGCAAACCGACCGCTGCGGCGATTCCAGGAAGGAGCCAGTCCATTCCTCGACCTCGAACTGCGGAATCGGTCACCCGCCGGGCCGCATGGGGCGGCGCGGCGGCGCGTAGGTTTTCTCCCACGAACTCGGAGCGCCGGGGGGCATCGCTCCCGGCACGCTCAGATCGTGCGAACGGGCCAGGCGGATCAACTCCCGCGGATAGGCCGGCCAGTGTCCTTCCAATGCCTTCAATCCCTTCCACTCCGCCGCGGTCGCCTTCTTTTCCAGGGTCGGTAGAAGCTTCCTCACCTCGGGCTTGAACTCGCCGGGGCGGCATGGCCCCAGGTGATGCGTCGGGTGGTTGATCGCTTGCTTGAGCGAACTCATCTCTCTGTGCACCGCCAGCGCGAACTCCGGCCACTTGCCCGACTGCGATTCCACCTTCAATTTCCGGTTCGCTTTCTTCTCGAAGTGGTTGTGCGCCGTCGGCCACACCTTCAAGTCGGCGAGCGTTGTGATGGGCGAACCGTTTGCCGGCTCGGGCAACGTCTCGTACTTCTTGGCCAGGTCGAACGCGACTTTGCCGAGCAGGGCCCATTCGCCCTTCTCGCTGCGCGAAAGCGCTTCCTGCAAGCGGCCGGCATCGCCCCCTTGAAGCCCGAGCGACGACAGACGGTTCCGCTTCGGGTCGTCGTAATGATAAGCCCCTCGCAAGTAGTCGAGTACTTCCTTGCGGTGCGATTCATCGACGAACGGCCACGGTTGCTTGCCGGTGCGGAGGGCTTCCCAGCGGACGTGGGCCAGGGCCCATTCCTCGCGGTGCTTGTCCTCGTCGCCGCGCCACTTGGCGATCAGGTCCGCTTTTTCCTCGGCGGAGAGGTTCTTCAACTTCTGCCGAAGTGCGGATGGCAGGGCGGCGACCCACTGCCGCCGCTGCAACTCGCGGATGGCGTCGAGGCGCTTGCCCGCCGTCGCCGCCGCCAGAATCTCCTTGCGGTCCGGTGGGGCCAGCCGCCGCAGCCACGCCGCATAGGTCTCCAGTAAGCGGAAGGTGCGATCGCGCGGGCCCGCTTCCATCGCCATGATGTCGCGATCCAGCGCGCGGATGTTTTCTTGCCGCTCCGCGGGAAGCTCCTGGAACGCCCGCCACAGTTCCTCGAGCTCCTTGCTGGACGGCTTCTCGACTTCGATGCGCGGCGACTGTGCCGCCCCTTCGGGCACCGCCAGTTCGTAGCCGAACAACTCGGGCGACGCCAGTTCATGCAGGAAAGTCAGGTCGTCGACGGCAGCATAGAGCGGCAGGTTCTCGACGACGTGGACGTCGGCAAGGGGAAGTGAATCGGGGCCGGTTTGTTTTTCTCCGGTCGGAGCGAAGTAGGACCGCGCGGCGGCAGTGCCGAAGTAACCTGCTCCCAAAGCGGCACAGAGCGCGAGGAAGAGGCCCGCGGCCCACGGCCACGAGAAGCCGCCTTGCCCCGGCAATTCGCCCGAATCCACCAGCATCGGCGTTGCGAACGACGACGCACTGGGCAGCGGCGTGGTGGTCGTCGCCGCCATCGCTTTTCCGGAGACCGCGAGGCTCACCGGCAACTTGTCCATCGTCCGCGTGGCGAAGGTCGCGGTCGGCTCCGGCTTCGGCAAGAAATCGAGCAGATCGAATGAACGCTTCAGGGCATCGGCCCGCGACCGCAACTTGGCGTCGGCATCCAAACGGTCCTCGACGCGCCGCGCCGCCGCCGCATCCAGTTCGCCATCCAGATAAGCAATCAACTCGGCATCCGCCGGGTCGTTGCCGGGCTCGGGATCGTCCGGATGCTCGCTCACGATTCGTCCTCCGGGCCTTCCGGCGGCGGCTCGCCATCCATGTAAATGTAACCCTGCAAGGCCTCGCGCAGTTTCGTTCGCGCCCGGCTCAACAGCGATTTCACCGCCTTCTGCGACAGCCCCATCACTTCCGCGATCTCCGCATAGTTCATGTCTTCGAACTTATTGAGCACGATGGCCACGCGCTGCCGTTCGTTGAGGCCGTCGAGGGCGAGGCGAATGACGTCGCCGAGTTCTTTGTGGCGGAGGCCGGCCGAGGGCGTTTCGCTCAGATCGGCCGGAGCTTGCGGGCCGGGCCGCGGGCCGATGGGGCCGCTCTCTTGCACTTCGAGCGACAGCGTCGGCCGCCGCTTCTTGTCGCGCAGCGCGTTCAACGCCAGGTTGTTGGCGATGGTGAAAAGCCAGGTCGAGAACTTGGCCTGGGGCCGGTATTTCTTGCGGGTGCGGTAGACGCGGAGGAACGCTTCCTGGGCCAGGTCCTCGGCTTCGTGCAGGCTGCCGAGCAGGTGGTGCATCACGGCGACCAGCCGGTGCTGAAAGCGCTCGACCAATTCGGCAAATGCGGCATCGTCGCCATCGCGGACCCGGAGCATCAGCCGGATATCCGGATCGCGCAGCGCCATCTGCGAACTGGTCATGCCAATAGACATTTCAATCTAACCACAGAGACACAGAGGCACAGAGAAGAAAAACGATGAATGAGCTCCGTTTTCGTCGTTGTTCTTTTCTCGTTTTCATTCTTCTTTTCTACTCTGTGTCTCTGTGCCTCTGTGGTTAGCCTCGGATTCGACTTTCCGCCGCAATTGGCCGCAGGCGGCGTCGATTTCCGCGCCTTTGCGCTTGCGGACCTTCACGCTCACGCCGGCCCGGCGCACCGTGTCGATGAACCGCTTCAGATCGTCGTCGTGAGGCCGCGTGTACGGCAACCCTTCCACGTCGTTCCACGGAATGAGATTGACGTGAGCTTTGCGGCCGGCGAGCAGGCCGGCCAGTTGCCGCGAATGTTCTAAGTGGTCGTTGAGGCCGCCGAGCACCACGTATTCGTAAGTCACTTGTCGGCCGGTCTTCTCGAAGAACTCGTCGGCGGCCGCGAGAATCGCCGGAATGCCCGTCTTGTCGTTGGTCGGCACGATGCGCGTGCGCAGCGAATCGTTCGGGGCGTGCAGCGAAACGGCGAGGTGGTATTGTTTGCCGCTGTCGGCGAGTTCCCGCATCTTCGCGGGAAGGCCGACCGTGGAAATCGTGACGTGGCGGGCGCCGATGCCGAGGCCATTCTTGTCGCCGGCAATCGCAAGGGTCGCGAGCAACGCATCGAGATTGGCCAGTGGCTCGCCCATTCCCATGACAACAATGTGCGTCAATCGGCCGGGCGTGGCCGTGAGGTTCCGCAATCTCACCAGTTGTTCGAGCATCTCGCCGACGGTGAGATTGCGTTCGACGCCATTGAGTCCGCTCGCGCAAAAGACGCACCCCATGCCGCAGCCGACCTGCGTGCTGATGCACGCCGTCGCCCGGCCATCATCCTGAATGAGCACGCATTCGATCGTGCGGTCGTCGGCCAACCGCAGCACGAGTTTGTGGGTGCCGTCCGCCGCGGCGAGATGCCGTTCGACGCGCGTGCTGAATGGTGCGAAGGAAGCAGCTAGTTCGCCACGGAGTTCCTTGGGAAGGTCCGACATGGCCTCGAACGATTCGGCGCGATTGGCGAGAATCTGCCGGCGAATCTGGTTGACGCGCATGGGCGGTTGCCCGCGCTCCCCGAGCCAGGCGCGGAACCGGTCCAGCGGCAGATCGAGAATTCCCGGAAGCACGGCAAGCGAATCGACGGCAAGCGGCAAAGCGGCAATCATCCACGTATTGTAGCCGACGCCGCCGAAAACCGCCTCACAACCATTCCTCCGTCGACCAATGAAAAGGATCGGAAGGCTTCACCAACTTCTCACGGAGCGCGACGTACAGGCACGCGGCAATCAAGTCTGCGATGGTCCCAGGATTGAGTTTGTTGCCATCCGAACGCAAATGGCAATCGAGGGCGAGCCCGGCCCGTCGGCCGGCGGGCGTGGCGATGCCCCCAAGTTTCTGCACCGCCGCGGCTTGCCGGCGCACTGATTCCGCGACGGCTAGACCGTTCTTGCGGGCGATCAGCGAATCGGGATAACTTTCGAGCCAGCGGAGTTGCGAATTGACAATGGCGGCCTCGACCGTACCGAATCGCCGCAATCCTTCGACGAACGCCGGCACACCGAAGCCGAAAACGTCGTCGAAGCCATTGGCGTATTGCCGGGCGATCAGGTCGCGATCGGCCGCCAGCTTCATCGCTTCCAACAGTGTCGCGGTTGGCGGCGAATGGACATCCTGTTCCGGAGCATCGCCGAGCCCGCCAGGACTGGCTAAACGAATCGCGCGATAAACGTAATCGGCATCCTCAATTGTCAATTGTCGAAGCACTGCTGCCACGCCGCTTCTCAACGATTCTCCATCAGGAACTTTGACGAGAGGCGCCAGGAGTAGATTAATGCCGAGATTGGTGTTTTGTCCAACCGTATCAATCGTCGCATTCACGGCATTCCAGACTGACATGCCGACAGCAATATCAGATTGATCGGCGTATGATGTTTGAATAGCGACGGCACTGAGAAGGAAATCATTGAGATTCGTCCTGGCGAAATCGGCATGGCGATGGACATTGCCCACCTTCCGGGCCATTGCTTCCCAAATGCAAGCCACCGCTGGGTAGCAGTCTTCGGACATGCCAGCCTCGCTCGCAGTCACACCACCCAGTCCGGGGCAGGCTTTTGCACGCGCAACAAGAAGGTCGGGTTCACCGCTTCGAAGCGCAGCGATTCCAGTTGCTCGACGCCGCGCGACAGGTTGATCAACAGCACTTCCACGCCGCTGCCGAGGCGCTTGAGCACGGCATAAGTGGCCGTCAGCATTTCGACGGTGCCCACGTTGGTGGCGAGGCGGCCGCCGGGCCGCAGGGCCGTGAAACAAGCTTCCAGCAAGCGGGCCACCTCGCCGCCGTTGCCGCCGACGAAGATCGCATCCGG
>DATNBQ010000360.1:0-10493 GCA_035571955.1 Urbifossiella sp. | reverse complement strand
CGTCCACGTCGGCGGCTCGGGAACGCACACGAAGAGCGGCAAACCGCGCGGCTTCTTCGGCCGGTTGCTCGCCGCCTGGAACAAGAAAGTACCCTGGCCATTCACCGCCCTTGGGGCCGGCTCGATTCTGGCGATGGCCTCGCTGGCCATGCAGGTCAACGCGGTTCCCGGAGCGGCGTTCTTGTTCCTTTTGGCCGTCGTTGCCATTGGCTCCGGGATTGCCGGGCTGGCCATGCAGATGCGCAAGGAACCCGAGGAATCGGCTTTGCCCAACGACGCCCCCCGCGAACTGCGCATTTACAAGCAGCACGCCTGCCCGGTGCAGCGCGAACTGGCCGGCAAGTTCGCCAACCTGGAAGGGCAGTTGATCGAAGCGATGAAAGGACAGGGAATCGCCGCCGACTGGGACGGCTACGAGAAGCTGGCGGCCGAGGCCGATGCACGGGTGAAGAAGAACGACGATTTTGCCTCGGTGGCCGCGCGATGCCGTTCGCTCCTCTTCCTTGCGGATGCCTTCCACAAGGCCCGCCAGAAAGAGGAATCGTTCCGCCCCAGCTGGACGCGCAAGCCCGAACAGCCGCAGAACCACATCTCGGAATAAGGCCGGTTAAATTGACTGGATTGCGATGGCCGTACTCCGAATCGTGACGGAGATCGCCGCTGCCGTCGAAGTGTGCTTCGACCTGGCCCGGGACATCGACTTCCATACCCGCTCGCTGGGTGACACCGGGGAACGAGCCGTCGCCGGCCGCACCAGCGGGCGGATCGGGCTCGGCGAATCGGTCACCTGGGAGGCCCGGCACTTGGGCTTCCGACAGCGGCTCACCGTCGAGATCACAGCGTTCGATCGCCCAGCCTATTTTCGGGATGTCATGACTCGCGGGGCGTTTCGTTCATTTGCCCACGACCACCGATTCGAACCGCGAGGCACAGGCACGATCATGAATGATGAAGTTGAGTTCCGGTCTCCGTTCGGACCGCTCGGGTGGCTGGTGGACCGGTTGTTCATGAGAGGCTACCTTCGGCGATTGTTGGAGGGCCGATGCGAGGCCATCAAGCGCGAAGCCGAAGCCTTGACCCGACGCTCCGATTGAATGCACTTCCTGTAATGACCAACACGGGATGCGGCCCGCATGTCCGTTCCGTAAATTGACCCCACAATGAGCGATCTCGCTTTCCAACGGTGCATCGACGCCCGCTGCGGCGGCACCGCCGACCTCGCGGATACTTCGTTCCAGTGCCCGAAATGCGGCGGCCTGCTCGACGTGGCTTATGACTGGAACCGGCTGCCCGTGCCGAAGGCTCTCGCGGAGTTCGAAGCGAAGTGGTCGCGCCGCCACGACCCGCTCGATTTCTCCGGCGTCTGGCGCTTCCGCCAGCTTTTTCCGTTCGCGGCCGACGACAAGATCATGACCATCGGGGAAGGGCAGACGCTCTGCCAGCGGGCCGACGCCGTGGCGGTCTATGCCGGCATCAAGCCCGGCAGCTTGTACCTCCAATACGAAGGGATGAACCCGTCCGGCAGCTTCAAGGACAATGGCATGACGGCAGCGTTCACGCATGCCCGCACCGTCGGGGCGAGCCGGGCCGCCTGCGCCAGCACCGGCAACACGAGCGCCAGCCTCGCGATTTACTGCGCCGCGACCAACCTGATGCGCGCCGTCATCTTCATCGGTTCCGGCAAGATCAGCTACGGGAAGCTGTCGCAAGCCCTGGAACACGCGGCCCTCACGGTGCAGATCGCCGGCGACTTCGACGACGCCCTTCGCCGCGTTCAGGAAGTCGCCCGCCAACTCGGCATTTATCTCGTCAACAGCGTCAATCCCTTCCGCCTCGAAGGGCAAAAGACCATCATGTTCCGCATTCTCGAAGCCCTGCGTTGGGAAGTCCCGGACTGGATCGTGGTTCCCGGCGGCAATCTCGGCAACGTTTCCAGTTTCGGCAAGGCGTTCATGGAGTTGAAGGAACTCGGCCTGATCGATCGCACGCCGGGGCTGGCCGTGGTCAATGCCGCCGGGGCGGATACCTTTTTTCAGCTGTACGAGAAGCACGGCCTTCGCTGGAACGGCGGGGCCATCGACCGGCCTAAGTACCAGGACTATCTCGCGGCCATGGATGCCAAGAATCTCCGGGCGGACACATTGGCCAGCGCCATCGAGATCAATCGGCCCGTGAATCTGCCGAAGGCGTTGCGGGCTTCGGATCGCTGCGGCGGCGTGGTCCGCGAAGCGACGGATGGCGAGATTCTCGACGCCAAAGCGAAGGTCGGGGCAGGGGGGTTGGGCTGTGAACCGGCCAGTGCCGCGAGCGTCGCCGGCTTGCGCAAACTCGTGAAGGAAGGCGTGATCGCGGCGTCGGACCGCGTCGTTTGCGTGTTGACCGGCCACGTGCTCAAGGATCCGGACGCCACGGTGGCGTATCACAGTTCGGATCCGAAAACCTTCGAAGAAAAGCTCGGCAAGCGCGGCGTCAAACGCGTGGCCTTCGCCAACCGCGCCGTCCAGGTGCCCAATGACCTGAACGAAATCATCAAGGCCATCGAACTGTACGCGTGAGTTTTTTTGGCGAGCGGGGGACGTAAGTCCCCTGATTCTTGGCCACACTTGAAGAATCAGGGGACTTACGTCCCCCGCTCGCCTCGCAATTCTCTCATCAATTCTTGTTTGCCTTTGCGGCCCGGCCGGTGCATCATAATCCCCTGGGAATCTTTCCGGCACTTCGCCCCAGTTACACTCACGAGGGAATCGGGATGCGCACCAAGCTGTTCGCCGCCATCGCGTTACTCGCATCGGCGGTCACCGTTCACGGCGCGGAAGGCCTGAGTAAGGGCACCGCGGACGCCAAGTCGGCCACCGCGCTGGCCTTCGGCCCGCACGGCCTCCTGTTCATCGGCGACACCGCCGGGGCCACGATTTACGCCATCGACACCGGCGATGCCAAGCCGGCCGGCGACAAGGCCGTCGACTTCAAAGGCATCGACGCCAAGGTCGCCAGCCTCCTCGGCGCGCCGGGCAACCAGGTCAAGATCAACGACGTGAAGGTGAACCCCGCTTCGGGGAACGTCTATCTGGCCGTGACCCGCGGCACCGGCGCCGGCCAGGCTGCCATCGTCCGCGTCACACGATCCGGCGAGCTCGAAGCGGTCGGCCTCAAGGATGTGCCGATGGCCAAGGTCGTGATTCCGAACCCGGCCGCCGGCAAGGGCGCCGCGACGTCCATCACCAGCATGGCCTTCGTCAACGGCAAGTTGATCGTCGCCGGGCTTTCCAACGAGCAGTTCGCCTCGACGCTGCGGTCGTTCGACTTCCCGTTCAAGCATGCGGACAAGGGCGCCGCCATCGAGATTTTCCACGGCGCCCACGGCAAAATTGAAACCCAGGCTCCGATCCGTTCGTTCGTTCCTTACAAGGTTGGCGGCGAAGATTCGGTTATCGCCACGTATACTTGCACGCCGCTCGTCAAGATTCCCGTTTCGGAGTTGAAGGCGGGCGCCAAGGTGAAGGGAACGACCGTCGCCGAGCTCGGCAATCGCAATCAACCGCTCGACATGATCGTTTACCAGAAGGACGGCAAGGATTTCATTCTAGTGGCCAATAGCGCTCGCGGCGTGATGAAGATTCCCGCCGAATCGCTTTCCGGCGCCGAGCCGATCGTCGCCCGGCCCAAGACGGAACTCGCCGGCGTTAAGTATGAGAAGATCGACAGCCTGAAGGGTGTTATGCAGCTCGACAAGCTCGACGCTCACCACGCAATCTTGCTCGTGAAGAGCGACGACGGCCTCGATCTGAAGACGATCGAACTGCCGTAATCCATTCGCGTAGCCGCGACCCAACGGGGAGCGCGCTCCCCACTGGGTCGCGGCTACGAGAAACTTATCCCACGTATTCGTCAAGCATCGCGAATTGTTCGTGGAAGTCGTGCTGATCGACGCCGATAGGGCTCTTGAAGAAGCAAGCGAGGTGCTTTAAGCTGCCCGATTCGCCGCGGCGCTGGGACAAGAGCGCGAGCCGGGCGATGTCCAGCACGAGCGGTGCCGCCAACAGCGAATCGCACCCTTGCCACGTGAACTGCAGCGTCATCTTCGTGCCGAGGAATCCCTCGAAGTGAATGTGGTCCCAGGCCGTTTTCCAGTCGTCGAGCGATTCGATGTACTCGATGGACACATGCGATTGGGGCCGGTAGCCGAGCAATTCGCCGAGCAGGGCGTCCTTGCTCTTCAGCTTACTCGCTTTGTTCTCGGGATCGCTGAGCACGCGGCCATCGCGGTTGCCCAGGATGTTGTGGCCGACCCACGAGAGCACCTTCAGATTGCGGCGGGCAAAAAGCGGCGCGAGCACGGATTTCAGGAGCGTTTCGCCGGTCTTCAGGTCTTGGCCGGCGAGCGGCACACCGCGCTCCCGCGCCAGTTCCTCGAGTGCCGGCATGGTGGACCCGCGCGACGGCGTCAAGTTCACATAGGGGAAGGCGGCGTCGATGGCCGCGAACGCATACAGGCTGCTCGTGGATAGGCATGGCGCCGAGCGATTCAAGGCCGCCGTCAACCGTTCCAGCGATTGGTGTTCTTCGCCGAGCTCGACGGGCGGTTCCGTCGAAGCGGCGTTCACGACCACCAGTTGATCCAACTTGGCTGAGCTTACGAACGCAGCGAGGTCGTGTTGAATCTGTTCGATGCCGGCGCGGGGCGAGGCGACGGTCTTGAGGTCGGTGCGGTCGGCCATGGCGGCGACGGCCGCGTTGGGGCGATACGAGACGCCCGGCCGCTGATTCGCCGACCACGTTTCCAGATCGTCGGCACAGGCCGCGATGGTCCGCTCGTCGAACACGTTCGAGCGGCAATGGAGTTCTTTGACCGCGGAGAGGAAGTTCGCCTTGCGGATGTCGTGGCCGCCGACGACGAACGCGACCGGTTGATCGAGGTCGAGGCTCGCAAACTGCGGAAGCTCAGTGACGAGACCGGTGTTGGAAGTGAGGCCGCGGGCAAGGGCGGACAAACCAAGGGCGGTGGTGCTGCCCACGCCGCCGCAGGCGCCGATCAACCAGAGTCCAACTCGCCGCGGGGCCATGTCCGGGTGTCCGTCGTGTGGTGCGAAAGGGAGGGAATCGAACCGGGGCACCGGCCGGTGGTTCCAGCGGCGAAATCAGGCGTGTGGAAGGAACGAGTTCATTGTCGCGGCCATTGTTCCTGGGTCAATCATCGGAGCCATCTGGGATGACTGCCCGCGGGCCCTCTGCCGCCGAATGCTCGATACAATCCGATCTCGATCACAACTCATCTCTGCTGAGATAGTCTTGAGAGGTGTGACGGATGCGATGCACGATGACGAGCTCTCCCTCGATGGTATAAAGAATGCGATACTTTTGCCGTCGGCGGCCAAACAGCCGGCATCGCAAATCGATACCGAACTTCACTGCTTCATCGGCCTCAGGCCATGTGCCGGCATCCCGCGAGAGTTCCTGGATCATTTTTTCGATACGGAGGTTCCACAGTAATCCCGCTTCCGAGGAAACGCGGCGAGACATCGACAAGGTAGCGTTAACCAAATCGATCCTCGCGGAACGGCGAACGATCACACTTCTGATCACGTGCGGCTTGCCTCGTTCTCTCGACGAAGTACCTCTGCCCTCACTTCCGCGAAGGCCTCGGCCACCGTCATCCCCGTGTCTCCCGCTCGAGACTCCTCGATCGACTTCCGCAGGATCTCCAGATGTTCCTCGTAAGTCTCCGTGGGCGGCGGAATCGGCATGTCGTCGAGCAGGTCATCGAGCTCGTCTTCACATTCCAGTTTCACGCGGACGCGAGCTCCGTCCGGCCAGGTAGCGGGCTCATCCAGCTCGACCCGACCTTTCACGATGGTGCCTTCGAGAATCATGGCGATCTCCTTTCCGGCAATTCTACCAGATAAACCGCGCTCGGCTCCCCGGACTTCGCATCGCGGCTAATCTATGCCCAGCGGTGGCCGCGGCGTTGCCAGCATCCGCATCGCCTGCCAACCGATGACACCCATTACGGGGACGGCGAATTGCACCACGATCCGCGCCTCCGCATAATCGATGAGCGCCTTCGTCAGCGGGGTGCTCGCGACCAATGCGAGCCAGGCCGCCACGAACATGCAGAGCCAGGCGTCGCGGCGCTCGGGGAAGCGTTCCCAGAGCACGACCGCCGCCGGGACCAATAGCGCCCACTCGTAAATGAGCGTGTGCGGCGACGCCCACAATGAAAGAAAAATCGCGACCGGGAACATGGAAGCAACCGGCGCGCCGGTTCGCCAACCGAGCCACGCCGCCGCGGCAATGAACGGTACGGTGCTCGCCAATGTGAGGATCCCGATGGTCACTGAACCGGCATCGGGCAAGAGCAAAAACCAGAAGGCGCGCGGCGACTGCTTGTTCCAGCCGGCCTCGCCGCCGTAGGCCAGGTTGGCCTGCAGCGATTCCACGAATGCCCACGAGGCCTCGGGCAGAGCGATCCAGCTGATCGCCGCGAGGATTGCGCCGGTGACGGCCACGCCGACCCAGCAGGCGGCGTAACGCCGCGGCGCCACCAGCCACCAGATGAACAGTCCAATCAAAAGCTGCGGCTTGAACCAGAGCAGCCCGGCCACGAGCCCCGCCGCGAACTTCCGCTCCGCCACGAGCAGCCGATAGACGCCGGCAAAAATGCCCAGGCTCAACAGCGAGTTCTGCCCGAAACTGACCGCGGCGAACACCGGGTAGAAGGTCAGCGACCAGAGCAGCACGCGCCCCGGCCGCTCGGGTCGCAGCCACGTAATTCCCAGTACCATGATGGCCACGCCGATCGCTGCCCAGATCAGCGTGCTAGCGACGAACGGTAATCCCGATGTCGGCAAGTAGAGCAGGGCATAGAAGGGCGGGTTGCGGTAGCCGAGCAACCGGCCCCAGTCCCAGCCGAGCAATTCGCCCTGATACTTCGACAGGAAATCGTAGTGGTACATCTCGGCGGGGCGGCCTTCGCGAATCAGCCGAGCCGCCGAGTAGAACGCGAGATGATCGACGCAGATCGGCGTTCCCTCGGCATCGACCGGGCGATTTTCGCGCCAACAGCCGTTGCCGATGCTGCCGCACCAGACGAGCCAGGCGATGGCGCCGACCGGCCAGCCGATCCACAACCGGCCGCGCAACCACTCGGCTGTACCCGCAGTGGTCATGGCGATTCCAGAACCTCGCGGACTTGCGTTTCCGGGATGTCGCCGAAAAGGCGAACTTCGCCGAGCCGCGTCGGCAAGATAAAGCGAAGTTCCCCGGCCGCGGCTTTCTTGTCCCGGCGCATCGCGGCGATCAGGTCGTCGATGGACCATTCCGGTTTTCGGGCCGTCGGCAGGCCGAATGCGGTAAGCAAGTCGCGTTGCCGTCGGGTCAGTTCCGGGTCAATGAGGCCGCGTCGTTCCGCCAACCGCGAGGCACAGATCATTCCCGCGGCCACCGCCTCGCCATGCAGCCAGCCGCCATAGCCGCCGACCGTTTCGAACGCATGGGCGAAAGTGTGGCCGTAATTCAAAACGGCCCGAAGGCCGGTTTCCTCTCGCTCATCCTTCTCCACGACATCGGCTTTGAGGCGGCACGAGCGCGACACGATGTGGCGGATCGCTTCCGGTTGCCGAGCGAGGATCGCTGCCGCATTCGCTTCGAGGTATTCGAAGAACTCGGCATCGAGAATCACGCCGTACTTCACGACCTCGGCCAGGCCGCTGGCAAACTCGCGAACGGGAAGAGTATCGAGGAACGCAGTATCGATCCAGACGCCGACCGGTTGATGGAACGCCCCGATCAGGTTCTTTCCCTTGGGGTGGTTCACGCCGGTCTTGCCGCCGACCGAGGAATCGACCATGGCGAGTAAGGTCGTGGGAACCATGAGGAGCGGCAGGCCGCGGTTGTAAGTCGCGGCAACGAAGCCGGCCAGATCGCCGACCACGCCGCCCCCCACGGCCACGACCAGTGTCTGGCGATCCGCCGCGAGTTGATAAAGCGCGTCGTAATAGTCGCTCGCCTGAGTTAGCGTTTTCGATTCCTCACCGGCTGGAACGGCAGCGATCCGCGTTTGGAAGCCGCATTGCTCCAGAGATGCCTGCACGGTCTTCGCGTGAGGCATTGTGTGGTTGTCGCAGGCAATCAAGGCGAGCCGCGATTGTGGAACGCGTTCGCGCGCGAAGGCACCAATGGCCTCGACCTGGCCGCTCGCCAGTGCGATGTCGTAGGAACGCGGGCCGAGATTGACGCGAACGAATTGCATGCCAGGCATTTCAGAAGGAATGGCCGGCTTTGCCAAGTGGGCCGCGAGAGATTAGAAGACTCGCGCAAAGTCGCAAAGACGCCAAGAAAAGGGAGTAGAAGCACCTATCCTTGCAGCCGCAAAAAGGCACAAAAAAGACTCAAAAAAAGGAACATTCCTTGTAAAGGGCTTTGCCGTATGATCTTCACCGCGCGGACTATCACCGTCATCGCTTTTTTTGTGTTTTTTGCGTCTTATCGCGGCCGCATTTCTCTGCGGCCGCGGCCGCAGTCAGTGCGACATGCTGATGCGAATCGGCTCGTCGCTGCTCGCCGCAGTCGGCCAGAAAACGCGAACACTGGTTCCCCATTGCGGCGACGATTCCATTTCGATGTGGCCGCCGGCCGCCGTCACGATATCGCGGACCGCCGCAAGTCCCAGGCCCGTGCCCTTCGTTCCCTTGGTTGTAAAAAACCGCGTAAAGGCCTGTGCCTGGATTTCTTCGGTCATGCCGCAACCGGTATCGGTAACAGTGAGGGCGACGTAGTCGCCGGGTGGGAAATCGGCCGGCCAACCGCGGCGGCCCGGCATTACGGTCGCCGCCGCCGTTCGCACCGAGATCACTCCGGATTCCTCGATCGCATCGCGGGCATTGACCACCAGATTGAGCACGACGCGATCGAAGTCGCTGCGGTCGACGCGGATCGGTGCGATGCCCGGCGTCAGCAGGAAGTCGAACTCGATGCCGGGGCCGGTGATGCTGCGGAGCATTGGTTCGCTATCGCGCAACGAGGCGTTCGCGTCGAGTGAATCGACGGCCGCGGCGGGTTTCGCATAAGCGACCAGTTGCCGGGCGACGCGAGCCGCGGCATGGCCGCTCGAAGCGATCAGTTCCACGGGTTCGCGCAGCGGATCGTCGGGCATGAGCGTCTCGCGAACGAGTTCGGCGTGGCCGGTGACGATGGTGAGGAGGTTGTTGAAGTCGTGGGCGGCGCCGGCCAGCATTCGTCCAACGGTCTCCAGCCGACCCGATTCTTGTGACCGCGATTCCGCTTCCGCCAACCGCGTTTCCAGTTCGTCGATGCGCTCGGCGGCGGGGCAGGGGGCCGGGCTGGTGATGCCGTCGACGCGGAGCGGTTGGCCGTCTTGCGAACGAATTAACTTGCCCCGACTCGTCACGCGGCGCGGCGAACCCGTGGGAAGTTGAATGTCGTAATCGATGTGGAACCGGCCGGTGGCAGGCAACTGCAGGAATGCGGCTCGCACGGCATCGCGATCGGCAGCCGCCACGATGCCGAGCCACAATTCGGGACGTTGGAGGAATTCGGCGGCCGGGCGGCCGAGCGTCGCTTCCACGCCGCCAGTGAGGACGTAAACGCGATCGCCGTCGGGCGAAGCGGACCAGATGGCATCGTCCAGCGACGCGACGACCGCCCAGAGCACGGCGTCCGAGCGGAGCTCGACGCCGTGCGGTTTGGAACGGGGCGTCGGCCGTGGCGTCTCCACGCTTCCCGGGGTCGGCGTCTCGTGGAGCGGCCGCCGCGCCGCCAACTCCTCGCCGCGCATCACGATCGATTCCAGGGCCCGCGTTCGCTGCTCCGCTTGAAACAGCCGCTCCGTCAACTCGCGGCGGAGCACTTCCAGCGGCAAGTCGGAGGTCGTCATGCGAACGCCTCCGGCGCGTGCCCCCCGATTCGTTGACTCCTGAGGATCAGGGGGCTTACGCCCCCCGCTCGCCAGTGCTCACCGTTGATCTTCTTGCTGCGGCGCGGTAGGTTCTTCACCATCTCTCTTCCGCCCGAAAGGAACTCGCGATGCGCCTGCCCTTCGGAACTCTCCTTGCCGCTGTCGCCGTCGCACTGGCGATTGGCATGACTCCCAGTTCTCCAGTATTCGCCGCCGACGATTACGCCTTCGGCCCCGATTCGATGCCGCAAACCGACGTGCCGCAAGGCAAGGTCACCGGCCCGATTCGCTGGAAGAGCAAAGTCTTCGATGGCACCGTCCGCGATTACTGGGTCTACGTGCCGGCCCAGTACAAGCCGGAAGAACCGGCCTGCGTCATGGTCTTTCAAGATGGCGGAAACTACGTGAACAAGCAGGGGCAGTTCCGCGTTCCCGTCGTGTTCGACAACCTGATTCATAAGAAAGAAATGCCCGTCACGGTGGGCATCTTCATCAACCCGGGCACGTTCCCGGGCAAGGGGAAGGGCGGATCCAACCGCAGTTTCGAGTACGACACGCTTTCCAATCAGTATGCCAGTTT
>DATNBQ010000359.1:0-16399 GCA_035571955.1 Urbifossiella sp. | reverse complement strand
GCTCGCCAAACAAATGGCGGCCCCCAACAGCCCGCAGTGGTTCAACACCGGCCTGCATTGGGCGTACGGCATCGAAGGGCCGCCGCAGGGGCACTTCTACGTCGATCCGGTCACCGGCGACTTGACCCGCTCCGGTTCCGCGTACGAACGCCCGGCCCCGCACGCCTGCTTCATTCAGGAAGTGACCGACGACCTGGTGAACGAGGGCGGCATCATGGATTTGTGGGTCCGCGAGGCCCGCATTTTCAAGTACGGTTCGGGCACCGGTTCGAACTTCTCGGCGCTGCGCGGCGAAGGCGAGCCGCTGTCCGGCGGCGGCAAATCGTCCGGGCTCATGAGTTTCCTCAAGATCGGCGACCGCGCCGCCGGCGCCATCAAGTCGGGCGGCACCACCCGCCGCGCCGCCAAGATGGTCGTCCTCGATCTCGATCACCCGGACATCGAAGAGTTCGTGAACTGGAAGGTCGTCGAGGAGCAGAAAGTCGCCGATCTGGTCACCGGCTCGCGGCTGATGAACAAGCACCTGAACGCCGTGCTGCGGGCGATCCACGAGCACCCGAACGTTGAAGAGAAGTACGACCCGAGCGCCAACGCCGACCTGAAGAAGGCCATTCTCGATTCGCGGATCGCACTCATTCCCGAGAATTACATCGCCCGCGTCATGCAGCTTTCCAAGCAGGGTTTCACGAGTATCGAAATCGACGAATACGACACCGACTGGAACTCGAAGGCGTATTACACGGTGTCCGGGCAGAACAGCAACAACTCGGTGCGGATCAGCAACGACTTCATGAAGGCCGTGGAGACGAACGGCGAGTGGAAACTGTTCTGGCGAACCGAACTGGCCAACGCGAAGAAGGAAGGCCGCGTACCCAAGGCGAAGAAGGTGCTGCAGGCCCGCGACCTGTGGGATCAGATCGCCTATGCCGCCTGGAGCTGCGCCGACCCCGGCCTCCAGTTCGACAGCACCTTCAACGAATGGCACACTTGCCCCGCCGATGGCCGCATCAATGCAACTAACCCATGCTCGGAGTACGCTTTCCTCGACGATACGGCCTGCAATCTCGCGTCGCTGAACCTGCTCACCTTCTTCGACACGGCCAGCGCGAAGTTCGATATCGAGGCCTACCGCCATGCCGTCCGCATCTGGACCTTGATTCTCGAAATCAGCGTCTACATGGCGCAGTTCCCGAGCCAGTCCGTGGCGCAGAAGTCGTACGACTTCCGCACGCTCGGCCTCGGTTACGCCAACCTCGGGGCGCTCTTGATGGTGCAGGGTATTCCATACGATTCGCCGGAAGGGCGGGCGCAGTGCGGAGCGCTCACGGCCGTCATGCACGCCGGTTCCTACGCCGCTTCCGCCGAGATCGCGGCGGAACTCGGGCCGTTCGACCGCTACCTCGCCAACCGCGAGCCGATGCTGCGGGTGATCCGCAACCATCGCCGGGCCGCTTATAACTCCGCTCCCGCCGAGTACGAGAGCCTGAGCGTCTTCCCGGCCGGCATCGATGCACGAGTTTGCCCGGCGGATCTACTTGCCGCCGCCAAATCCGAGTGCGATCGCATGCTCGACCTCGGCGAAAAGCACGGCTTCCGCAACGCCCAGGTCACGGTCATCGCGCCCACGGGCACCATCGGCCTGATCATGGATTGCGACACGACCGGCATCGAGCCCGACTTCGCCCTCGTGAAGTTCAAGAAGCTGGCCGGCGGCGGCTACTTCAAGATCATCAACCAATCAGTGCCGCCGGCGCTCGCCAAGCTGGGCTATACGCCGGGGCAAATCGAGGACGTGGTTCGCTATTGCCGCGGCGCCGCCACGCTCCAGGGGTGCCCGCACATCAACCCGGCCAGCCTCAAGGCCAAGGGATTCACTGACGAAGTGCTGGCGAAAGTCGAGGAAAGCCTGCCCGGCGCTTTCGAACTCCCGTTCGTGTTCAACCGCTGGACGCTCGGCGACGCCTTCCTCCGCGATACGTTGCACGTTCCCGAAGCCGTGCTCGAAGCCCCTGATTTCGACGTGCTGCGCCACCTCGGTTTCACCAAGAAGCAGGTCGAAGAAGCCAGCACCTTCGTGTGCGGCACCATGACCATCGAAGGCGCCCCGCACCTGAAGCCCGAGCATTACCCGATCTTCGATTGCGCCAATAAGTGCGGCAAACTCGGCAAGCGCTTCCTGTCGTGGGAATCGCACATCCGCATGATGGCCGCGGCCCAGCCGTTCATCTCGGGGGCGATTTCCAAGACCATCAATATGCCGCACGACGCCACGATCGAGGACGTGAAGCGGGCGTACTGGCTGTCGTGGCAACTGATGACGAAGGCGAATGCCCTGTACCGCGACGGCTCGAAGCTGAGCCAACCGCTGAACTCGGTGGCCGATTCGTCGGAAGCCGCCATCCTCGCGGCGGTCGCCGCCGAAATCGAGCCGAAATCGCTGGCGCTGCAGACCGCCGAGCGGATCACTGAGAAGGTGATTCACCGCTACATCGCCCGCCGCCGGCGCTTACCGGATCGCCGCGCCGGCTACACGCAAAAAGCCCGCATCGGCACCCACAAAATGTACATTCGCACCGGCGAATACGACGACGGCACCCTCGGCGAAATTTTCATCGACATGCACAAGGAAGGGGCCGCCTTCCGCAGCATGACCAACTGCTTCGCCATCGCCGTCAGCCTCGGCTTGCAGCACGGCGTTCCGCTCGAAGAATACATCGACGCCTTCCTGTTCACCCGCTTCGAACCGAATGGCGTGGTGCAAGGGAACCCGTACATCAAGATGTCGACATCGATCATCGACTACATCTTCCGCGAACTGGCGATCACGTATCTCGGCCGCACCGACCTGGCCCACGTGCGCCCGGAAGACCTCCGCGGCGACTCGCTCCACCAGGAGAAAGCCGAGGCCCCGGACTTCGACGACGAGGAACTGATTTCCGAACGCGAAGTGGACCCGAAGGCGGCACTCGCGGTGCATCCGCGATCGGCGAACGTGAAGCCGAACAGCGCCGGAGTCGCGGCCGCCAACGGCGAGTTGAACGGCAACGGCCACCATCACGCGAACGGCAATGGCCATGGCGGCGGCGTCGCTTTGGCGTCCGTGATCGCGCCGCGGTTCGGCTTCGCCTCGCTGGATGCCTCCCTCGAGGAACGCATCCGCCAGGCGAAACAAAAGGGATACGAAGGCGACCCGTGCGCGAACTGCGGCGCGCTGATGTTGGTCCGCAGCGGGTCGTGCATGCGCTGCGACAACTGCGGGCAAACCAGCGGCTGCAGTTGATCCGGCTTCCGATGCCTATCGAGAAATCGAATCAGTCGCGCAAGCCGCTTGCGGCTCCGCGACTCGCTTCCTGGATCGCGATGTGCCGAGTTAGCGCCGTGATGTCGCGTTCCAGGCGCAAACAGCGCGTGTACAAGTAAAACGAGACCCACAGGAACGCCAGCACAAACACATAGAGCACGGCGTCGGCGGCGCGGCCGATGCCGAGTGCCGTCGCCACGGCCTGCACCAGCCACGGGTCGGCAATCGCCGCGCCCGCCCCGATCCACGCCAGGCAGCGCAGCAACCGCACGAACTTGCCCGGATAGGGCCGCGACCAGTTCCACAGATCGCGAAACAGCAACAGCGCCATCGCGCCGACGGCAATCGTTTGGAACACCGGCGCCGAGACGCGGATATCCGCGGGGCTCGAGCCTTGAGCGAAGAGAACGTGTACGGCGTTCATTTCACGACCTTTCCCACCAGGAATTGCCAGACGATCCGCACCGCGTTCCAGGAACTTTGCCCCTTGGCCAGTGTGGCGGCGGTGTAGCGCACGGTCACCGGCACTTCGCGGAAGCGGAGCCCGAGGCGGCGGATTTCATCCAGGATTTCCGAAGCGTGGGCCATGCGGTCCTGGCGAATCCGCAGGGCCTCGGCGGCGGATCGCGAGAAGGCCCGGAAGCCGTTGTGCGAATCGGTGACGCGGATGCGCGAGGCCAAGCGCGTGAACAGCACGCCGAGTTTCAAGACGATTCGCCGCGATAGCGGCATTCCCACGGTCGTTCCCAGAAACCGCGAGCCGAGGGCAATATCCGCATCGCCGGAAAGGACCGGCGCGAGCAGGGCGGGAATGTCGGCGGGGTCGTGTTGGCCGTCGGCATCGAATGTCACGATGATGGCGGCGCCGCGTTGATGGGCGAAGTCGATGCCCGTCTGCAAGGCGGCCCCTTGCCCCCGGTTGATGGGATGCCGCACGACCCAGACGCCGCACGCCCTGGCGACATCCGCCGTGTCGTCCGGGGAACCATCGTCCACCACCACAACGTTCCGCTGATGCGGCAGCAGTTCTTCGAGCGTGGCCCGGATGCGGCTCGCTTCATTGAATGCCGGGATCACGACCCAGATGTCGTCAGGCGATGACAAGCGACGCCTCCCGCCGGTCCGGCATCGGGAAGATTCGGGCCACCCACCGCTCGAGGGTGGGAAAGAACTCGATCGGCTTCTGACCGGATTCGGCGAGTGCCGCGCCGACGGCCAGGGCTTTTTGAATCGCGGCCCGCACGGCAACCGGTGTTCGCTCGCAGAGGATCAATCCCGGCAACGCGCGGTATGGGGCGAAGCCGGGGTCGTCGCCGAGCACCGCCGGCAAGCCGCAGGCAATCGCTTCCTGCACCACGAGCGGAAAGCCTTCACGAACCTCGGCCGGCAACGCCAGGGTATCCGCGGCGTGATAAAGCTGGCGGAGTTCCGCTTGCGGCCGCGGCGCGAGGAGTTCGGTTCCCGGCGGCGCAGCGCCGATGATCGACGGGTCGCCGGGACCGCAGAATACCAGGTCGAACGATGGATCGCCGGCTTCGAGCAAGAGCTTTACGCCCTTGGCGGCAATCAGCCGGCCGACGAACAGGACCTTTTTGCGGTCCGCTTGCCAGCCGAGAGACGCGCGGGCCGCGGCACGTTCTTTCGCGGTCGGCGGATAAAACAGCGACCCATCGACCGGATTGGGAACGAACTCGGCATCGCTCCGGCGGCCGAGCTTGTTCAGCGTCGCCTGGATACGAGCATTGTAAGTGACGATCCGCGTCGCGAGACTGGCCGAAAGGCGGCCGACCGTTTCAGCGCCAAGACGAGCCGCGAAAGTCGCTGCCTTCGAAGCGAATCGCTGGATGCCGCCGTGATCGGTCAAAACGCACGGCTTCCCGAGAAGCTTGGCAACGACGACAGCCAGAGCGCTGTTCTGAAACATGAAGCCGTGAGCGTGCACGATGTCGGCCCGGGCGATCTCGCGGATCAGTGGGTTAAGCAATCCCGGACCGAACAGCGGATAAGGAATCCCCAGTCGCCGTTCGAGGATGTGCCAGGCCGGAACGCGGATGACGCGGACCACGGCGGGATACGCGGGAGTGCGGCCGGCCCCGCCGCCATCGCTGGTGACGAGCGCGACCTCGTGCCCGACGGCCGCCAGACCGCGGATTTCCAAATCGACCAGATTCTCGACCCCGCCGACGTGCGGCAAGGCGAGATGACTTACGATCAAAATGCGCATTCGAAAGCGCGCTCCCCGTTGGGTCGCGGCTTACCACCTCTGAAAGCTGAGCATCCGTGGTAAAGCCGCTATGTTAGCTTCTTTCTTCGTTTACCTTCAGGCAAGCAATGACATCGAGCCAACCGCCTGTCAGACCCTCTCCCCGTTGGGGAGAGGGAGGTTTGCGAGCGCTGCGAGCAAACCGGGTGAGGGGCTGAATCCGCATCACAAGACCCCTCACCCGACATCTCGCTTCCGCGAGATGTCGGCCTCTCCCCAACGGGGAGAGGCGGGGCCTGGCTGGTTCCTGTCATTGCCTTTCTGACGCCCTGTAGGATTCGTCGTTAAAGCAATGAACCTTCACCTTGAACAGGGTGGTCGCGGCTACGCGGGACGCTTCCGCAACACGATGCAGGTTTGGTAAAACGTCCGCCACAGCCAGGGCAGCCAGGCCCGCGCCGACATTCCGGAATCGGTCGCAGTCACGACCTGCTTCTTGCGGCGAAACAGATTCCTCACCAGGGCCAGCGGATCCGAAGCGAACTTCGCGGCGATGTAGCTGCTTAGTGTGCCGCTGGGCACCAGTTCGCCCTGGACCAGTTTCGTTCCGGGAAAGAGGGCCGCGAGTTCATCCACGCCGGGGCGGAACATGGTGTCGATCGGGTCCGGGTGGTATGGGAAGTTGTTCGGGCACGAAACAATCAGGTAGCTGCCGGCTTCGACGGCAGCGACAGCGGCCCGACCGATCGCTTCCCGATTCGGCACGTGTTCCAGCAGGTTCGAGCAGAACGCGGAACGGAATCGCATGGCGGCGACCTTGGCGAGGAAGCCGGGCTCGGTGAGGTCGCCGACGAGATCGACGCCGGGCGCTTCGCGGATGTCGAGGTGGACAACCTTGCCGCCGCGCTGCACGATCGGCGCGAAGATGTAGCGGTTGATCCACGGCTGCTCGCGGGCGCGGAATTGTTCCGTGTGGCTGCCGATGTTCAGCATCGGGAACAGGGCGTCGTCGCCGAGTTCGGCCATGCGTTGGGCCAGCCACTTCGCTTCGCGAACGAGCATGGTCACGTCACGGGTTTCTGGGCCATCGCGATGCCGAGCGAGATTCGGCCGATAACGCGGTTTTCGAACAGGCACCACGGCACCGAGGCGAACATCACGCCGGCGCCCACGGCCCGTGCGAGCAGCGGCTTGATTCGGCTTTGGCCGTAAACGTGGGTCAGCGTCGCGCCGGGGAGCAGCGACGACGCGATCTGCCCGGCGCAGTTCAAGGCGGAATCCGGCACGATCGCGACGTTCTCGAAGCCCGCGGCCCGGCACGCTTCTGTCATCCCCGCCTGCGTCGGCAGGGACAGATGCCTCGGCGCCTCGCGCACGTTGATCCAGTTCTTGCCGAACCAACCGGCCTGGACGCAATCGACGAACGGCACCGCGGCGGCGACCCAGCCGCCCGGCTTGAGCAGTTCGAACATCGCCGCCAGCGCCTCGCGCACGTCCGGAATGTGTTCGATCAAAAAGAAGGTCGTGATGAGGTCGAAGGAATTCGGCGCATGGAAGCGGTTCATGGCTGAGACGTCGGCGCACTCGGCGGGGATGTTTAATTCTTCCTGCAAATAGCGGACGACGTCGGCCTGCACGTCGAGGCCATGCACGTCGAAGCCGAGGCGGCGGAATTCGAGGAGCCTGAGGCCGCGGCCGCAACCGACATCGAGAAGCTTCTTGCCGTCGCCGCGCTTCCAGCCGCACGCCCGCATCACCCGGCGAACCTGGGCCCTGTACTGCGGCCGAAAGAACAAGCGATATTCGGCCTGGCTCAGCCAGCGTTTGAAGCGGCTTTGGCCGAGTTCGAGCGTGAAGCTGTACACCGGCGGATAGAAGCCCGGCAGGTCATCCGTATGCGGCAGCGGATCGAGGACGGCGGACCCACACGATCGGCAGCGGAGGAAGGTGCGATGGCCGGGCACGAAGCCGAGCCGATCGCTGACTCCAGTGTGGAAAGGCGCGAGGTCGGTGGAACGGCAGTAGAGGCATGCCGCTGTGCTAGCGGTCGCGGGAAGTGCCTGGGGCGATTCGAGAGTCGTCGGGCTCATGGCGTTGACTCGGGTAAAAACGACTTCCCGGCTCGGTAAAGAGCGGCGCGGCTTTCGATCCGTTCGGCGCGATAATAATCGCCGTCGCGCCGGGCCTGCTCATCGGCATGGGCCGCTTCGGCGGCAGCTTCGGGAAAGCGGCCGAGCCGCGCCAGCGTCATCGCATGGGTATCCCGAAACTCGGCCGAGGGGTCGTCGCTCATCCGGCACGACGCGTCGGCGTACCAGGCCGCCAGCCGTAAATTCGATTTCTTGGCGTCCGGGTCGTTAGCGATCCGTCGGCTCGTTTGATTCAGGAGGGCCGCATACTTCGGGTCGATGGCCGCCGTCGCGCGAAACTCGGCATCAGCGTCGGCGTCGCGGCCAGTCGCCATCAAGGCGATCCCGCAGTGCAAGCGGTAGAACTTGTTGCCCGGCGACTCGTCGGCGGCCCGTTGCAGCAACGGCGCCGCCTTCGCCGCCTGCCCATCGACCAGCAATGATAACCCATATTCGTAAGCCGCTGCGATGGAATCGGGCTGCTCCTGCTGCATCTTTCGCGCCTCGGCGACGGCATCGGCGGAACGACCGGCTTCGCGCAGCACCTTCACTTGTTCGCCGCGCAGCGACGGCAACTGGAGCGGCAGCCGGAACGCCTCGGCTAGTTGCTCCTCGGCGCCGGAAACGTCGCCGGCGCCGAACAACTGAACGGCAAGGTTAAGACGAACGCGGCCATTGGCGGGTCGCTTCGCGGCGTTATCCGCGAACAACCGTTGTGGCGAACTGTAGGCCTCGTTCCGCGCCGCGGTGAGCAGGCCGAGCGCGAAGATCGCGATGCCGGCCCCGATTCCCAGTGCGCGGCCCGAAGCCGGTCGCCAACGCAATGCCGCCCATGCGATGCCGCTGACGACTAACGCAATTACCCCAGCGAGCGGCAAATACATGCGATGTTCGAAGGCCGCATCTTGAACCGGTACGATGCTCGACGACGGCGCCAGGATGACGAAGAACCACGCCGCTGGGAAGCTCCAGGCGGTGCGGAAGAGTACGCCGACGGCCGTGATGGCCAGCAGCCCGATGACGATGCTGGCGGAAAGCCAGCAATCGCGAAGCGATGTGCACGGCTTCCAGTCCAGGTAGTCGAGCGTAAGGCCCGTCGGTACGAACGCGAGCCGCAAATAGTGCAGGATCACCTCGGTTTGCGTCAGGGCGTATGTGTACGGCGTGTAAATCTTGACGCCGAAGCCGACGGTGCCGGCCGAGTCGGTGAAGAATCCGGTGAGCGCGAGCGCCAGCAACCCGGCGATTGGCGGCACGGCAAGCAGACCGAGGATCAACCAGCGGCGGCGCAGCGATTCGCGCCACGAGCCGGTAATGAACGTGCGGTCGTAGAGGAGCGCGAGCGGCGGCAGTGCGATCATCAGTTCCTTGCAGCCGGCGCCGAGGGCGCAGCAGATTGCAGCGCCAAAGAACCACCAGCGGCCGCGATTCGACCACGCCCCGCGCACATAACACCACAGGCTGGCCAGGAAGAACATTCCCATGAACGATTCGCAGCGCTGGATCACGTATGTCACGGCTTGCGTGTTGAGCGGATGCACGAGCCAGGTGAGACCGGCAACGAGGCCGATCCAGCCTGCCCAGCGGTCGAACTGGCCGCCGAAGCGCGGGGCCAGCAGCGTGCGGCGAACGAGATCGTAAAGGAAGAGGCCGGCGAGGATGTGCACCGCGAGGTTCATCGCGTGGTAGCCGCGCGGGTTGCGGCCGTCGATCCAGTAATCGATGGCCAGCGACAGCGAGATCACGGGCCTGGCCGCCATTTCGCTTTTGAAGGGCTTACCGATGTTTTCGTCGCGGGCGAAGCGGTCGTCGTCGAGAAGAAACGCGCCGTGCAGCGAATTGAAATACGCAAACAGGCCGACAAGCGCGAATAGCACGACAGCCCGCGCCGTGCCGGGTCCGGATGCCGCACCAGCTAGTCGTGAATCCCCATCAGTCATGAATCAACGCCTTCCATGAAAACCGGACTAACCACAGAGGCACAGAGACACAAAGAAGACAGAGAAATCAGGAGAGAAACAACCACGAATCACACGGAGAACACGGATAAAAAAGAACCAATAATCATCATTCTTTATCCGTACCCTCCGGGTCATCCGTGGTCAAAATCGCATTTCAATCTCTTCTCTATGTCTCTGTGCCTCTGTGGTTAGTCTCCTTGGCTTCTACAGCGGTCGGTTGCGGATTGCGATCAGTTGCCGGGTTAACGGAATCGGCTTCTTCGGGTCGTCCGTCTCGTCGAGCACGATCGTCCATTCCTTGGACTTCCGCAATTGCTCGCGCAGCTTCGGGCCGTACTGGGCTTCCACGATGATCAAATT
This sequence comes from Urbifossiella sp., assembly GCA_035571955.1. GTDB lineage: Bacteria > Planctomycetota > Planctomycetia > Gemmatales > Gemmataceae > Urbifossiella. The sequence goes on along the minus strand of DATNBQ010000359.1, from coordinate 6,445 downwards.
GACGCGGTATTTTTCGATCACGTCGCGCCAGCCGGGCCGCCCCTGGCCAACCACCGCCAGTTCTTCCCAGTAATCCGGGTGGAACAGATGCATGTGCGAATAGGTGACGGGCACATCAGGCGCGAGCGCCCACATGAGGTAATCGCCCTGCATGGGGGTGGCCAGGATGGAGCCGGTGAATCGGCCGCCGGGATAATTGCGGCGAATGGTCTCGGCCAGCTTGGCGGCCCACGGCGCTGCTGTCGAACCCGGTTCGCGGACCTCGCCCGCCAGTTCCCACGGCGTTCCCTGCGACAAGCTGAACGGCTGATTTGGGTCGCTGGCCGAAGGCCCGAGCGGTGTCGGCCCGCCGGTGACCGCCCAACCGCCGAGCACCGACCACATGAAGCAGGGGAACAGAAGCATCGCGGCGATTGCCGTCTTCCGGAAACTCGGTACGCTCGCCGCCGGAGTCCATCGCGCCGGCCAGTCCTTCGCTAACTCCGCCCACTGCGGCGCCAGCACCCACGGCACGAGCATCGCCCACCAGATCGCGAACCGCTGCTGCAAGGATAACCCTAGCCCGAACAGCACGAGCACGATCAATCGGTGCGGCGGGATTGCCTTCGTCGATGCCAGTTGCGTCAAGACGATGACGGCGAGCGAGGCGATGAAGATCCAGTGCAGGCCGGCATCCGAATCGTGCCCCCAACCCCACAGGAACGCGAGCGGCTTCCATTCGCCTACGCCGCCTTGCAAACTCGGATGGGCCGCGAACTGCAGCGTTCGCGAGTAGAATTCGAAGCCGTAAGGATTCAGCAAGCCGATTCCAACGAGCGATACCGCGATAACCGCGGCGAGGCGCAGCGAGGCGGCGTCCTTCCACGGGGCTCGCTTTTCGACGATCGCCTCGATGATCCGGCCGGCGAGCACCGCCCCGAGCATCACGAACGCGACCACGTAGCTGCCGTGGCCGTTCGCCCACAGCACCATCATCGCGGGAATGGCGAGCATGGCCCGCTGCGACAGCATCGGCCGCGATAGAGTCAAGAGCAACAGCGCGAAGCCGAGCTGCCCGAATGTCTGCGGACGGAACACGGACCAGGTAAGGAAGTCGAGCGACATGGCCGCGGCCAGGGACAGCAGCGCGATCCGCCACGACTGCGAGAGCCGCCAAAAGACGAACAACAAAACCGCGAGCCGCGCCGTCGTCAGGCTCGCGTGCAGGAGGCGAAGCAAGTCCGCGCCGCCCATCTCGCGGTGCAGTTCATCGCCGCCGGCCAGGCGTTCCCCCAGCGCGTACGTCTCGTACATGGCCAGTTGCGTGAGCGTGTAGAACTGCGTGAACGGGATGCGGCCATCCCACCACGGACAAAACGGTTCGCGATCGGGAATCGCCCGATGTTCCACCATCCACTGCCCGTAGCGAACGTGGCCCCACACGTCCGTGTGCCAGAGCGGCAAGTTGGAAACGAAGACGAACACGGCCCCGAGAATGGCGACAGCGAGGATGTGCGTGGTGCGGAAGTAGAACGGCGCGAGCGGCGAGTTCGGGTCGCTGAAATCGATGCCGGCGCCGATGGCCGGTTCCTCATCGGTCGTGGGGGGATCGTGCGTGATTTCCGCCATCCGCTCAGTTTAACTCGTGGAATCCGAGTTGTCGCTCCCGCTCGCCGGGTCCGCGCCAACTCCGCGGCCCAAATAACAGGAATAAGCGATACAATGCGACCCGACGTTCTAATCGCCCATCGAGAAATAAACGGCGGGGGCGGCGACCGCCGAATGAGCGTTCATCTTTTGAATCGCCGCCTTGAAGGCCCCCGTCTCGGCGTAGTGAGTCACGATCACGAGCGGCACCGGTTCGCGGGCGCCTTCCGCCGCTTCGTGCTGCACGACGCTCGAAATGCTGATGCGTTCGTCGGCGAGGATGCGGGTGATGTCCGCCAGCACGCCTGGTTGATCGGCGACGAGCAGCCGCAGGTAGAAGCGGCTTTTCACGCGCTCGGCCGGTTCGACGCTAAATCCCTTGCTTTCGCGGCTCCACAGCTTGGCCGCGGCGAAAGTCCGCTGGGCCCGGCCGACCGCCAAATCGATCAAGTCGGCGACCACGGCGCTGGCCGTCGGCATCTGCCCCGCGCCGGGTCCTTGATAGAGCGTCTCGCCGGCGAAGTCGCCGTGCACGGCAATCGCGTTGTACGCCCCCCGCACCTGCGCCAGCAGGTCCGTATGCCGCAACAAGACCGGCGCCACGTGCAGCGCCACTTTCGAATGCGGAATGTGGAATTCGGAATGCGGATTATGGCCCCGATTGGCTTGTTCATCGTTGTCGGTTGATCTCCGATCATTCCGAATTCCGAATTCCGAATTCCCAGTTTCCGAGGTCCAGGCTTCGGCCAGCAGTTTGATCGTGTAACCGAGTTCGTCGGCGAAGCGGATGTCCATGGCGTCGAGCGTGTCGATGCCGTGGCGTTCGATGTCCGTCGGTTTGGCGGCGACGCCGAAGGCGATTTGAGCGAGGATGGCCAACTTGTGAGCGGCATCGGAACCGTCCACGTCGAGCGTGGGGTCGGCCTCGGCATAACCGAGTTGCTGAGCCTCGGCGAGCGCCGCCGCGTAATCGATGCCGCGCTCGGACATGGCCGTGAGAATGAAGTTCGACGTGCCGTTCAGGATCGCCTGAATCGCGGTGATCTGATTGGCGGCCAGGCTTTCGCCGATGGCGCGAATGATGGGAACGCCGCCGGCCACGGCCGCTTCGAAGCAGACAGTCTTGCCGGCCGCCCGCGCCGCCTCGAACACCTCGTTGCCGGCTTCGGCCAGTAGGGCCTTGTTCGCCGTCACCACGTGCTTGCCGGCGGCGAGCGCCCCCAGCACGATCTCCTTGGCCCGCGTGGTTCCGCCAATTAACTCAACGACGACGTTAATGCCGGGGTCGGCAAGGACATCGGCGACCGTGCCCATCAAGTCGGGTGACAGGCGGACGCCGCGCGGCTTGTTGGCATCGCGGACGACGACTTTTTTCAATTGGAGGTGCCGACCGCCGCGCGCGGCCAGGCGATCGCCGTGTTCGAGCAGGATTTTCGCGACGCCGCCGCCGACTGTGCCGCAACCGACGAGCGCTATTCCCAGAGGTTCCGTGGACATGCAGTGATCTTACGAACCGCGAAAGCGCCTGGCCGTCCGCGCGACTCCGCCGCAACACGGCGTGGAGCTGCCGACCAGATCGCTAGAATGCTCGGAGAACCAAAGCAAGATTTACGGCCGCAAAACACAAAACGGACGAAAAGGACCCTCTTAATTCTGTGTCTTTTGTGCTTTCTTGCGGCCGATTTCTATCTGCCTCTTAATCTTGTGTCTTTTATACTTTCTTGCGGCCGCATCCGTCAGCCTGTTAATCTTGGTCTTTTGTGCTTTATCGCGGCCGATTTCTATCTGCCTCTTAATCAGCGGGTCCTCGGTTCGAGCCCGAGAGGGGGCACTAAAAGTAAAGCCCATCGACTGAAGCTTTTACGCTTACCTCCGGACGGTCCGGAGCGCACGGTCAGAAGCCTCAACTGCGGTAGTACTACCGCAGGGAGCGACCGTGCCCCGTCAATCCGCCGTCCCGAAATACCGACTTCACAAGCCCACCGGCCAAGCCGTCGTCACCGTCCGGAACCCGGATGGGACACGCAGCGACCACTATCTCGGCAAGCACAACTCGCCCGAATCCCGGAGCGAATACGCCCGCATCGTCGGCAACATCGGCAAGAACGGCTACATTCCGCCCGCGGACGCCCAGCACGTCACCATTGACGAGGTGATGCTTGCCTTCATCCGGTTCGCGGAGAAGTACTATCGCCACGCGGACGGTACGCCGACAGGGGAGCTGGACGAGTTCAAGCGCTCTCTGGCGACGATCCGGCCAAAGTACGGCCACACCGTCGCGGCGTCGTTCGGGCCGCTCGCCCTCGAGGAAGTGCGGAACGGGATGGTCGCGGCCGGATGGTCGCGAAAGGTAATCAATCGCCGCGTTGGCCGCATCAAGCGGATGTTCAAGTGGGCGGCCTCACGGCAACTCATCCGGGCCGAAGTCTATGGCGCGTTGAAACTGCTCGACGGCCTCAAAGCTGGACGAAGCGACGCCCGGGAAACCGATCCCGTGAAGCCCGTTGACCCCGCGCTCGTCGATGCCACGCTCCCACATCTCGGCCGCCATCTCCGGGCCATGGTCGAACTACAGCGCCATACCGGCATGCGGCCCGGCGAAGTGGTCATGGTCCACCTGGCCGACATCGACCGCACCGGCGCCGTCTGGAGTTTCCGCCCGCGGCATCACAAGATGGCCCACACCGGCCGAGAGCGGGTTATCTTGATCGGCCCGAAGGGGCAGGCCATTATCAACGAGTTCATCGCTGAAGGCCGGGTTGTCGATCCGACGGCCCCGCTGTTCAGCCCTCGCCGGGCGCGCGAAGAACGCTTCGATGCGATGCGAGCGAATCGGAAAACGCGGGTACAGCCGAGCCAGGCCGATCGGCGCAAGAAGAACCCGAAGCTCCAGCCCGCCGAGGCCTACACCGCTCACACCTACGCCCATGCAATCCGAGTCGCCGCACAGAAGGCATTCCCGTTGCCGAAGCCGATGGCCCGCAGGGATGGCGAATCATGGAGCGACTGGCGGCAGCGGCTGAAAATGAAGCATGCGGCCGCGGTCAAGGAATGGCTCGGCGTCCATCACTGGCATCCGAACCAACTCCGGCACCTGTTCGGAACCATCGTCCGAGAAAGCCACGGGCTGGAGCCGGTGCAATACCTGCTCGGCCACGCGAGCGCGAAGACGAGCGAAATCTACGCGGAGAAAAACGCAAAGCTAGCCGCGAGCGTCGCGGCCGCCGTGGGATGAATCTCACAACTGACGTTCCGTACATCATGACACTAGCCGGCCGCGGCCTCATGAACCGCGGGCTGGATCGGCGTGGGTTGCTCGCGTGACCCCCGTCCGATCCAGCAGCCCGGCGCAACATGCGAGGAATGAACATGCCCGCTCCCATCGACTACACCGGCCGCAAGTATGGACATCTCACCTTCAAGCGATTCGACCCGAAGGAATCGGCCGGGACGGGGAAGCGCTACTGGCAACTCTCGTGTAAGTGCGGCGGCACAACCACCGTCCCCGCCGGGAGAGTGATAACCGGCAACACCACGTCATGCGGTTGTCAGAAGGGCAAACAGGGGAGGAAGAACGCATTCACAAAAGCGGCGACGCGACAGGCACACAAGGAAAAGGAAGTCGTCGAGCATGATGGAATGCGGTATCTGACGCCGCGGAAGGCAATGGCGTTCCTTGGCGTCTCAAGGCCCACCCTGGAGAAATGGGCCGACATCAAGGGAACGGGTTGCCCCTGGCTGAACGGCGAGGTTCTCGATTCGTGCGAACTGCCGAACGCTCTCAACCGCCAATTCCGCCACTTCCCGGAACCGGAACTCATTCGAGTTCGCGAGGCGATGCGGAAGCAAGCGAAGGTTCCAGAGTACCCAGGCTTCACTTACGTCGAAACTGCCCGCAAGGAGCTCGGCATAAGTCTCCGAACGCTCCGCAGAATGGCAGCCGCACAGATCCCGCCAACTCGCATCGAGAAGAAGACGGCCAAGAGCGCCGACGGTCGCGCCCGAACGAAAGCGTACATCTCCACGGAGTTCGTCGAGGCGATGAAGGCGAAGCGGAAGGAAGTGCCGGTTCCCGCCGAGCGGCTCACCGTTGCCGAGGCGGCGGTCGAATTGAAGATCGATAACGCCGCCGTTCATCGTCTGCTCAAAGTTGGAAAACTCAGCGGCATCATCGGCAAGAAGTTGGTGGATGCGGCCCCACGCGGCGACGGCAAGCGACTCCATTACGCGCGAAAGGCCACGCTTGTTTCTCGCGCATCCGTCGAACGACTGAAACGCGAACTCCGCGGCGAACCGGAACCCGTCACGGCGGTCCCGCCGGAGCAAACTGCCGCGCCATCGAATGCGCCAAAGCGGAAGGGCAAGCGGGGGCGACCGAAGGGAAGCATAGACCCGGAAGTGCAGGAGCGGAACCGCAAGATAAGGGCCGACAAGGCGGCCGGAACATACCCGAGCGACGCCGAACTTGCGCGGGCTTACGGTGTTCAACCTCCGAACTTGCACGCGATCTTGAACGCCTCAAAAATAGGTCGCGAAAAGCGTTATATTTAATTCCCTATCAAGTCCAACGAATTAAATATAACGCTTCATTTTATGCGAGCAATCTCAGGCAGTTTTTTCCCGTCGCATGATATTCAATTCACAGGGTCCAAGCCGAATTTAAGTGAATGGTATCTTAGGACTGGTGAATCAACAAGTGTCGCCAGTTCCATTCTGAGTTGATAGACTCCAGCTCATCGGTATTTCAGGCGTTTCTCCAAGGAGCCAAGGATGGCATTCACGTTCCGCTCGCAGTACGACCCCGCCGCAGCCAAGACCC
>DATNBQ010000358.1:0-4544 GCA_035571955.1 Urbifossiella sp. | reverse complement strand
CACTGCATCGGGGCGAAAGCCGTCGGCCAAGGCGCGGCGCAGAGACATCAGTTCCATTAGCGGGCCGCTGCCGACCAGCGACATATTGAAAATCAGTGGATCCGGGTGGCCGGGCGCATTGGGACGAGTTTCTTCCCAGGCCTCGGGGCGAACACCCATGGAGGCTCGCGAACTTCCGATGACGAGCACGAGCGGCCGCTCGGGGTGCTCCGCGAGGCGTTCCTTTAAGCTGACGGCCCGCTTGCCGTATTCCAGGTCGCGATAGTGCGAACCATCCATTTCAAGGAGAAGGAAGGCCGCGACGTTCAGGAAGAGCGCGATGCTGGCGAACCAGGCGATGGTCGCGCGGGCGTTCTTTCGCGGCGGTCGTGTCGAAGGAGTAGGTCTAAGCCGCGCCGCGTCCCCGGTTCTTGGGAACCGCCACAGCATCCGCATTAGCCCGGTGGCGAGGTTCATGGCGTGCCGCGGCCCCCGCGCATCCACGGAACGAGCGCTTCGCGCACCAACCGGTCGGTGAAGACATCCGCGCCGGCGCCGGCCAGGTGATGCCCATCGAGGGCCAGGCCGTCCGGCACCCAGCGGCGGCCATCGATCACCGGGACGCCGTATTCCTTGCCGATGCGGGCGAATACCGCGTCGAGTTCCTTGAGCCCGACCGGGTCGTACCAGCCGCGCCATTCCGTCGATTCCGGCAAGAAGGCGATGGCCGCACGAATCCCCGCGGCGCGGCAGACGTCGAGCGCGTCGCGGATGGCCTCGATGCCGCAACCGTTCGGCCGGTAGCCGTCGAGATAATAGGCGTACTGCGAGAAGGCGATGGCCAGCAGTCGCTTCTTGGAATCGGCGTCGATGTCGTCTTGAAGGCGGGTGAAGCCGAAGTCGTCCGACTCGTGGCCGCCGTTGAGCCGTTGATCGGTCATGAGGAAGAATGGCGCGTAGCGGTCGAGAAGGAGGAAGCGGTATTCGTACCAGGGGGCGAGGAGGCCGCGCGGGCCGTGCACGGCGGGCGGCTTGGCCGGGAAGCCCATCGCATGCACCAGGGGCATTTCGTCGGGCCGCAAGCGGATCGGCAAGAGCCATCGCGTTTCCGGTGGGTCGGGCCGCTGCCCGGCGAGGAACGTCGGGTGCACCTCAATGACCGCGAACGCGGGTTTGACGCCTTCCTTGAGCAGTCGCCGCAGGTAGATGGCGTTGGTGACTGGTCCGGCGCCGGCCTGGCCGAAATTGAACGTTTCGACGTGCCGCCCGAGGGCATGCGACAGTTTGGCTTGGGCCGCGCGGGCATCGACGGCGTTGAGCGTTCGCGAACTGCCGATGAAGAGAACGGTGTTCGACCCGGCGGCCGAGGCTGTTGGAAAGAATGCAGGGTGCTGACGGAGCTTGGCGAGCTTGTCGAAATAGATGGGATCGCGGAGCGGCGATCGCTCGGTGTGGACGGCCCAGCCGAGACCCAGTTCCATGGCGAAAAAGCAGGCCAGCCCGACGACCACCGCGGTGGCCGCGAAGCGCCGCGAAGGGAAGGCCCGCCGCAGTCGCGGCTTCGCCGGCGCCGTCAACACTTGGAGGCGCACGCGGATCGCGCGCCGCAATGGAATCGCGACCCGTCGAACGACACCGGCTTTCGCAGCCACTTCCGCCATCATCGACCCTTGAATAAATCCGCGCTCGGCTTCGCCTCGCGGCTAATCTCGAATCACTTCGCGATACAGGCGGTCCGTGAATTCCCTGGCGCCGGCGCGCAACATGTGGTGGCCGTCGCTGAACGCGGTATCGTCCAGCCATTCGCGGGCATTGGTATACTCGCAGCCGTAGTCGCGGCACAATCGCTCGAGGTAGTCGTGCAAACGGCTGATCACTTCCGGCGAATACATGGCCCGGAAGCCGGCGGCCTCGGGCATCATCACCAATCGCACGGCGATCCGTTCATCGCGGCACAGGGCCAGCACGTCGGCCAGGGCTCGCGCCCCGCCGCCGTTGGGTATCAAGTTCGCCAAGATGGCCTGGTATTCGCCGCGCGCTTGTTGCAGGCCCTTCGCATAAGCCTGCGGCGTGACGTTTTCGTTGATCGAGGCGCCCCAGCCGAAGTCGTCGCAACCCCGGCTCCAGTCGAAGCGCAGATGCCACGGCAAGGCGCTCGGCATCAGCCGGCCCACGATCGGGAAGCGCAAGGCATAACAGGGAACCGCGACCGATTGCCGCCATTTGTGGCGCACGTCGTCGGCCGGGAAGCCGTAACCGATGACCGTATCGAGTTCGCTGTGGCGCAGGCGGTCGCCATAAAAGAATCGGCCTTCCAGTGGGCCCGCGGGTATGCCGGGACCGCCCGGCGTATCGGCCAGCGTCGGCGGCAGCACTTCCAGAATTAGCAAGTCGGGGCGATGGCCGTCGGCAAGCAACCGCTTCAAGTACACCAGGTGCGTGATCGGCCCGGACGCCGGGATGCCGAAGTTGAAGACGACGCCGCGGCCGAGCATCGCCCGCATGGTGCCGGCATCGAAGGCTGCAGCGGTCCGCGATGTGCCGAGCATGACGATCCGCGGACCTTCGGGATTGAGAAGTTCCTGCCGTGCCAGACGGATTTCCTTGTCCGAATAACCGGGGTCGCGAATGTACAGCGATTCCTCGGCGGCAATTCCCAGGGCGAGTTGGAACCCGAACAAGAGCACGGCAGCGGCACCGAGCGCGATGGCGGCCTTGCGTCGGCGATTGTTCGGGCGAATCGCCGCGGTCCGCGGCAATGGGCCCCGGAGCAGCGCCGAACGAAGCCAGTCGGTGAATCGAGCGGTGAGGTTCACGGAGGATTTCTTAGCCCTGGCAAGAGAGAGTTATTGATGGTCCAAGATGAAATGACCTCAGAGGAACACCAGCCACCTCTCTTACCCTCTCCCCGCTGGGGAGAGGGTGGTTGGCGAGCGCAGCGAGCCAACCGGGTGAGGGGTTGTATCGGATCATCAAGACCCCTCACCCGCCATCTCGCTTTCGCGAGATGGCGGCCTCTCCCCAACGGGGAGAGGCGAGGGCTGGTTGGCTCGACCTCAGACCTTCCTTGACCATCCGTAACCACGCCTCTCAGAAGTTGAAGTAAATGAACCCGGCGCCGGCGTCCGGCGCCAGCACCATCGCCGAGCAGACGCAGACGGCGTAGCCCATGCCGAGCACCGGGGCCGGCAACCGCTGATACAACCGCTGCCACAGGCCATAGCGCACCAGCACGTGGCACATCAGCAGGAAGCCGGCCGTGTACCACAAGCTGCGATTGTGCAGCGGCAAGGCTTGGCCCATCGAGACGCTGAACAGTTTGCCGTACATCGCCATTGCCCGGTCGAAGCCGTTCAAGATTCGGTCGGGATGAGCAGCGTCGAATGGCAAGTTCGGTTGAAACAGCACCCAGCACATTGAAACGGCGAAGAAGGTCAGCACGATTCGCAGGCCGGTTCCGAGTGTCGTTTGCAACAAGGCTTCGAACCGCGGCCGCACGTCGCAGAAGTCCTTGAACTGCTTGTGCACGATTAGCAGTGTGCCGTGGGCGACGCCCCAGAGCACGTAACTCCAGGCCGCCCCGTGCCACAGCCCGCCGAGCGTCATGGTGATCATCAGGTTGCGGTACGTCAGCCAGCGGCCTCCGCGGCTGCCGCCAAGAGGAATGAACAGGTAATCGCGAAGCCATGTCGAAAGCGAGATGTGCCAGCGCCGCCAGAATTCGGAGACGTTCTGCGAGATGTACGGCATGTTGAAGTTGTTGTTCAGCTTGTAGCCGAAGAGATGCGCGAGGCCGATGGCCATGTCCGTGTAGCCGGAGAAATCGCAGTAGATGCGGATGGAGTACGCCAGCACGGCCATCCACACGGCGCCGGTGTTGTACTTGTCCGGTTCGTTGAAGATTGGATCGCAGAAGACGGCCATGCGGTCGGCAATGGCCATTTTCTTGAAGACGCCCATGAGGAAGAACTGCACGCCGACCTGGACGCGGACCCAGTTCCAGCGCTTGGGCCGCCGCGTTTGCCGCAGGAAATCTCCGGCCCGCACGATCGGCCCCGACACCAGATGCGGCAAAAATAGGATGAACAGCAGGAAGCGCGGAAAGCTTTTCTCGGCCGGAATCTTGCGGCGAAACACATCCACGGCATAACTGATCGCTTCGAAGGTGTAGAAGCTGATGCCGAACGGCACGATGAGGCCGAACAGGTCGAGCTTGCCGTAACCGGGGTCGTAGCCGAAGTTCGTCAGGGCGTTGTGCAGTTCGTTGAGGAAGAAGCCGCGGTACTTGAAATAGCAGAGGATGCCGAGATTCATGGTGATGCTTGTGAACATCACGGTGCGGCGCAGCCCCTGGCGGCGCGTGAAGTCCATGAGCCGGCCGAACAGGTAATCGGCGACGGTGGTGGCCGTCACCAGGAACGCCAGTTCGAAACTCCAGGCGGCATAGAAATGGAAGCTGGCAGCGATCAGCACCCAGATGCGAGCCATCTGCCGGCGCCGGGGAATCAGCCAGTAAATCGCGAAGAAACCGAGGAAGAAGAGCAGGAACGCCTGCGTGTTGAAAA
>DATNBQ010000357.1:0-2257 GCA_035571955.1 Urbifossiella sp. | reverse complement strand
TCAGACGCTCCTCATCGGCGGCCGCCAGCACTTCGGCAACTTCGGGCGTCACGCCGTCGGTGTAGAAGTCGAAGGCATCCCCGGAGCGAATCCGCTCGCGGTTCATCAGGGTGATGGTCGGATGCAGGATGGCGCCGACGTTGCCGAAGCCGGTTTGCAGCACGGATTGAGCCGGCTGAAGCATCGGCAACAGCGGCCGAAATGCGTCCAGGAGTTCCGGGGTGCGGTGCGGCGCAAGGGCGGCCGCGAGCATCTCGGCCTTGGTTCCATAAATCGCCGCCGCGCCGGGTTCGGTGCACCGCGACGCGAAGGGGAAGGTGTTCGTTTCGCCGACGAGCACGCGCGACCGGCAACCGGATTGAACCAGTACGCGCTGGAATTCCATCGCGCCGCCGGTTCGCCCCGGAAGCAAGAGCACGCTGTGCCGATCGCGAAGATAAGGTGCGGCGGCGCGAGCGATATCCGCATGGGCACAGGCGGGCACAGCGACAAGCACCGCATCGGCCTGTTCCAGAGTGGCGCCGATGCGGCAAGTCGCGGCCGCGACGGGGGCGAACCGCGACGGGCTGGCGCCGTGGGAGAGCCGGATGCCGCCTTCGCTGCGGACTTTGGCGAGCGGCCCCGCCGAGCGATTCCACAGATGGACGCGGAAGCCGTGGAGCGCCAGGTCGCCCGCGAGCGCCAGGCCGCCGTGCCCGGCCCCGAGCACTGCAACTGATTTCATTGCTGGCGAAGGAAAACCGGTTGCGAGCAACCGCTGAAAAGTTGGCCGATACTGATGCATGATCGCTTCCCCAATCCACTTTGCCGTCCGCGAAGCCTGGAGGAATACGGTTCGAGGAAGCGAAATCTAGCAGCAGATATCTTTTATTCGCGCGATCGTCCGGCTGGCACGGAACGAGCGCCGAACGATCAGAGTGGCGAGGAGCGACCATTGCTTCGAATCGGGCTTTTTCGCGGAAGGCGGCGTAGTAACGAATGGTATGTCTTCACGACCACAGGCACGATATGTGATGGAGCTTGTTGGCCGTCAGGAAGGCAACGCGACAGAGCCAACCAGCCCGCCTCCCCCCTTGTGGGGGAGGTCGACGACTGGCGTCGCGAAGCGACGACATGTCGGCGGGTGGGGGGTGTCATAGAGATGCCCCCCACCCGCCATCTCGCTTCGCTCGTTGGCGACCTCCCCCACAAGGGGGGAGGTGAGAACTCGGCTTCTCCATATGGTCAAGGCTTTCTAATCGTCAATAGCCCTCGGTGAACGGGAGGTGGGTCATCGGCAGTTCGAGGCAGTGCGGGCGGATGCCTTACTTGTGGATGATCGCCGGCAGTTTCTTCACCGCGTGGATGGGCCAACTCGCCCACCTGCTCAAGGACGAATGCGACTGGCGAATCGTGGCGCTGTTCCGCGGCGGCCTCGCGTTCATCTTCTCGTTGCTCTTCGTGCGGCTCTCGGGCGCCCGACTCATCGTGTGGCGGCCGGCGGCGCTCTGGCTCCGCGGCATCGCCAGCAGCATCAGCTTGCTCTGCACCTTCTACGCTCTGTCGCGGTTGCCGACTTCCGAAGTGATGACGCTGACCAACACGTTCCCTATCTGGGTTGCTTTTTTGTCGTGGCCGCTGTTCCGCATCGCGCCGTCGCTTTCCGTGTGGTTGGCGGCTCTCTGCGGCGTAATCGGCGTGGCGTTGATCGAGTCGCCGCACTTCGGCGGTGAGTCCGGCAGCAGCCTCGCCATCGGCCTCGCGGTCGTCTCTGCGGCAACATCCGCCGTCGCAATGCTCGGGCTTCATCGCATCCAGGGGGTCGCTCCCTGGGCCATCGTCGCCCATTATTCCGGCGTGGCAACCATCGTCGTGGCCGGCGCCTGGTACGTCGGACAACCGCCGGATGTCGGCAATCTCGGCACGCCGGCAACGCTCTATTTGCTGCTCGGCGTCGGAGTCGCGGCGACACTCGGGCAACTCTGCGTCACCCGGGCGTTTACTTCCGGGCCGCCCGGTCGGCTCGCCGTGGTTGGGCTCACGCAAATCCTGTTCGCGCTCGGTCTCGATCTGCTGTTCGACCCGCGGACGGTGAGCAGCACCATGCTCGTGGGAATCGCCTTCATTCTGTTGCCGACGGCGTGGATGTTGATGGTCCGCCGCACCGGGCCGAACGCGCGAACGCAAACCACGACTCAAAATGGCGCCGCGCGGCGAATGAACGTCGCTTCGCTACGCTGAGGGTCGTGGCCCACCGGCTGGCTCAGCTCCGCGGCCT
>DATNBQ010000356.1:0-5355 GCA_035571955.1 Urbifossiella sp. | reverse complement strand
CAAGGTTCGCGTTTGCTGGCGGACCTGGCCAATCTCGATCCGGCGCTCATTCGCTGCGCGATGTCCGCGGACTTGACTCGCTATGCGGCTGCCGCCTTCCGCCAACTCTCCGACACTCCGCTCTTCGGCAAGCCCGTCGAGGGCGAACTCCTGGAAGCGGCGATCCTGCGCCACCACGTCGCCGAGCCGCTCCCCGTGTGACTGGGGAAAGAATCCACAGGCACCAGCCACCCAAAACCTCTCCCCCGGCTCGGCGGGGGAGAGGTGTGGGCTGGCTGGCTCGACGTCGCATCAAATGCCGCCGCCATCGGAATCATCCCGCGCGCGGAGAATGCGCAAGAGCGCCGTCGCCAGTTGGCTCGGCGTATACGGCTTGGCAAGGAATGCGGTCCCCGGCGGCAAATCGGGACGCTGCTCGGTCGTCGAATAACCGCTCGCGAACAGTACCGGCACGTTCGAGTCGATCGTCCGGATTGCTTCGAACGCCTCGCGGCCCGTCATTACCGGCATGGTCAAATCGAGCACGACGGCGGCGAACGGTTGCTTGGCGGCGCGGAACGCATCGACGGCCGCCGCCCCATCCGCCACGGTTTCGACCCGGAAGCCGTTCTGAATCAGACCGGCTTCCGCCATGATGCGGACGAACGGCTCGTCGTCGGCGAGCAGAATGCTTTGGCCTTGGCCTTGTGCAGCGGCGGGGTTGGCCGCGGTTGGCGGCGGCGTCAAGTCCGGAGGAGCATAGGGCAGATAGACGTCGAACCGGCTGCCAGAACCGGGCACGCTGTGGCACTCCACCCAGCCGCCGTGGGCCTTGGCAACGCCATAGACCATCGACAGACCCAGCCCCGTTCCCCGGCCGATCTCCTTCGTTGTGAAAAACGGTTCGAACACCTTGGCCCGCACCTCGTCGCTCATGCCCTGGCCGCTATCAGCGACACTCAGGCAAATGTAGCCCTCGGCCCCCGGTCCATCGATGTGCGCGCCTGGCGGCACTTCGGCGTTCCAGGCCTCGATGGCAATCGTGCCCCCTTCCGGCATGGCATCGCGCGCGTTCAGGCAGAGATTCATCAGGATTTGCTGCACTTGCACGGCGTCGGCGAGCACCGGGTTCACGTCCGGATCAGGTTCGAATTCAATTGCGATACGCGGATCGATTGTGCGCCGCAACAGCGACAGTTGCTCGAGCACCAGTTCGTTGACGTCGACGACGGTGGGCTGGAGCGGTTGACGGCGGGCGAAGCCGAGCATCTGCCGGGTCAGGTCGGCGGCCTGCCGGGCGGCGGTTTCGGCCGAAGCGAGGAGGTCGTCGGCATCCGCGCCGTCCACGCCGCCGCGCACCAGTTCCAGGTTTCCGAGAATCACCGTGAGGAGGTTGTTGAAATCGTGGGCGATGCCGCCGGCGAGTCGGCCGACCGCTTCCATTTTCGCGGCTTGGCGCAGGTCGTCTTCGAGTCGGTTGCGTTCCGTCACGTCGCGGTAGTTCAGCACGATGGCGCGGACGCTGGGGTCGGCGAGGCGGTTGCAGGCGTTGACTTCGAGAAGTTGCGCGGCGCCGTCGGCCTTGTGGGCGCGGCCGCGCCAGGGGAGGTCTTCGCCGGGGCGGCGGAGCAGTTCGCGCAGCAGTTGCCGCGCCGACGTTTGATTTTCGGGCGATAAGTAGCCGCAGCAATCGGTGCCGACGATGGCCGTGGGGTCGTGTCCGGAGATGGTTCGTACGGACGGACTGGCGTAAAGCACGCGGGCCCCGTCGTCGAGCAGAACGATACCGTCGCCCCCTTTCTCAACGAGGGCGCGAAAGCGTCGTTCGCTTTGCCGCACCGCGTGCTCAATCGCCCTTTGCCGGGTGACGTCGACGATGCTGCCGGTGAGGCGGATTGGGCAGCCGGAGGAATCGCGAACGACTTGCAGCCGATCGCGAACCCAGCGAATGGCGCCCCCCGGCGCGACCACCCGGTACACCTGTTCGGTCTCGGCTTCACTGCTGGAGAGCAGACCGCGAATGGTGCGTAAATAGCGGTTGCGGTCCGGCGCGTGGATTGCCTCGGCCCAGCGGAACGGCCGATCGATGGGCCGGCCCGCGATGTTCGTCAATAGCGGTGAAACGTAGCGGAACTCCCAGCCGGCCAGTGCGTCGGCCGCCGGCGCCCGTTCGGCACTCCACAAGGCCGTCGAGGCGCTTTCCAGGACGCGGCGCAACTCGGATTCCATCCGCAGCGCCTGGGCGAGCGCGGCGCGGCCCTCCCGATCGTCGCCGCTGACATCGGCTTGTTCGTGCGCATCCATGTCGGGGAGATGGAGGGAAGTAAAGCATCGAGAGTCGAATATCTCGATACGCTAATAATACGTTAGAAGCGCTTTTTCTCAAAAAACGCCTGGCGCGAGAACGACCGGGAACACTAACTGGCTGCTTCGGGAGCCTTCGTCGGGTTGCCGAAGTCCGGGTTGTTGAAGACGCGCCAAAAGTCGCGCCAAACCGGTCCGGGCTTCACTTCGGCCTCCGCCGCGGTCAGCGGCAGTTCATCCATGATGCTCGTCAGGAACGTGGCCTTGGCTGCGAGTTCCGTATGCACGAACTCGCCGTCCGATTGGATCGGGAAGCGCTTCAAGAACGCCGTGCGATAAAGTTTGAACTTGCTGTTTACATCCGCGAACGGCACGCCGAGCGTCCACTTCACCCACTGGCCGAAGAGGTACTGGCGAAGGCCGGGCCAGGCCATCGGCTTCGCGATTTGCAGGCCGAGCGCGACGCGGCAGAAGAGCCGCCACAGATTGCCGACGACATCGACCGGGAGCGGTGCAACCCGGCCCGTCCGGCAACCGCTTATTAAATCCGGTTGGCGGTTGAGGAACTCGTCGCGGACTTCGATCCGCTGCAGCAACTTCGCCAGGTCGTTGGTCGAGTAGGGGTAATCGAGGCCGGTGTAGAAGAAGAGCGGCATCCGGGCCTGTTCGACGGCGGTGCGCAGGCAGGCCCCGTAGCCGCGCGGCGAATCGTGCCGGGCGACCTGCAGATGGCGAACGCGGCCGGCGGCGAATGCCTCAAGAATAGCCGGCGTGGCGTCGGTGCTGCCGTCGTCGACCACGATGATTTCGTAATCGCGGCCGAGGCGAACCAGGGCGTCGCCCCACGGAGGAACGGCTTTTTCCAGCCGGTCCGCGGCATTGTGAACCGGAATGGCGACCGAGATGCCATCGCGCGATGCGGGCTGCTTGGACATCGGTGAGTTCAGTCCTGGGTGCGGAGCAGCACGAGCGGCCGGTGCGGCGGACCGGCGGTGAAATCTTCGAGCCGCGCCGCAACCGCCAACTTCCGGCTGCGAACGATCTGCTGTGCAGGATACACGTATTCGGGCGGCATGACCACGAGATGCGGCCCCGGCGCCGCCAGCCAGTCGTTCAAGTCGTGCCACTCGACGCGGGTGATAATCGGCCGACCGAGATGGAACGCCAGCAGGTGCGATTCGGTGCGGAAGAGCATGACTTCTTGAGGGGAAAGTTCGCGAATCATGCGGGCGAAGGCGCGTTTCTCTTCCTTGGCCTGTTCGGCCGGTTCGATCGCGAGGGCATGTACTTGCCAGCCGACGAGACACGCAAGAGCCACGACAACGAGCAACCGCCGGGACAGCCAGTGTTCGGCGGCACAGCCGATGTAGATCGCCGCGGCGGGATACAGCGGCAGCAGATAATCGGCGCGCTTGAACTGCGACGCCGAAAGTACCAGGAACATCGCGACGAACCACACGATGGCGAACCGGTTGAGCCGCGGCGCGGACTCCGCGGAGCGAAGAACGCGAAACGCGGTCCATAACAATACCGGCGTCCACGGCAGGAAATCCGCGGCGAAGCGCGGTCCGTAATACCACCACGGATGCGAGGCCAGCGTTGCTGAACCGCCCGTGAATCGCTCGACGTTGTGGTGCCAGAAGAAGACGCGCAGGAACTCGCCCTGCGTGGCATGGTTCGCCCACAGGAACCACGGCGCGGCCAGCGCGAGCACGGTCGCAATGCCGAGACAATACCCGCCGTAGAGCGCCCACCCACGACCGTGGCTGGGCTTGCAAAGAATCATCCAGATCACGGCCACGGGACCAATCAAGGCCAAAGCGATGGGACCCTTGAGCAAGATTCCGCCGGCCGCCGCGACGGCACTCATGAGACACCAGGCGTAGATGCGGCCGCCGGTATGAGCCTTGAAAAAGGCCAAGAGCGATGCGGTTATGGCGCAAGTCAGCGGTACGTCGATTCGGGCCGTGCGGGCGATCGTCGTGAAGTGGATCGCGGTTCCGAGCACGATGGCGCCAATCGTCGCGGCCCTGGGACGGCCTTCGCTTCGCAAGAAAAAGAACACCATCCCAACGGTAAGGAGCCCGGCTAGCGCCGCCGGGAATCGTGCTTCGAACGCCGTCACGATTCCGCCGTTGAACCAACCGGCCATCGCCGCGAGCCAATAGTATCCGGGCGGCTTTTGTAAGTCGACCTGACCATCGAAAAGGACGGGCAAACCCCACTCGCCGGTATCGAGCATGCGCTGGGCGTTCTGGGCCGCCCGCGCCTCGTGGCTGCTGTACATCGCGCGGTGGCCGAGTTGGAAGAACAGCAGAAATGCAACGAAGGGAAGAACCGCGACACTGGAATCGCGCGGAAGCGGCAACCGATTAGCCGCGGCGCGGAGTCTGCGGAGCGGAGCGAGATTCATGCGGCCTTCCGTAATGGAGCCGCCTGCTGCAACCGCTGGTAGACCTCGCACGTCTTTAGTAGTTCCTCGTGCGTCCCCACCTGGCAGATGCGGCCGGCGTCCATCACCACGATCCGATCGACGATGTCCAGGACCGAGTTCAAGCGATGCGTGATGAGGAAGGTGGTGCGAACCTTGCGATCGGCGCCGCCGCCGCGCGTGAATTCCTTGAGGGCCGCGTGGATTTGCTGCTCGCTTTCGCCGTCGATCTGGCTGGTGAATTCATCGAGAATCAGAATGGCGGGATCGCGGAGAATGGCGCGGGCCAGGGCGATGCGCTGCCTCTGCCCGCCGGAAAGGCGATTGCCCATGTCGCCGATAGGGGCATCGTACCCGCCCGGCATGGTCTCGATGAACGCGTGGGCGTGGGCCTTTTTCGCGGCCTCGATGGCCTGTTCGCGCTTCGCCCCCTTCTTGCCGTAGGCGATGTTCGCCAGCACCGTGTCGTCGAACAGCTGCGTGTCCTGGGTGACGATGCCGATCTGGCCGCGGAGCGAGCGCAGATGCGCCGCCCTGATGTTCACGCCATCGACGAACACCGCCCCGAAGTTCGGATCGAAGAAGCGCGGTAAGAGACCCAAAAGCGTCGTCTTCCCGCAGCCATTCGGCCCCACGATCGC
>DATNBQ010000355.1:0-4800 GCA_035571955.1 Urbifossiella sp. | reverse complement strand
AGAACCGCGTCGAGTTCCTTCAGATTTGATCATCTCGAGGCCGATGGCGCCTTCGGAGATGGCAACACCCAGCGCGAGCCCGGCGACCAGCGCCTTGGCCAGCGCGGCCGTCCCATGCCGCTTGTCCGGGCCGAACTCCGGCGAATACCATTCGTAAACGATTCGGTCGTTGCGGATGACGAGGAACGAATGGGTTTGCCGCTTGCGGAGTTCGTCGCGGAAGGCATCCAGCCGAGCCGACGACATCCCCTGCTCTTCCGGCGTGGAGGTTTGCCATTCGAATTGCGGCGTGCTTTGGGAACGTCGCCGGCTCGAAGCGCCGGGCTCGCCGTCAGAAGGAGTATGGGTACCAGAAGTCGCCGCATGGTGATCCACCGCGGGGCTTTGCAACGGCGGGTCGAGTTGCAACGCCGGGTGACGGGGTGCAACGGCAGGTCATTTTACACCCTCGATTCCGAACTTGCGGTGCTGAGCTCTCGTCTAGTATCATGGGTCCGGTTTCTTTTAGAAATGCCTATCCAACGCGGCGTTTCGGGTAGTTCTTGGCCGGAGGACATCTGCTCGGCGGCATTCGGCCTGCCAGTTGCACTTTAACCGATTAGGCGGTTTGTGCAAGAATCCGCCTCGCCCCGGCCCACTCCAACCAATATGTCGAGTTGGAATCGTTGCGACGAGCATTCGACACAAACCCCACCTACGGTGATCCCGCACCGGTGGTCCGTGTGCTAGTGTTGAATGTACTTCTGTACAGGATGTGCGGAAGTTCTCCCAGCAAGGACGGTGGCCGCCGCAACCGGAGGGATAGCATGTCTAACCTGACAGATGTCCGTGTTCGATGCGTGTTCTCAAGAGGGGGATTCCCGAACGAACGGAAGTTCACCATCGACGCCCCCGGAGGTGGGGCGTATACTGGAACCGCACCTGTTCGCTACTGTTTCAACCTCGAAAACCAACGCCTCACACCGGATGAGCCACCGCCAGGGGACATCATGCAGGGATGGATGACCGCGAGAGTCATTCAATCCACAGGTGATCGCGTGACAATCAGTGTGCCCGATGGCGGCGTGTGCGAAATCCGGGCGGAGCAGATTCAGGACGCCCATGTACCTGTCGAATCGTGACATCAAGTGGGCGATCGATTCAAAGAAACTCATCGTGGAACCGCCGCCAAGCGACGGATTCGATGAAACATCCATCGACCTACACCTTGACGATCTGAAGTTCGCGAAGGTGTGGGACGTAGAGAAGATGAAGAAGGCGGACCTCTCTGGCAACAAAGAGGGCGCGCTTCTCCATCTTGGGACATTTGACTGGGAGAGGTTTTCTCCTGAGTATCTTGTTGTGGTTCCCGACGAAACAGAGCCTCCCGCCGAAAAACTCGTGTACCGCAAGGGTGGTGCCGTCCATGTTCGGCCGGGTGGCTTCCTTCTCTGGACGACGAAGGAGTGGGTCGGTACTCCTAAAGACCATCCGGAACTCATCTCGTTCGTCAACGCCAAGAGTACCAAGGCGAGAACCGGTCTACTTGTTCACTTCACAGCGCCCACCATCCACGCAGGCTGGGAGGGGAACATCACACTGGAAATCGCCAATCTCGGGCCATTCGTGTTCGTGCTTAAACCGGGTGATGCCATCGCGCAGCTGACGGTGGCGACCATCTCCAGCCGTCCCGATCCAAGTTTGAAGAAGCAGAAGTCAGCAACCTACGGCCAGACCGGGCCGGAGGCTCCCAAACACAAGTAATTGGCTGGCGGGTGCAAGAGTCACTTCTTCGCTTTCGCCGTGGTCGGTTCAGCGATCAGTTCTTCCAAAGGAATCCCAGCCGCCGCCGCGAACTTTCGTAGCGTTCCGATGCGCGGGTCTTTGGACCGAAGGAATTGCCAGACGGCTTTGCGGGCTTGCGATTCTGGGAATCCCATCGCAACGCCCAACTCGTGTAAGGTTTTACCGGATTCCTCCAGCCATGCTCGAATCCAAACGATAGACGGGTCGTCAGTTTCTTTAGCCATTGTCCTGCCCCCCCGCGATCGCGGCCGGACCGTCGCCGCCGCTAACGAGCGTCCCGTTCTGCTTCTAACCTTCCACTCCGAGCCCTTGACGAGGGCCGTTCGAATGCCGATCGGCATCAATCCCAAGCCAGAGCATGCCCCCGACTCCGCAGATCGCGCAGGCCGCAACGATTGCGAAATTCCAGTCGTAGTAAGCTCCTAGAATTGGGGTGAGGATCGGGGCAAGAGCGCCGACGCCGTTGCCGCCGGTATTGACGAGTGCGCATGCCAGCGCGCCGCGGCGATCCAGCATCGGCGCCGTCGTCCAGAAGATCGCCTCGCAAATCCCGAGTGAACCGAGCGAGAGCGAAAACCAGATCGTCACCATCCGGGCGTCGGGCGTCGCCAGGCCGGCCAGGCTGAAAATCGCCGTCAGGCCCATGCCGGTTAAGGCGATGGTGCGGCAGCTCCGGGAATGACCCAACCGGCGAGCGAGGCGATCCGCCAGGGTTCCACCGAGAAACATTCCCACGGCCATCGTCAGCGTAACCGTGAAGGCCGCATCGCGGCTTTCGGCGATCGAAACCTTCAGTTCGTTTTTGAAGTAAAACTCAATCCAGTAGAAGTAGAGGTACTGGACGTAACTGAGCGCTCCATAACTCAGCGTGAGCAGCACGAGCGAGCGGTTGCGGAACAAGCCGAAGAGATCGCGGAGCCGCACATCGTTTTGCGACTGAGAGCCGCGTCCATATTCGCCCGCGTCCGAGGATAATTGGTACCAGAGTAGGCCGTAGAGGAAGAGCACGCCCCCGCAAATGCCGAAGGCCGCTGGCCAGCCAACCCGTTCGATCAGGAAGCCGAACGCGCGATAGCACAGGGCAATGCCGACGACTGCTCCCGCGGTAATGAGGCCGTTGGCGGTGGAGCGTTCTCGCACGGGAAGCCAGAGCGAGACGGCCCGAGCGGCCGCGGGATGGAGCGGCACGCTCGCGGCCCCGGCAAGCCCGCGAATGACGAGTAACGGCACCAGCATCGCCGCGATGGAGAGCCCCGACCAGCCGAGAAATCCCGTGGCCGCGGACCAAAAGCCCAGGCCCAGGCCCAACCCGGCGAGTGCGCGTTGCGGGCCGATGCGGTCGATCAGCAACCCGCCCGGCAACATCCCGATCGTGTACACGAGAAGGAAGATCGAATAGACCCAGCCCATTTGTTCGGTGCTGAGCTTTCCCTCCCCGATAAAGACTTCGCTGCCCGCGACCGAGATGCTGACGCGATTGAAATGCGCGAGAAACGCCATCCCCGCGAGGAGCAGCACGATCCGCCAGCGAGCGAACGGAGAGTTCATGGCGACATCCGGAAACGCTCGACGATGCTGGCCGGCAATTCGTAGCCGATGCCCGGAGCCCGCGGCAATTGAATCGTTCCGTCGCGAACGGGAAACCCCGCGGCCTGGAGTTCCCGCCGCAGCGGCGAATCGTAAACTTCCGCCGGCGCGAACTCGATGAACGGCGTAATCGGCGAATAGGCCGCCAGGTGCACCGTCGCGGCCCCCAGGATTTGCGTCGACCAGTTGCCGGGGCAGACCTGCGCCCCGCGCATCCGCGCCAGTTCCACGATCCGCTTTGCCTCGGTCAATCCGCCACACGTCGTCATGTACGGTTGAACGACCGAAACGCGGCCCCGCTCCATCATGTCGAGGAATTCCCAGCGGGTGACGCCGTGTTCGCCCATCGCCAGCGGGATTGACGTTCGACTTGCCAGTTCCGCGTATGGCAGGGGCGAATCGACTGGGAACGGCGTTTCGAAGAAGAAGACATTGAGCGGTTCGAGTTCCCGGCAGACGCGGGCTGCTGTCGGCACGTCGTGGAACAAGTAGCCGACGTCGATCATCAAGGTGGGCTGGTCGCCGAGCGATTGGCGGAATCGCCGCGCGAGTTCGACAACGTCGCCGGGCGAACACATCATCGGTTCCAGTTTGAACGCCCGGTAGCCGAGTCCGGCCAGCCGCTCGGCGCGGCCGATTTGCTGAGTGAACATCGATTCGCCGCCCCACACATCCGAAACGAGTGTGCAATACGGTGTGACAAGTGGCTTCTCGCCGACCGGTGTTTGGAACGGCCCGCGCTGGACGCCGCCGAGCAGTTCCCAGACGGGGCGACCGAGTCGCTTGCCGTACAGGTCCCAAATGGCGACATCGAGCGCGCCGAGGATCATCACTTGCCAGCCGCGGCGATTGGTGTGCAGCAGGGCATCCCACATCAATTGCCAGAGTCGTTCGGGATGCGAGATTTCCTGGCCGATCAGCAAGCGGCCGAAGTGCGTGTCCGGATCGCCGACGACCGCTTGCACCACTCCGGGCGGCACCCGGAACACTTCAGCGAGCCCCGTCTGGCCGTCGTCCGTGTGAACGCGTAGGCATGCGAGCGGTTCGACGCCGCCCTTGTCGGGGTCGATGTCCGGCCCGTCGCCGAGAACGAACGTTTCTAGCCGTGCGATCTTCATTGCGATTGGGTACAGTGTATCTGATGAACGTTTGCAAAACCGCAATCGGCTTGGCGGCTCTGTTGTTGCTCGCAATCGGCCTTCGCGCCGACGAGCCGCACCGCAACTTTCAGCCACTCGCGCGGCCAAAGCCGCCGACCGTGCGTGCGGCCGTACGCAACGACATCGATCGCTTCCTTCTCGGGAAACTCGAAGCGAAGCGACTCGCTTTCAATCCCGAAGCGGACCGGGCCGCGCTCATTCGCCGCGTCGCGTTCGATTTGACCGGCTTGCCGCCGACCGTTGCGGAACTCGATGCCTTCCTGGCCGA
>DATNBQ010000354.1:0-38898 GCA_035571955.1 Urbifossiella sp. | reverse complement strand
GGCAAGTAGGGAGTCCGCTTCTGGAAAACATCCAGGGTCTTTTCGAAATTCTCAGGCGTCATCGCGTACTCACTTCTTCGTCTGGCCGCGGGCAAAAATGCTGGCCACGAAGTTCAACACGTCCGTCGCGCTCGATTCATTGTAGCCGTAGTTGCGGATCAGGCGACTCTTCACCACGTCGATTTTCTCCTGCGTCGCCTTGTCCACGACATTCGACACCAGCGACGACAGTTTGATCGAGTCTTTCTGATCCTCGAACAGCTTCAGTTCCAGGGCCTTTTGCAGCCGTTCGTTGGTCTTGTAGTCGAACTTCTTGCCGTCGATGGCCAGGGCGCCGATGTAATTCATGATCTCGCGGCGGAAATCGTCCTTGCGGCCTTCCGGGATGTCGATCTTCTCTTCCACGGAACGCATGAGGCGTTCATCCGGCTCCTCGTAGTTGCCGGTGTAGCGATTGCGAACCTTCTCCCGTTGCGTGTAAGCCTTCACGTTGTCGATGTAGTTCGAGCACAACCTCGCCAGGGCTTCCTCATCCGCCGCGATCGCCCGCTGCACCTCGTTCTTCACAATGTCCTCGTATTCCTCGCGGACCACCGAAAGCAGTTCCTTGTAGTGGCGGAACTGGTCGTCGTCCTTGATGAGCGAGTGATGCCGCAGGCCGTCCTCGAGTTCCTTCATCACCATGAAGGGGTTGATGTTGTCTTCATCCGGATGGGCGACAAGGGCGTTGGAAATCTTGTCCTGGATGTAGCGGGGGCTGATGCCGAGCATCCCTTCGTTGTTGGCGTCGCGCTTCAGTTCGATGACGTTGTCTTCGGTGAAGCCGGGGAGCGTTTTGCCGTTGTAGAGCTTCATTTTCTGGAGCACGGAAAGCGAGGCGTGCTTGGGCGGCGCGAGCCGCGTGAGCACGGCCCACATCGCCGCGACCTCCACCGTGTGCGGCGCGATGTGCTTGCTCTTCACTTTCTCCGGGCTGTAATCCTTCTCGTAAATCTTCACCTCGTCGCGCAACCGCGTGACGTAGGGAATATCGATCTTCACGGTGCGGTCGCGGAGCGCTTCCATGAACTCGTTGTTCTGCAGGCGGCGATACTCGGGCTCATTGGTATGGCCGAGAATCACTTCGTCGATATCCGTCTGCGCGAACTTCTTCGGCTTGATCTTGTGTTCCTGCGAAGCACCGAGCAGGTCGTAGAGGAACGCCACGTCCAATTTCAAGACTTCGATGAACTCGACGATGCCGCGATTGGCGATGTTCAGTTCGCCGTCGAAGTTGAACGCCCGCGGATCGCTGTCGGAGCCGTACTCCGCGATCTTCCGGTAATTGATGTCGCCGGTGAGTTCGGTGCTGTCCTGGTTCTTCTCGTCCTTGGGCTGGAAGGTGCCGATGCCGATGCGGTCCTTCTCGCTCAGCACGAGGCGGTAAACTTTCACTTCGTTTTCGAGCATCTTCAACCAGTCCCCATCGTACTTCGCGAGCCGCGTTTTGTATTCGTAGCGGCTGAACGGACTCAGATCGCCCTTGATGCGGATGTCGTAGTGATGGCTCTTGGCCTGCTCATTGAGCATGCCGAGGAGCTTCGCGCGATGTTCCTCGGGGATGAGTTGGAGCGGTTCGCCGTGCATCGGGTCGGCCACCCAGTTCCCCTCGGCGCTCTTCCACGAGAAGGAGTAAAGCATGCCCGCATCGGTGCGGCTGTATTCTTCGAGGCCGCGCTTCAGCAAGCGAGCAATTGTGGACTTGGCGGAACCGACCGGGCCGTGCAACAGAATGACGCGGCGTTCCGTCCCGTAGCCGAGCGCCGCGCTCTTGAACGTGTTCACGAGTTGCATGAGCGGCCGATCGAGGCCGTAAATGCCGTCGGCGTGGCGGCTGGCGAACTCCGTGAAGAACTTGAACCGCGTCAGCTTGTCCTTATTCTCGTAAATGTCCTCGACGCCGTGGGCGAGGATCATGTCGTAAAGACGCTGGTAAGCCGTCCGCGTGACCTCCGGGTTCTCGAGCACGATATTGAGGTATTCGGGAAAGGTTCCTTCCCAGTGCAGTTTGCGGAAGTCGGTCGTGTCGATTTGCGAACGCAGGGTGTCGAGGATTCCGGTGGCGTTGGCCATGGCTTGTATCCTTCTCGGTCAGGCTGCGCCGGTGCGCCGGTCGGGGATGGGAACGGAGCCGTGGAACCCCGTCAGGCTATCCAGTTTACCTACCGCTTTGCAAGGGGAGAGCGCGGAGCGTCGCCGTTTCTCAGACTTCCCCATTCTACCCCATTGCTACGACGCAATCCAAGTGTCGATGAGTTCGAGGGAAGCGGAACGTTCGCGCACGGCAGGAATCGCTGCGCATTCTACGGTTGAGCGAAGCTGATGAATGCTCACCACAAAGGCACAAGGCTCCACGGAGTGCCACGAAGAATGAGACAAGGAACGGTCTGGCTCAAAATAGATTCTCTGCGGTCCTCCGTGGAACTTTGTGTCTTTGCGGTGATTCCGTGATTGCTGACGTTCGAAAAATGCACTGGACGCCAACCGTACACTTGGGTAGATCGCCCGCCGAAACTTCCGCCTCATGGAACAGGGGGCTCCCATGCGAAACATCCTCGCGCTGATCGGCGCACTCGTGATCGGCTTCGCCGTCGCCGGCTGGTATTGCGGCTGGTATCAGGTCGGCGTCACCAAGTCCGCCGACGGCAACCTCCGCGTCGAAACCAACGTCAACACCAAGAAGGTCGCCGACGACGCCAGCACCGCCTGGAAAAAGGTGGAGACGACCGTCGGCCAACAACTCGACAAGAACGTGCCGGAGACGACTGTGGCACCGACGCCGGTCGCCACTCCCGCCCCGCCCGACACGCCAGCGACGACCGACACCAAGGTCAAGATCTTCGGCGTCGACCTCACGCCCAAGAAGTAAGCAATTCCAAGAATCGCTGCCTCACCGCTTGTGGGCGGCCGGAAGTGCGAGTACCTTGAGGCGGCAAGTCATTGCTTCCTCAGGGACAACCACTCCGGAGACCGACATGATCAGCATTCGAGCAGCGGCCGCGGCAGTAGGGCTCGCCGGCATCCTGGGGCTGGCCGGTTGCAGTTCGGGGCCCGCCACCGCCGACGTCACCGGCTCCGCTTCCGTCGACAGCGTTCCCATCGAAGACGGCCACATTTCCTTCTTCCCAGCGGACGGTCAAGGCGCCACTGCCGGCGGACTCATCAAATC
Source organism: Urbifossiella sp. (assembly GCA_035571955.1). Taxonomy (GTDB): domain Bacteria; phylum Planctomycetota; class Planctomycetia; order Gemmatales; family Gemmataceae; genus Urbifossiella. The sequence goes on along the minus strand of DATNBQ010000354.1, from coordinate 35,690 downwards.
CGGCAAGTACGAAGCCAAGGGCGTTGCAGTCGGCAAGATGAAAGTCATCGTCTCCAGCAGCAAGGTCGTCGGCAAGAAGAAGGTCTACGATACGCCAGATAGCCCCGAGATGCCGGTCACCAAGGAAGTGCTGCCGGATAAGTTCAGCAATCCCGGGCTGACCGAACTGACCTTCGATGTGAAATCCGGGAAGAACGAAAAGAACTGGGATCTGCCGAGCAAGTGACTACTGTCTCACCGCGGCTTCAATACCAAGCGAATCGCATCGGCGTAGGCGTTCATCGTCAGAACCGTCCGCAGCATGTAGCCGTTATTGTTGAGCGACGCCTCCGTGTAGTCCTGAAATTTCTTCGGGAAGCTGGGGTGAACGCCGTCTCCGGCGATGAGCGTCGGCACCTGATACTCGTCCTTGGCGAACTTCTTGAATTTGGCAAGCGAACCGTCCCAGTCGTCGGGGCGGCGTTTGAGGATTTCCGCCTGGTAATCGATCACCGGCAAATTGAAATCCGCGGCAATCTTCTTTTGAATCGCAGCGAACCTCTTCGCTTTCTCCAGTTGCCCCGATCGGGGGGGAATCGTCGTCATTATCACGACAGTCCCGTTTTTCAGGCACTTCTCCACGGTGAAGCGTGTCTTGGCGTCGTATTCCTTCGCGGTCACCGGGCCGAGATCGTTGGTGCCAAACATGAGCACCACGGTCTCGGGGTTAAGCTTCTTGAGCCACTTGTCGACGTTTTCGCTGGCCCAAGCGATGGTCTTGCCGCTCTCGTTGCCGTAGTCGCCGCCGCGCCACTTCTTCCAGCAATCGTCCTTGAGATAGTCCCGAACGGTTTTGAAATTCGTGCCGAGGTCGCCGGTCAGATTGCGCGGGGCATATTCGAGGGGCGCCCAAAAAGCGGCGCTGACGGAGATGGAATCGCCGAAGAACGCCAGGGTTCCCGCCGAACCCGTGAACTTGGCATGCACCTTTTTCATCGGCTCGACCCAACCGGGCGGTTCGGCCGCGCGAATGGGAGACACCGTCAGAAGCATCAGCAAGGTGGCGAATCGGATCATGGCTGTTCCCGATACGGACTTGGATCGATCAGTAGTTGGCTATCATTCTAGTTCGACAACCAGTAGCGCGTGGATGTCGAGCCTGGGTAGGAGGATTGTGCAGCCAGCCGGTGTTCGCTTTACCTCCAGCACCTCCCCAGTGGCTGCACCGTCACGCTTCTCACTCGGTAATCCGGGCGGAACGCGATCCGAATGTCCGCGATTGGCAGAGACTCCTCGCCGAGCGCACATCGTCCACCGGCAACGCGTGGCCGCCCGTGCTGTTGGAATCGTTAAAGAGTTGCACGATCAGGCGATCGCGCGAAGCGCGTGGAGCGATGTGGTCGCGCGAGTCTGGCGAACGTCGAATGGAAGCAACGCACTTTCAACCCACGAAGACGCCGTCGGTGAGCACGGTCCCACCGAAGGGATCGATCTGTTTGAACGTCGCCGGTTCGTCGCCACCGAAATTCTTGCCGCGATAGACGCGCACGAAACTCGCTTGGTCCGAGCCGGTGCTCGCCGCGACATCGGCCAGGTTGTCGCCGTCCTCATCGATGGCGGCCACTCGGGCTCCGCCGCGCGAACCGCTGTTGCCGGCCAAGAAGAAGCTCGACAGCGGACTGGCGACCGCGGCGATCGAGCCGTCGGTCAAGAGCGACTTCCCACTGACCGTCAAAACCTGCGGTCCGCCGCCGAACCCTTCCACGTCAACAGGCCGATCACGGTGAAGTCGGCGCTGCCGCCCAGCGTGCCGCCGAAGTTCGACAGACCCATCGCGAGAGTCGCCGTCGTCGACGGGCCATTGAAATTGGCCGTACCGCCCTGGAACACGGTGTGTGCCACGGAATAGGCGTCGGCCAGGTTGACCGTCGCCGATCCTTCTTCGAACAAGGTTCCATCGCCGGAGACTGTCGAACCGGCATTCAGGTTGGCGGTGCCGGCGGCGAAGGCCAGAGTCGCCGGCGCCTCCACGGTCCACGGCCCGCTGCTCGAAACACCGCCATCGAACTCGACCTTAGCCGTTTGCAGGTCGACGGCGCCAGAATTCGTGAATGGGATACCGAACTGCGTCCTGTCGCAGGCTGACTTCACGAGTGTGCCCTTATTGTTGAAAGCGGAGGCCGCTCCGCCGTTATCGAAGATCGACTGGGTCTGGCCGGCGATGCAATGGGAAAATGGGGAAACTGGGATGAATATTCAGACATGCGGGCCGGCGGCCCAGCCTGGATATTCGCCTCGACCTACACTGATGGGTAGTTATTGGAGCCGACCCATGCCGCCAGCCGAATCGGGACGATCGCTGCCTGCACCGGCGGCCGAGAGTCCCCTTCTCGAATGGCTGCTTGTCTCCTTGAAAAACGAGAGCCGGACGAAGGTCAAGCAGATCCTGAAACACGGATCGGTGTTGGTGAATGGCGTCGCGGTCACGCGGCACGATCATCCGGTCCGACCCGGCGATCGGATCGCCATCGGCCTCAATCAGGGGATTGGCGAATTGGCCCGGGCCGGGATAGCGGTCGTCTTCGAGGATGCTTCGATAGTTGTCATCGACAAACCGCCCGGACTTCTCACGGTCGCCACGGAGGTTGAGAAGCTCGACACGGCCTACGCCCGTCTGGCGGCCGCACTCGCTGCTCGCCGGGAAGGCCGACCATTCGTCGTTCACCGTCTCGACCGCGAAACTTCCGGGCTGTTGCTCTTTGCCAGAACCGCCTCGGCCCGCGACCGGCTCCAAAAGAACTGGGAAGCCGTTAACAAAACCTACATCGCGGTGGTTGAGGGAAAACCGCGGCCGGCCGAAGGAGTCGTGGAGAATTACCTCATCGAAGGCCGCGACCTTCGTGTGCGAACGGCGCCGCCCGGTGGGGGAGCGAAGCGAGCGATCTCTCGCTATCGCGTCGTCGCCGCGGACCGCACGCACTCCCTGGTGGAAGTCGAACTGAAGACAGGCCGCAAGCACCAAATTCGAGCGCACATGGCGGGACTCGGATGCCCCGTGATCGGCGATAAGACGTATGGGGCCAAGACCGACCCCGCCGGCCGACTCGGGCTCCACGCCTGGCGGCTGGCGTTCGATCATCCCGTCGACGACCGCCGCGTCGATTTAGAGTCACCGATACCGGGGCCACTCCGAAAAGTGGGGCGAGTCTCCAACCGCACCACGTAGTCGATTCGTCACAACATGCCGGCAAATGCGCCGGCGGCCTCCTCGATGTGCTCGAAGCGATTGCAGCCGCACTGACCCGCGACCTGCAGCGAAAAGTGCGTCAACTCCGGCTGCATGCACAGGCCGACGGCGGCGTCTTCGGCCGAAGGGCCGTCGTGCTCCGCCTGCCACCAACGGCACCCTTTGCAATGGCCCTGCTCGTCGCCACAACCGTACGAATCGCGAAACGTCGACATGAGGAAACCTCCTCGGGGATGTGAGCGGACAATGCGTCAACGGTAGAAGTGCATCGTCCGTGCCGAACGGGTTCGCGGGAAATGCGAGGCGACCCGTTCACTTGCCACGGTAGCAGCGGCCGGCGGCGAGGTCAAAAGGAAAACCGTTCGGCAGCGTGGGGACGCCGCCGAACGGCCAGGAGACCGCACCATGCGCGTGGCACGATCTTGGCATCACACTAACCGCCCGCCGCCCCGCAATCAACTGGCCAAGAGCCGTTTTCCGATTCTCCGGATGTAACGGCGTGTAACCATCGGCCCATTCGGCCATGCCGCCCGTCGCGCGGCCCCGTTACAATTCTCCTACACCTTCGCCAACGGGAGTTACGAATGAAACGGTCGATTCGCGCGCTAATCATCGCCTGCCTGGGTCTTGCCATTTCCGCACCGGCGTCGGCCCTGATGATCGCCATGAAGCCGGCGACGGAGCGGGCCATCTCGGCTCAGGTTGTGGTTGTCGGCAAGGTGACGGCCATCGAGAAAGAAACCGTCGCCGCCGCTCCCGCCCCCGGCGCCAAAAACAAAGTGGACTACAAGATCGCGGTGGTGCGGATCGAGTCGGCCTTGGCCGGCGCCGCCAACCTCACGCATATCAAGGTCGGCTTCATTCCGCAGCCGCTAGCTGCCCCGCAACCGGTTCAGCCGGGCGGCGCGCGGCCGTTCATCATTCGCCGTCGGCCGCTTCTCCCCGAGTTGAAAGAAGGCCAGCAATACGTGCTCTTCCTGACCAAGCATCCGGATGCCGGCTTCTACATCATGAGCCCCATGAGCCCGCCGCTCGACCCGAAACTCGATCAGACCAAGAAGGAAGTGGAATCGATCAAGAAGGCATTAACCGTGGTGGCCGATCCGATGAAGTCGCTCAAGGCGGCGACCGCGAGCGACCGGGCCTTCGCCGCGACGATGCTCGTGCTGAAATACCGGACGCATCCGGGCGGCGCCATCGAGCAGTCGCCGATCGCTGCCGAGCAGAGCCGGCTCATCTTGCAGGGACTTAGCGAAGCGGATTGGGAGAAGTTCGACCGCGCCGCGCCGAACGGGATGCGGGCCTTCGCGATGCTCGGCCTGACGCCCGCCGACGGCTGGACGCCGCCGAAGCCCGTTCCCGTGAAACCCGGCCAGCCGGCCCCGAATTACAACGCCGTGACGAAGCAGGCCTTCGTCAAGTGGCTGGCCGGCCCCGGCAAGGACTACCGCATTAAAAGCTACGTGCTGAAGAAGAAGTAAGCGAAGTACCTGGAGCCAAAATCGTCGGGCACTGCCCGACCTATTAGTCGGCCTATCGATCACTGTCGGGTGTAGTGTAGGCTGTGGCCAGACGGAATACCCCCCGGAGAGGCAAAGATGCTGTGCCCGACGATCTTCGGCTTCAAAATTCCGTTGGGAACCTTCGCCACGGCGAGCGTGGTCAGTCGCGCAGGTAGCGTTCAAGCAAGCGGCGGAGCGCCGGGTTCTTCCAGTCGCGGGCGCCGTTGCCGCGGCCGATCGCCTTGCCGTCCGGGCCGATCAGCCACATTGCCGGCAGAGTTTGCACGTCGAACCGCGCGAGCCCCAGCCCCGATTCCTCGGCGAAGACTCGCACTCCAGGAACGACCTTTTCCGCGATCCGCTGGGCGTCGCGCACATCGTCCACGTCCGTGCAGACGTGCAGCACCGACAGGCCGCGCTGCCCCAGCTCCGCTTTGAGTGCCTGCAAATGCGGCATCTCCTTCAAGCAGTGCGTGCACGCCGTTCCCCAGAAGTGCACGAGCACCAGGCGTCCCTTCACATCGGCCAGTCGAATGGTTTTTTCCGCGGCGTCGGTGACGGCCAGTGCCGGCGGCTCGGTTCCACGCAGGTCGATGAGCCCGGCTTCCTTGAGAAGTTGCTCTTCCTCCGTCGGTTGGTACTGCACCGTGGGGCGGCTGACGGCGAGATTCAGTGTGTGTTGGGTCAAGGTGTCGACATCAGCCGAAGCGAGGGCGTGGTGGAACGAGGCCATCGCCGTTCCGGGGATGCCGCGAAGAATGGCGGCTCGAATGGTCTCGGCAGCGACGGGGCCGCGCCACGGTCGGGCGCTGAAGTCGCGCGGCGGCGGCTTCAGCGCCAGTCCGCTCGGTCCGTCGCCGCGCCCCTCGGGACCGTGGCACGAACTGCAATGGACCTGGAAGAGGAGTTCGCCGCGCCGGTCGTAAGCGACGGCAGTTGGCGGTTCCACTGGCTTTTCGGGATCGCGGCGGAACTCGCCGTAAAGCCAGCCCGCGGTCACGGCGGCAAGAAGCGTCGCCGCCGCGATCGCCCAGAATCGCGCGGTTTGGCTCATGGCATCGCCTTTCGCGGCACGTGGGCCACGACGACCACCTTGCCGGATTCATCGAGTTCCATCCACGCTAAGACCAGGTCGCCATCGGAGCGGCGGGCGAGGCAGGGCCGCGACTGAAACGCGCCGGGCTTCGGCGCGACGGCCCGCGCCGCCCCGAACTCCGCTGCGGTCGCCGGCTTATGGGCCAGCATGATGGCTCGGCCGCTGCCGCCCAACTTCGGTGGGCCGTGGTGGTGCCCCGCATCGGCACTCGCTTCCACCCCGAGGCTCTCTTCCCACACGGCATAGAGCCCGCCGAGGCCGTCCGCGATCAGCCTCGCGTTCCCCTGGGTGCCCGGGGCATTCGGATGAAGCTCCCGTGCCTCGAACTTCATGTCGGTGGTGTCGGCGCGGGCATAGTAACAGCGCTGCGGGCCGCCACGGGCGTCCATCCAGGCCGCGTGTATCGTGCTTCCAGTCACGACGAGCGATGGACCGTCGTGCGGGCAGCCATCGAACTTCCACGCGTTCGATACGACCGGGAACGGCCCTTCGAAGGCGGCTTGGGCCTTCTTCTTGCGGCAAATGGCGATGTCGCGATAACCATCGTTGATGTTGCGGAAGGCGATGTAAAGCGTGCCATCGGGGCCAAAACACGCGGCCAGGGGACAGCACGGGCAGACGCCTTGGGAATGTACGACGCGTTCCGGTTCGAAGGCGGCGACGGACGCTTGCCGGATCGATGCGAAGGGTTCCTGAATGCCGCGGCGATCGTCCAGCCAGGCGCATGCAAGTGCTTCTTCGGGGCCAGCAGCCACCGCGGTGAAGGTCGGGTTCGCCCTGGCTCCAGTGTGTACGGATCGCGGGTCAGTGAACGAGCGGCCGCCGTCCGTCGAAGCGGCCACGACCATGCGCATGGCAGTCCGATCGGGCAATGCTTCACACCACGATAGCACGATCGCTTCGCCTTGCACCGCGACATGGGCCGAAGCGCGGCGTTCGTAGCCGCCCTTGCTTTCCTTCGCAGCCGAACGATAGATGCCCGCCTGGCGCACGGCCCGCGGCGTCTCGAACGATTGCCCGCCATCCACCGATCGCGTGAAGAGCACCGATCGCTCGGCGGCGGCAGTCTTGGAACCCCAGACGAGGTTGATGCCGTCATCCGGGCCGATGGCGATGTCCGGCGCCTCGACGGTATCCTTGGCGTCGAAGTTGGACAGAGCGAAGCGTGCGGCGATGCGCGGTGCATCGGGCTCGGACGGCGCGAGAGCCGGTTGCGGCTCGCCCGCCCCGCGGCTGGAGAGATATACGCCCCCCGCCGCCCCAGCAATCACCAGGATCGCGAGCAGGCCAAATCTGGATCGGTCCATGGCATTCCCATTTTCGGTGAGCCGCGCTCCCGCTCGGCAGATTCCGCGTCGCGGCTCATGTTCGATTAGTAATCGCCGATGGGCTCACCGCCGGATCGGGTCGCCAGCGATTGCCAGGTGAACAGGCCGACGCTGTTGGAAACGAAGCGGACGCTGCCATCGCACAGAAGCAGGTTGACGCCGCCGATGTGGCGGCTGCGGGCCGTTTTCAGGCCGAAGTTATTCGCGGTGTTCAGGCAATCGAAGGTCGCGGCGTTGGGCGTGGTCCAGTGGTTGTAAGCCGTGGCGAGGTAGCCGCCGTTGATCCAGCGGTCGCCGCGCTGGCCGGTATAAGTTCCGGTTCCCGAGCAAGTGCCGGCATCCATGGCGCTGCCGGGCACGTCCTTGGCCAGGTACATCGGGTTGGGGTTGGCGGCGGCGGAACTCGGCGGCGAACCGTCGCCGTACACCGATTCGCTGAACGCCGCGGTGTTCGACGTGCCGTCCATGATGCCGGCGATGGTCACGGGGCCGCCCGGCAGCAGGAGGAATGCGCCGTCGCCGGTGACGTAGTCGCCATTGACGACGCCGCTGGCGCTCGCCCCCGTTCCGACGCACGAGACATAATTGGTGCCGCCGAAGATGACGCCGGGAACGGCGCCGTTGCCGCCGACCACGGTGCCCACGTCGCTCGGGCAATTGAAGATCTTGACGGACGCGCTCGCCGCGGCCGCGTTGACCCCCTTGTAATCGGAAGTGGCGCCGCGCGCCCCGGTGAAGTCGATCATCTGGAACAGGGCCTGTTGCTCCATGTACGGCAGCAGGTGGGCGTGTGGGGAGAAGGCGAGCGGAAACGGATCGCGGGCGGCCGGGAACTTGCCGACAACATCGTGGTAGCCGTGCAGGCCGATGCCAAACTGTTTGAGATTGCTCTGACACGACATCCGCGCCGCCGCCTCGCGGACTTTTTGTACAGCGGGAAGCAACAAACCGATCAGGATGGCGATGATCGCGATGACCACGAGCAATTCGATGAGTGTAAAACCGTGGTGCCGACGCATGATGATGCGAACTCCCGGTGAGTGAGGTTAGCCGCGAGGCGCAGCCGAGCGCGCAGCCCAAGCGCGACGGCACTCACGCGATCCGGGGAGGCGGTTCATCGAGTGAAGAGATGTGGGAAACTAACAAGGAAACGTGCAGGTCGACGGTTTCGGGGAATGGCGCCGGGGAAATCGTCGGGAGTGGCGCCGCGGGTGGAATCGCAGGCGCTTCCGATGATGCGCCCATCGGGCCTTCGCCCCGGCATTGCCGCGCCTTGACCCCCGATACCCACTTTACCTTCGGCGTCGCCGCGGCACACTCTTCGGGCGAGCTCTTCTTGCACTTCGCGCAGCGAGGCTTCACTTCGACGGGTTCCGGCGCCGGCCGCGATTTCGCGCAGCAGCAGTTGGCCGTATCGCGTCCGCACGGCGTGAGGCAGCCGCACGCCTGCACCGTCAACCGGGTTTCAATCTGGGGGAAGCCGAACGCCGATATGGCCTGGGCGAACACCAATGCGAGCACGAGCGCGGGCCGCGCGATTCGGCTCAGGGTTGGTGCAACGCCGCGCATGCTGGCATCACGGTGGGCGTCTGGGGCGGGAATGATGACTATAAGGAAGGAACCGCCCGCCAGCAAGGACGGAATAACCGATTTCCGACGCGTGTTAAGAATCAGTGGGCTGACGCCCCCCGCTCGCCAGGCCTTGGATCGGCCGGCGGCAGCGGTTCCCCCGTGCGCCGCGCCACCATGCGTTTGACGAACTCCAGTTCGGCCAATGTCGATTTCACGGCCAGCCGGGCTTCGCGGATCAAGAACACCGCCCCGACGAAGAGCGCCCCAGCGCCGAGCAAACCGAGCCCGACCGGCAGCCACGACAGCCAACCCCGGGTCGCCGCCGAGATGCCAATCGCCAGGCTCGACCCCACCAGCAAGCTGATGGCGATGTAAAGCGTGACGATGGTGACTTGCAGGATGCCGATGCGTTCGGCCTGGCGCGCGATCTGGGCGGCGATCCAGGCCCGGCGTTCCAACGCGTCCTGATCCGTCGCGTCCCATGGCGGCAACTCTTCCGCCTGTGCGTGCAGAATGCGAACCCGATCGACGATCCGTCCCAGGCGATTGGTCGTCGAGAGAGTGAGCGTGCCGGAGGCCGAGATGAGCACGGCCGGCGTGATCATGGCCCCGAGGATTTCGCCGGCCGCCGGAGCATCGAAGATCGGCACGACCACCCTCCGTGCGTTTTTGCCGGCACCTCTGTCCGTGCCAGCAGAGTTATGGATTCCCGTGTACAATGGGAATCGGTATTGCTCCATTCCGCGAGATGAACCAATGGCCCGCCGCTCTGTCTGGCTTGCGTGTGCGCTCGGCTTGTTGGCCGGCAGTTTGAGCCTGTTCGCCCGGCAGCCGGAACCGAAGGTCGATTCGCCGCCGATGACCGAGAACGGCGTCAAGGTCTATCGCCAGGTGCTGCAATCGACGGTGTGGGTCCACTCGGATCGCGGCAACGGCCGACGCGCCACCGGCAGCGGCTCGCTCATCGATAAGGGGCGCCGCCTCATCCTCACCAACTACCACGTCGTCGGCAACGTCAAGAAAGCGACCGTCTACTTCCCCGCTTTCGACGGCAAAAAAGTGATTCCCGAGCGGAGCTATTACACGAGCCGCTCCGGTCGGCTCGGCATCCCCGGCGAAGTCGTCGAGGTGGACAAGGCCGCCGATCTCGCCCTGATCCGCATCGACCGCGTGCCCGAAGGCGCCGTCGAGTTGCCGCTCGCCCCGGAGAGCCCCGACCCCGGCCAAACCGTGCACTCGCTCGGCAACCCCGGCCGCAGCGGCGCCCTCTGGGTCTACACGCCCGGCAAAGTGCGGCAGGTTTATTCCAAACGATGGAAGGCCAAGCTCGACGCCAAGACCGTCCACACCTTCGAAGCGCGGATCATCGAGACCGATTCGCCGACGAATCCCGGCGACAGCGGCGGGCCGCTCGTCAACGACAAGGGCCAGCTCGTCGGCGTCACCGAAGGCGGCGCCACCGATGCCCAGCTCCTGAGCCTGTTCGTCGATCTCTCGGAGGTGAAGAAACTGCTCAATCGCCGGTCGGTAGTCGCGCTGCGGACATCGGCATCCGAGGAACCGAAGCCGCCGCCGCGGGAAAAAGCCCTGCAAAGCAAGGACGAGGCGAAACTCTTCGGCGCCGAAGCCTGGAAGCAGGTGCAACCGGTCGCCGACCGATTGTTCAAGGAAAAGAAGACCGACTTCGCCATTGAGACGATGCTGAAGCCGCCAAAGAGCACTCCGGAGAAGGTAAAGGCCATGACCGCCGCGGAGAAGGAGAAGTTCTTCCATTCGATCGTGACCGACCGCGCCAAGACCGAGAATCTGCACGGCGTGATGGTCATAATCTGCAAGTCGCCGAGCTACATGTACGTCGGCACCACCGGCGACGCGGACTTCCCCACCGCCGACGCCAGCATGATCCGTTCGACCATGCTCGCCGCCCTTCGCGAGAACAAGTTCGACATGGGTCTGGAAAAAGTGCTGAACCTCGCCCTGGAAGCGAAGGGCCTGGCGGGAGAAAAGAAGTGAGTGCACCGGCCAATGTGTTGATGCTCTGCGACGACCTGATCTTTTATAGCCGGGTGATGGGAACCGCGCGGGCCTTGGGGCAAACCGCGGCCCAGTTCCGTTCCGCCAAAGCCCTGGCGGAAGCGGCGCGGCAGCATCCACCGGCCATCGCCATCCTCGACTTGCAGCACGAAGGGCTCGACCTGCCCGCCTTGCTGGCGGAGCTCCGGCAACTCGCTTCGCCGCCGCGGGTCGTCGGTTTCGGGTCGCATGTGGAAGCCGAGACGTTGCGCGCCGCCCGCGACGCCGGCTGCGACCAGGTGCTGCCGCGCAGCAAGTTCGTCAAGGAACTCGAGGAGATTTTGAAGTCATAATCGATCACTCTTCTCGTTTCGCTTCGATCTGCCGGATGGCCCTGCTAAGGCTTTCGAGAGTGCTGTCGCGAGGTAATCCCTGTTCCGACTTCCGAATTCTCTCCAATTCTTCTGAGGCTCGCTTCTTGAGAGCGGGCAGGGCCGCTTTTGCGGCAGGGCCGATCCTGCCAAGCGCCTCGGCTGCGGCGGCGATCTGTTTCAGGTTTTTCGATTCCAGCAGATCGATCAGCAACTTCAGCGCATCCGGGTTCTTGGAAATCATCCACATCGCGAAGGCGGCTTGAAGCTGGACCGACGGCTTGTTGTGCTTGAGAAACTTGGCGAGTTCGGGCAAGGCGGCTTTGGCATCGGGGCCGAGTTCGGCCAGTTCCCGCGCCGCGGAGTGCTCATACCCAAGCCCCATCAATTCGATCAGCAGTGGTACGACTGCGGGACCGATCTTGTGAAGGTCGCAATTGTGGATCCCCAAATCGAGATCGCGCTTGTTCTCGATCTCCGCGAGTACCAATCGCTGAATTGCCGGGATGGCGTCCTTCGCGCCCGGTCCAATCGAACAGAGAATGCGGATGACCGCGTTCGGATCGCGCGGCGACTTCTCATTGAGCAGATTGATCAGTTGCGGCACGGCGCTTTTGGCGGCCGGGCCAACTGCACACAGCATGTTAGTGACGCCGACGCGGTACAAGCCCGAACGATCGTCGAGCATGACCAGCAAGGTCGAGATGGCGGGCGCTGCGTCTTCGCCGAAGGCAATTACGGCAACCTCGGCATCCTTTCGGGCCTGATCCTTATCCGCGTTTTGATACTTCTCGATCCAGTAAATGAGGGGTTTGCCCTCGTATTTCGGTTCCGGCTTCTGGGCCCAGACCGGCGCGGAAAACCCTAAAACCGCGAGAATTGCCAGCGTTCGCATCGGCGGCCTCCAGGGCGAATGTTACCCAGGGCTCCTGCCACGCTCCCCGTTGGGTCGCGGCTACGCAAAGAAATGCTTACGTCTCCGGCGGCAGCGATTCCAGTTCGTCCACGATCTTCTCGTTCAAGCGGATGCGCACGTCCTGGGCCGCCACGGCCAGGGCGTTGGCGATGGCTCGCTCGTTCGAGGAGCCGTGGCAGATGATGCAGACGCCGTCGATGCCGAGCAGCGGGGCCCCGCCGAACGCACTGTAGTGATAGCGGCCGAGCAATCCCTTCACGGCGGCCGCCGCCTTGTCCCGTTCCCCATCGAGCGCCCCGATCACTTCCTGCTTCACCATGCTCATGACGAACTCGAAGACGCCCTCGCTCAGCTTGAGGACCACATTGCCGGTGAAGCCGTCGGTCACGATGACGTCGGCGACGCCGCGGTGAATGTCGCGGCCTTCGATGTTGCCGATGAACTGTTCGCGCAGCGGGCCATTGCGGAACAGGTCGTACGTCTGTTGAACCAGTTCGTTTCCCTTGCCATCCTCCTCGCCCACGTTCATCAAGCCAATCGTCGGGCGTTCGCAATCGAGCATGTGGCGGGCAAACACCGACCCCATGACGCCGTATTCCAGCAGGTGCCGCGGTTTCGGGAAGATGTTGGCGCCCACGTCCAGAATGACGGATCGCCCCTTGGCCGTCGGCATGACGGTGGCGATGCCGGGGCGGTGCACGCACTTCAAGAATCGCTTGAGGCGCAGTCCGCCGGCGACGATGGCGCCGGTGTTGCCGGCACTGATGACGCCTTCCACTTGCCCCTCGGCCATCAGTTGCCAGGCGCGAAAGATCGACGCATCCGGTTTCTTGCGGAGCGCCTCGACCGGCTTCTCCTTCATGTCGACGGACTGGGTGCAGTGGAAGAATTCGATGCGATCGCGGGGAGCGTCGCCGAGGTGCGGTTCAACGCGAGCGCGATCGCCGACGAGAACGAGTGCGAGGTCGGGGGCGGAGTCGAGGGCGAGCCGCGCGCCGGCCACGGCCGGACCGGGGCCCAGGTCGCCGCCCATCGCGTCGAGCGCCAGCCGCATGGCCTTACTTCCCCTGCTCGGCCTCGTCCATGTTCACCACTTCGCGGCCCTGGTACGAGCCGCAGTTCGGGCACATGCGGTGAGGTAAAATGGGTTCGTTGCACTTCGGGCAGTATTGAATCTGCACCGGTGTAATGTGGTGGTGGCTGCGGCGAGTGCCTTGCCGCGATTTCGACGTTCGCCTCTTGGGTACGGCCATGACGTTCTCGTTCCAGCAGCCGGGGGACGGTAGGAACCATCTATCCTAGATACGGGGAACGGACGCGGCAAGGCGCCGATCTCGCCGCGAGGAAACCCTGTAGAATGGGAGAACATCGTACGCCGAGGCCGCCATGAGTGCCACGCCCCCCGTTCCACGCCCCATGACGGTCCCCGAGTTCCGCGCCGCGAAGGGGCGCGAGAAACTCGCCGTCGTTACGGCTTACGATTACACCTCGGCCCGCCTCGCCGATGAAGCCGGCGTCGACGCCCTGCTGGTCGGCGATTCGCTCGGCATGGTCGTGCAGGGGCAGTCGAACTCGCTGGCGGTCACGCTCGGGCAAATCGCTTACCACACGCGCTGCGTGGTCCGGGGCGTTCGCCGCGGGCTGGTCGTCGCGGACCTGCCGTTCCTTTCGTATCAAGTGAGCGCGGCTCAAGCAGTCAAGAGCGCCGGCAAGTTGATCAAGACGGCCGGGGCCCATGCGGTCAAGTTGGAAGGCGGGCAACGGATGGCCGAAACGATTCGCGCCGTGGTGAACGCCGGGATTCCCGTAATGGGCCACGTCGGCCTGACGCCGCAATCGGTGCACCTGCTCGGCGGCTTCAAAGTGCAGCGCGACCTACCGCAACTGCTCGCCGACGCGAAGGCCGTGGAGGAAGCCGGGGCGTTCTCGCTCGTCGTGGAGAGCGTGCCGGTGGATGCCGGGGCGAAGATCACGAAAGCCGTGAACATCCCGACGATCGGCATCGGCGCCGGGGCGGCCTGCGACGGCCAGGTGCTCGTCTTCCACGACATGCTCGGCCTATTTACCGACTTCCGGCCGAAGTTCGTGAAGTGCTACGCCGACCTCGGATCGCAAATCCGCACGGCGATGCAGTCGTATTGCCGGGAAGTCCGCGACGGCACGTTCCCCGCCTCCGAACATGGGTTCCGTTAATCGACGAGGTCCGTCATGAGCGCATCAATGAAGTCGGCTGGTTCCTCCAGTAAGCTGCCGCCGTTGCAGAACGGCGACCGACTTACCCGCGGCGAATTCGAGCGCCGCTATCATGCCATGCCGCACGTCACCAAGGCCGAACTCATCGAAGGAGGGGTCCACATGCCTTCGCCCGTAGCTGCGAATACCACGGCGCCCCGCATGCCGATATCGTGACATGGCTGGGAAACTATCGGGCGTCGACGCCCGGCACGACCGCTGCGGACAATGCGACCGTGCGGCTCGATCTCGATAACGAGCTCCAACCGGTTCGTCGGGACGCGGCCACTGTACTTGCGGTCCTGGCTCGCGGCATCGCATCGCCGGAACATGCCGCCTTCGCCGCACAGCTCGCCTCCCGCCGAACGACTCCGGCGGATGAACTGGCCGAAATCCGACCCACTCCGATGGTTATCAGCGTTTCGTGATGTTGCAGCCCGGGGCCGCCTGACGCAGTTGGTTCACTTCGGCGTCGGTGATTCGACACAGCGGCCCACCGAGCTTCAGTTCCTTCAAGTGCGGCAGCAGCGGCGACGCCTTCAAACCCGCGAAGGTGACGTGCGTGTTGTAAGAGTCCAGCGACTTGAGTTCCTTCAATCCGGCGATTGCCGCCAGTCCCTTATCCGTGAGTTGTGGGTCGGCCCGAAGCTCCTGCAAGTGGGCGAGTTTACCGACGGAGGCCATCCCGGCGTCGGTCACCTTCGATCCATTGATGGCGAGCAGCTGCATTTCGGGGCAGCCGAGCAGGGCCGCCATCGCGCCGTCTCCCACTCCCGAATTGCTGACGTCGAGCTTCTTCAACTTCTTCATGCCGCCGAGCGCCTGCGATAAGCCGACATCCTTCACCTTGAAGTTCTGGCCGACGGTCAGATCTTCCATATTCGACAAGGCCGCGAGCACGGGCAAACCATCGTCCGTGATCTTGTCGTCGTTCATCAAATCGAGCAGCTTGAGCGTCTTGATGGTCGCGATGGTCTTGAGCCCGTCATCGGTGACGGAACAGAACGTGAGGTGAAGTTCCTGGAGCGGCAGCTTGGCAAGCGCCGCCAGCCCCGTTCCCGTGAACGTTCCCTTGCTCACGTCCAGCCGCCGCAATTGATCGAACTGCGCCAGTTCCTTGAAGTCGTCGTCGGTCACAGTCTGGCTGAAGAGATGCACGTCGACGACCGGCTTGCCCGGCAGGCGCCCGTCTCGCTTCACCTTGCCGTTGAGGCGCTTGAGCGACGCCTCGGCCGGGTCGTCCTTCCCGGCGGGAAGCAAATTCTCTTCCTTGTTCCCGCTTCCTTGCTGCTGACCGACCTGGCACTGGCAGGCCGAAAGCACGGCCACGAGCGCGATCGATGCGAAGACGAGAAGCACGCGATGAAGGGACATGGCATGGCCTCCAGAAAGGGTCTTTAGCTGTCGCCGAGTAGTTGCGGCACCTTGTCGCGGAGGTGTTCGATCTCGGCCTCGGTTTCCCCCAGGTAGGCCAGCAAGCGCAGGTCGTCGCGGCTCACGGTGCCGCCCGAGAGCAACCACGACCGCACCCGGAACAGCTTGTACAGCTTCACGAGTTTGCGATCGCTAATGAAGACTTCGTCCTCGCGGACGAGCGTTTTCACGAGCCGCTGATATTCGCGAAAAACGTCGGGCGGGAAGAAGACCTGCCGGTCGTTTTGCTCCTCGCCGAGGCCGCTGCCGGTCTTGCGGGCGAACAGGAATGTCAGGTAGCGATTGGCCTTCACGAGGTCGTCGAGCGTGCAGTGCCCCTCCACCCACGGCTTCTGATTGAGCCCCTTGTATGCTTCGTTCTGCAAGCCGGCGTCGATCAGCTGCTCGAAGAATTCGTCCTGCACGGAGCGGCTTTGCACCTTGAGGACGAAGCGGTCCTTGAGGGCCGCCAGTTCGCCCTGCTCGGGGATTTCATTGGTGGCCGCGAACATCACTCGCAGCGGCACTGCCTCCGGCTTCCCTTCCTGGTAAAACTTCTTTTCGTTGATGATCGTCAGCAGAATGTTGAGGATCGCCGAGTTCGATTTGAAGATTTCATCGAGGAAGACGATGCGGGCGGTGGGCAGCTTGCCCTCCTTCTTGCGGATGTAGCGGCCGGCGCGGAGTTCCTTGATGTCGATGGCCCCGATGATTTCGCTCGGCTCGGTGAAGCGCGTTAGCATGTATTCGAAGTAGTCGGTTTCGTCGACGCCGAGAGCGTCCTTGAACTTCACGACCAGGTCGGACTTGGCGGTGCCGGGCGGCCCCACGAGCAAGAGCGGTTCCTGGGCGATGGCGGCCACCACCATCAAGTCGATGATCTCTTGCTTGTGGACGAAGAAGCGGCCGAGCGATTCGCGAAAGCGGTTGATGCGGGTACGGAGCGTCTCCGCTTCAGCCTGGAGCTCGGCCAGGGCCAGGTCTTCGGGGTTCGTGCGGCCGGGCATGCGCGTCCTCGGGAAACATTCGCGGAAGTGTGAATTGTAAGCGGAGCGAGCGAACCTGCAACTATGTTTAGCCGCGACGCGGAGTCTGCGGAGCGGAGCGCGATGAACACTTTCGTTTGTTTCGCACTGGAACGCGAGGCGGCGCCATTTCGCCGGCAGACCCGCGATTGGCCGCACGTCCGGATTGCCGTGTCGGGGGTTGGCCGGGACCGGGCTCGACGGTGCGTGGAGGCGGTCCTCGCGGCAACCACGCCATCCCTCGTGATTGCCGCGGGGTTCTGCGGAGCGCTTCGGCCAACGCTGCGAGTCGGCGACATCGTCGAGTCGCCGCGGATTATCACGGTTGGCCACCTGGTGAGCGGTACCGCGGAAAAGCGCCGGCTGGCGGAACTTCACGATGCCGACGCCGTGGACATGGAATCGGCGGCAGTCCAGGACCTGTGCGCGGAACGAAACGTGCCGTTCCGGGCGATCCGCGTCGTTTCGGACGCCGTTGACACGGCGCTGTCGCCGGAACTGGTGCGGTTGCTTTCCGGCGGCAAAGTCTCGGTGTGGAAAGCGCTGGCCGCGTTGCGGCGGCGGCCGGCATTGCTCGGGGAATTCCTGCGCCTCGGCCGCGATACGAAACTCGCCGCGCGGAAACTCTGCGATGCGCTGGTAGCGCAAATCGCGCGCTCGGCTCCGCCTCGCGGCTAAACAATTACGATGTTCACTAACTTCCTGGGGACCACTTTAACCATCTTGATGGTTTTGCCGGCAATCGCGGTTTGCACGGCGCTGTCCGCGCGGGCCGCTGCCTCAAGCTCCGCGTCGCTCACCTCGGCGGGGACTTTCAACCGCGACTTCAATTTGCCGTTCACCTGCACGGGAATCTCGATCTCGTCTTCCCTGGTCAGGGCCGGATCGAACTTCGGCCACAGTTCATAGGCCAGGGTTCCGGTGTGGCCGAGCGCTCGCCACAGCTCCTCGGCAACGTGCGGAGCATACGGCGCCAAGAGCAACACGAATGGATCCAACACGCTCCGCGGCCGCGGGTCGAGCTTCGTGACGTGGTTGACGAACTCCATCATCGCGGAGATGGCCGTGTTGAACCGCAACGCCTCGGTGTCCTCGGTCACTTTTTGAATGGTGCGGTGCAGGACGCGCAGCGTGTCCTTGTCGGGCGGCACGTCCTTCACCGCGGTGTTCAAGCGCATGGTCTCGGCGGGATCATCGACGATCATTCGCCAGGCTCGCGACAGGAACCGATACACGCCCTCGATCGATTTGGAACTCCACGGCTTGACGGCCTCGAGCGGCCCCATGAACATCTCGTAAAGCCGCAGACTATCCGCTCCGTATTCGCCCACCACGTCGTCCGGGTTGACGACGTTGCCACGCGCCTTGGACATTTTTTCGCCGTTCTCGCCCAGAATCATGCCCTGGTTCACGAGTCTTTGGAACGGCTCGCGGCAGGGTACGTAGCCGCGGTCGAAGAGCACCTTGTGCCAGAAGCGCGAGTAAAGCAAATGCAGCACGGCATGCTCAGCCCCGCCGACGTACAGCCCCACCGGCAGCCAGTATTTCAGCTTGTCGAAGTCGGCGAACGCCGTGGTGTTTCTCGGATCGGTGAAGCGCAGGAAGTACCAGCACGACCCGGCCCACTGCGGCATGGTGTTGGTTTCGCGCCGGTATGCCTTGCCGTCGATGGTCACGTTCACCCAGTCGGTCGCTTTCGAGAGCGGGCCTTCCGGCGTGCCGGTCGGTTTGAAATCTTCCAGGTCCGGCGGCACGAGGGGAAGTTCCGCGATGGGAACGGTGCGGGTTTCGCCATTCGGGCCGTGGAGAATGGGGAACGGTTCGCCCCAGTAGCGCTGCCGGGAGAAGAGCCAGTCGCGGAGCTTGTAATTGACGCGGCGGCGGCCGAGATGACGCTGCTCCAGCCAGCCGATGATCTTTTGCTTGGCTTCGGCGGTAGGTAGGCCATTGAGCAATCCGGAGTTGACAGCGACGCCTTCCTCGCAAAAAACCTCCTCCGGTCGCTCACACTCTTGGCTCGACGGCTCGACGACTTTCACAATCGGCTGATTGAACTGCTTGGCGAATTCGAAGTCGCGTTCGTCGTGGGCCGGGACGGCCATGATGGCGCCGGTGCCGTAACCAGCCAGGACGTAATCCGCGATCCAGATGGGGATCTGCTTCTGATTCACTGGGTTGATGGCATACGCGCCGGTGAACACGCCGGTCTTGGTCTTGGCCAGTTCCGTGCGTTCGAACTCGCTCTTGCGCGCCGCGGCCTCCTGGTAAGTTCGCACGGCATCGCGATGCTCCGGCGTGGTGATCGAATCGACCAGCGCGTGTTCGGGCGACAGCACCATGTAAGTCGCGCCGAACAGCGTATCCGGTCGAGTCGTAAAGACATTCACTTCAAGTCCACCCGTGGCAACGGGTGGACTTTGGCTAATCGAGAATTTCACCTCCGCGCCTTCGCTTTTGCCGATCCAGTTTCGCTGCATCTGCTTGATCGATTCGGACCAGTCCAGTCCTTCCAGGTCGTCCAGCAATCGCTCGGCATATGCCGTGATGCGCATGAGCCATTGCCGCAATGGCCGGCGTTCCACCGGGTGCCCGCCGCGCTCGCTCTTGCCGTCGATCACTTCCTCGTTGGCCAGCACGGTGCCGAGCGCCGGACACCAGTTCACCGGCACCTCGGCCTGATAGGCCAGCCGCCGGCAATCCTGATACTCGCGAACCGCCGCTTCGCCCTGTTTGGTCACATCCTCGGGAATCGGCAACTCGCTGATCGGTCGGCCTTTCTTCAATACCGGGTCGTACCAGGTGTCGTAAATCAGGAGGAAGATCCACTGCGTCCAGCGGAAGTAATGCGGGTCGGTGGTGTCGACCTCGCGGTCCCAGTCGTTGGAGAAGCCGAGCGACTGGATTTGCCGGCGAAACGTCTTGATGTTCTCTTGCGTGGTAATTCGCGGATGGACGTTCTTCTCGACGGCGTACTGTTCCGCCGGAAGGCCGTACGCATCCCACCCCATCGGGTGCAGCACGTGGAAGCCGTTCATTCGCTTGAAGCGCGACAGGATGTCCGTGGCGGTGTAGCCTTCCGGATGGCCGACGTGCAGGCCGGCCCCGGACGGGTAAGGGAACATGTCGAGGATGTAGAGCGGCGTCTTGCCGGCGGCGGCGGGGTCGCCGGGGTCCGGCGTGCGAAAGGTCTTGTTCGCTTCCCAAAACTGCTGCCAGCGCCGTTCGACATCGGCAGGGTTGTAGCTCGGCATGCTCGCTTGCCTCCGTGTATCCGCTTGGCTTATGGGCAATAGAAAGCCCCGGCCACTTCGCCGCCCATGCTGCCGACAACTATCATGCCAGTGAGGTTCGCGAGGTCTCGAGGCGGTCGGTTCCATGATTTACCTGGATAATGCGGCGACGAGTTTCCCAAAGCCCGAGGCGGTGTACGAGGCCCTCGATCGGTTCGCGCGAAAGTCGCTGGCCAACCCCGGCCGGGCCGGGCACAAGATGGCCCTCGCCGCCGAGCACACATTGAACGACGCCCGCCACCGCCTCAACCGCTTCTTCAACGGCCGCGATCCCGAACGCTTTATCTTCACGCTCAACGGTACCGACGCGTTGAACATCGCCTTCAAGGGGTTGCTCGACGACGGCGATCACGTCATCACGACGGACCTGGAACACAACAGCGTATCCCGGCCGCTCGCGGCGCTGGCCGAAGCGGAGCGGATCACGCTAACCAGAATAGCTGCCGATGCCGGCGGCACCGTCGAGCCAGCCGCGGTCGCTGCCGCGTTTATCCCCAAGACGCGGCTCGTCGCCATGACCCACGCCAGCAATGTGCTGGGCACGGTTCAGCCGATTGCCGAGATTGGCCGGATCGTTCGCGGGCGCGATGCCATCTTCCTTGTCGATGCTGCGCAAACCGCCGGCGTCGTTCCCATCGACGTGCAAACCGAGTGCATCGACCTGCTGGCATTTCCGGGGCACAAGTCGCTGCTCGGCCCCACCGGCACGGGGGCGCTCTATGTCGGCCCGCGCGTTATCCTCCGGCCATGGCGCGAAGGGGGCACCGGCGGGGATTCCGCATCGCCCACGCAACCCCGGGAATTTCCGTACTTTCTCGAGGGCGGCACGCCGAACGTCCTCGGCATCGCCGGCCTCGTCGCCGGTCTGAACTTCGTCGAGGAACGGTCGCCGGAAGCCATCCGCAAACACGAGGTTCAGCTCTGCGATCGGCTTCGCCTTGCCCTCGCCGAACTGCCCGGCTTCGAAGTGTTCGGCCACGGCAACGCCGACCGCCGCGTCGGCACCGTGAGCTTTCGTTCCAACATGATCCCGGCGCCGGAACTCGGCGGCATTCTGGACCAGGCCTTCGACATCGCCGTGCGTCCGGGGTTGCACTGCGCTCCGTACATCCATCGCGCGCTCGGCAGTTTCCCGGACGGCCTCATCCGCGTCAGTCCCGGACCATTCACGGCGGAAGACGACATCGGCCGATTGATTGCCGCGCTCCGCGAAGTGACGGCAGTGTAAACCTGCACAGGCAAGAATGCCTGTGCCACCAAGAAGGCTCCTCACTTAACGAGATTTCGCCATGTTTGCCTGGCTCGCTCCGATTCTTCTGGCTCATGCGCCCGTGGACTCATCGGCCATCGACAAGGCGGTCGAGGCCGCCATCCGGCGCGGCGACTGCCCCGGCGCCGTCGTGGTCGTTCTTCACAATGAGCGCGTGATTCTGCGTAAGGCCTACGGCAATCGGGCCGTCGAGCCCGAGAAAGCCGCGATGACAGCGGACGCCATTTTCGACCTGGCATCATTGACAAAGCCCATCGCGACCGGCACTTCGCTGATGCTCCTCATCGAGCAGGGTAAACTCCGTCCCGAAGATAAAGTCGCCAAGCACTGGCCGGCGTTCGCCGCCAACGGCAAGCAAGACGTGACCGTCGCGCACCTGATGCTGCACACCAGCGGCCTGATCGCCGACAACGACATCGCCGATTACAAGGATGGCCGCGCAAAGGCGATGGAACGCATCGCGGCACTCAAGCTCCAAGCCCCACTCGGCTCGCGCTTCCGCTACAGCGATGTCGGCTTCATTGTGCTGGGCGAACTCGTGGAAAGAATCGGCGGCATGCCCGTCGATCGTTTTGCCGAAGAGCGCGTCTTCAAGCCGCTCAAAATGGCCGATACCGGGTTCAAGCCGGCAGCGAGCTTGCAAGCGCGGATCGCTCCGACCGGCAAGCGCAATGGCCGAATTATTCTCGGCGAAGTGCACGATCCGCGGGCGTTCGCGATGGGCGGCGTCGCCGGCCACGCCGGGCTCTTCGCACCCGCCGACGACCTCGTTCGCTATTGCCGCATGATGCTTCGCATGGGCGAACTCGACGGCGTCCGCATCCTCAAGCCGGAGACGGTGAAGTTCTTTACCGCGTCGCATGAAGTGCTGCCCGAGAAACTACCCAAGCTGCCGCGGAACTTCTTTCGCTCCTATGGCTGGGACGTGGACACGGCCTATTCGGGGCAGCGCGGCAGCGTCTTTCCGGCGGGCGAAGGCTACGGCCACACCGGCTTCACCGGAACCTCGATCTGGATCGACCCAAAGAGCCAGATCGCAGTGATCATTCTGACGAATCGCGTTCACCCGGCGGATAAGGGGAGTGTGATCCGCATCCGTCGGGAAGTGGCGGACGCGGCCGCGGCGCTGGTGAAGTGATCGCTGATTTACGCATCGCCGATGATCTTGATCAAGACACGCTTCGGCCGTTGCCCGTCGAATTCGCCGTAAAAGATCGCTTCCCACGGGCCCAGGTCGAGCTTGCCGTTGGTGATAGCGACCACGACTTCCCGACCCATGATGGTCCGCTTCAGGTGGGCATCGGCGTTGTCCTCGCCGGTGCGATTGTGGTGATAGACGTTCGGATCTGGATTGAACGGGGCCAGCTTTTCGAGCCAGACGCCGAAGTCGTGGTGCAGGCCGCCTTCGTTGTCGTTAATGAAGACGCTGCTGGTAATGTGCATGGAATTGACGAGCGCGATGCCCTCGCGGACGCCGGACTTGCGGACGGCCTGTTCGACCTGCGGCGTCAGGTGAACGAACCCCGTCTTATCGGGGTGGTTGATGGTCAGGTAATCGGTGTGGGTTTTCATGCGAGATTCCTTGCGTAGCTGCGGCTCAACCGCGGAGCGATTCTCGATGGGTACGCGATAGACGGGTTGCGGTCTGGCGGCCGACTTCTTTCCAGAAGCCCCAGGCGAAGCCGAAGTGGATGCCGCTGAAGACCAGCGCGACGCGGCCGCGCATGGCCGGCGACTGGCCGCGCGCCAGATACCAACTCGCGCCACCAAGCACGAGCAGATACAGGAGAATACTAGTCAACCAGAGCCAGCCGAGGTACGGCGCCGCCAGGCTCAGCAAGCCGGCGAGCGGCAGCCACAACGCCCAGGCCGGCGGCACCAGCGCCGGCAGCGTCAGCGACTTCGGCGACTTGAACGCCAACCGCGCCCGCCCCATTCCATACCGCGACAGTTGGTAGAAGAGCCCCCGCCAGTTCGAACGCGGGTGGTACAGCACTTTCACTTTCGGCGTGAAGTAGCAGGTCATGCCGGCCTGGTGGACGCGTTCGTTGAACTCAACATCTTCGCAAGCATCGAACGATTCGTCGAAGAGGCCGATGCGATGGAAGACGCGGCGCGAATAAGCCACCGCCGTGCTTTGCGGCGGCACGAACTTGGCTTCGTTGGAAAAGATGTCCGAATCGGGATTGTGGCCGAGACGGCTGGCGCGGGCAATGGAGACGGCGCGTTGGAACGGGGTCGGATCGGGGGCATCGAGCGGCTGCGGCCGGCCCAGGCAAGCGGCGCCGCTCGTCGCGAACGCCTCCGATATGTTTTGCAGATAGTTGCGATCCGGCACGGTGCAGTGGCCATCGACGATGACGGCGACATCCATCCGCGCGTGCCGCAGGGCTGTATTGCGGCCGCAACTGGCCAGCCGCCCGGCGTTGAAAACCAGCTTCAAATTGGCGAATTCGGCCTGCAAGCGGCGAACGACCGGCACCGTGTCATCGGTCGAAGCGCCATCGGCGACGATCACTTCGAATTGGTCTGGCGGGAAGTCCTGAGTCAGAAGCGTTCGCAGCGCCGCCTCGATTCCCCGTCCCTCGTTCCGCACGGGAACGATCGCGCTGATCGACGGCATGCGAAGCTCCGAAAAACGCACGCTTCCCTTTGGGTCGCGGCTAATCGTCAGCGATCGGATCGCGGCTAATCGTTCCCATCATCGGTTGGGAAGCGCGGCTTGCGCTGGTAGAGCCGCCGCAGGCCGAGCAGCTTCAACAGCGTCGCCGTCACGATCGACGCTTCGAACCGCAGCGACCGATTGCGGACGTAAAAGAGATCGTAGACGAGCTTGTTCTTGACGCTGCGGATGCAGCTATCCGGGGGCAAGTGAATTTGCGCGAAGCCGGTGATGCCGGGCTTGACGGCGTGGCGGCGGTCGTAGCCGGGGACGGCTTTGCGAAGTTTCTTGACGATCTCCGGGCGTTCCGGGCGCGGCCCGACCAGCGACATGTCCCCCCTCAAGACGTTGAAGAATTGCGGCAATTCATCCAGGTGAAGGCGGCGGAGAATGCGGCCGACGGGCGTGATCCGCGGGTCGCCGGGCATGCTCCAGCGCGGGCCGGTGAGGCTCTCGCAATCGTGAACCATGGTGCGGATTTTGTACAGGGTGAAGATGCGGCCGCCGCGGCCGACGCGGGTTTGCGTGTAGAACGCCGGCCCGCGCGATGTCAGCCGCACCAGCAGCCCGCACAGCAGCATTAGCGGAATGCCCGGGATGAGCCCGAGAACCGCGAGTGCGTAATCCGCCGCCGCCTTGAACCGGCTGCCGAGCCCGGCCGGGGCCAGGCGGAGCGGCAGCACGGTGATGGGACGGATCGACACGGCGGTTTTTCGCATCGCGGGCCTGGGGGCGGCCAGAACGGCTAGTCGCCGTGGAGAACGCTCGGACTTCACTGGGCCAATCCTCGAGGAGGGCGACGAGTGTCAGGCGACTGTCATTCGGCGATGGCGGCCCCGTATTGCACCAGGGTCGCGGCGACAAAGGCCCGGGTGACGGCGTCGTCTTCCGGGCGGGCGTCGGCGGCCTCGGCAAGACCCGTCACCACGTAAACCTTGTACAGCACGGGCACCTTCATGAGTTGCGTGGCGAACTGCCAGCGCGGCCGGTCCGGGGCGACCCAGTTTCCCGCCGCGGCCCACGTCCACCGCACCCTCACCCGGTCGTGCTTCGTCGCCGTTTTCTTTTCGAAGTCGGCCACATACACCTCGGCCGATTGTCCGCTCGGCAAGGCGACGGTCTCTTTCTTTGGGGCCCGGAACGTCTTGTA
Source organism: Urbifossiella sp. (assembly GCA_035571955.1). Taxonomy (GTDB): domain Bacteria; phylum Planctomycetota; class Planctomycetia; order Gemmatales; family Gemmataceae; genus Urbifossiella. The sequence continues at coordinate 10,624 of DATNBQ010000354.1, read as the reverse complement.
GCCGCTGCCGGGATAGCAAATATCCGGCGTGTGCGCCGAGACCGATCCGGGGATGCCGCTGATGAGCGTGACGATGGCCGAGCGGCCGGTGCCGGCGGACACGTATTGCCGGCTGGTCGCGGTGCTCCGTTCATTGGTCGGCATATCGTTGGGCACGAGTTCGGCATGCCAGTCCTGGAAGCGGAGTTCGAAGGCGTGCAGCGCCGCGGTCTTCTCCGGGTTCGTTTCGAACGCGGTCCAGCGCTGCGTCGCGGCGCCGTTGACCATGGCCCCGGCAACGATCAGCCCGGCAATCGCGATGAATGTCGTGGTTTTGAGCATGGGACCTCGCAAGCCCACGGACGGCCGTCCGTGGGCTTTTTGAACTAACACAGCGATTCTTCTTCCGTGGCGCCGACGTACACGACGCCCGAATACGGAATCTCCATGGACGCGATGCGGTCCGTGGCTCGCCGCAACAGCGGCGACTTCGTCTCGCGGTACTGGGCGCACACCAGCACCACTTCGCAGCGGCGCGCGACTTCCACCGATTCCGCGGCGGTCAGGATCGCGTGGCCGTGGAGCACCACGCAGTCGTACGGTTCCTTGAGCCGGGCGAGCAGCGATTCCAGGCGGCCACCGACGGCGGCCTTCCGCGCCTCGTCGGACCACTTGCCCCCCGTTACCAGGTCCAGACCGTTGGCCAGGGTTTGCACCGCCGCCCGCGGTTCCACTTCACCGCGCAACACTTCGCACATCCCCGCGCCGTTGGCCACTCCGGCATAGTGATGCAGCGCCGGGTCGAGCAAGTCGAAATCGAGGGCCAGCGTGCGATAGCCCGCCTGGGCCAGGCTGCTGGCGAGGCCGAAGGCGGTGAAGGCTTTGCCTTCGTCGCCGATGGGGCTGGTGACGGCGACGGTCGTCGCGCCGCGACTGAGCCACGTTTGCGTCACGTACGTTCGCAACTTGTCGAGCGCCTCGTTGGCGGCGATTCGCTTGATGGGGTCGCGGCCGCCGGCTTCGTTCGGCAAGCAGGGAATCACGCCGACCACGGCGGTGGAACCGGCGGTGCGAATATCGGCAAGCGAACTGATCCGTCGACCCATCGTCTCGTAACTAATGACGCCGAAAGCGAGCAGGATATAGCCCATCAAGCCGGCGAACACCGTCCCGAGAATCTGCTTGCGCATGTCGCGCTGCGACGGGTTCGAGGCCGGCTGCAGCAAGCGAACGCGCGGCGGCGATTCCAGTTCCAATTTCGTCAAATGGAACTGCGACACGAGCCGGCTAAAGATCATGTCCGTCGTCACGAGGTCGGTCTTTTCGACGTCGTAAAGCGAGCCCGGGCGGTCGTAGCCGACGGTCGCGAGCGCCGGCATCTCGGCGAGTTGCTTGCCGGCGTGCTCGAAGGCCGCCTTCGCACTCCCCAGATGGGTCTCCGATTTCTTCACAAGGTGCTTGATGGCTTCCCACTCGGCGGCGAGCTTCGCCATTTCGTCCTTGCGCTTCGTGGTCTCCAGGGCGCGAGCTTTATCGTCGATCAGTTGCTTGTAGCGCGCTTCGTGGTATTCCCAGGAGGTCTTCAGGTTCTGGACGTCCGGGGGCGAATCGCTGTTGCCGGCGACGGCCCGGGCGAATTCGTAGCGCGTCTTGGCGGCCTTGCGCCGCTTCCCTTCATCGACCACCTCGCTGTCCTTCTCGGCCAAGGCCATCGTCTCGGCCGCAATCGGCGCTTGCTTCAAGGCCTGCATCTTCGCTTCGAGTTCCTTCAAGTGCTCGCGGCCATCCTGAATGTCGCGGGGCAGCTTCTCGCAATCCTCCATTGCCCGGGCATAGCGGCCCATGATCGACTTGGGGTCGTGCTTCAGGAAAATGTCGGTGGCATTGAGGGGCACGACGGGCGGCGGCGGGGCCAGGCCGTTCACCGGCGGAATTGGGAACGGGTTCGGCGCGCCATCGGCGCCGTTCACTCCACCCACCTTGATGATTGCATCGGGCTTCTTCGTCTTGTTCTCGAGAATCTTCTGGAATTCTTGCTTCATGTCCTCGACGGTTTGCAAATGGGCCTTCTTCAGGAGCACTTCCTTCTGCACGACTTCGACCATGAAGGCCTTTTGCACGGCATCGACGATCCGCTTGGTGTCGCCGGGATCGTGGCCGGCCATGGTGATGCGAACCACTTCGGAACCGTCCGCCGCCGTCACTTGCAGTTCCTCCGTCAGGAACTTGATCGGTTCCTTTTGGCTCTTGATGGTGTGCAAGTCCTTGATGTCGCGAAGGGCGGCGTTGAGTACGAAATCGCTTTTGATCAGGTTCGCGGTCGTCTTCACGTAGGTGGTGAAGTCGGTGCGATTCTGATTGGGGTTGCCGTAATTGGCGAGCGTGGTCGGCGACGAGGAAACTTGCAAAAGCGAGTACGATTCGAACTTGCTGGGCAAGAGTTCCCAGGCGGCGTAGGCGCCGCCGGCGCCGATGAGCGTGCCGCAGAAGGCGATCATCAGCCAGTGGAGGCGTAGGTACGTGAGAATGCGGAGTCCGTTTCCGGCATCCGGTTCGGGTCGGGCGGCCCGCGCCGCCGCGCCCCGATGCGCCGGGGCGCTTGAGGCGGCTTGTGTCTGGGCGAAAGTTGGTCCGTTCATAGAGCCCGCATCCATTCAGGCATTGGTATTCCGCTCACCCGTTGCCACGAGTGGGCTTACGCTGGTTCCACCACCAACCGCTTCAGTATCCAGACTTCCAAACCGAGCAGAGCCAGCCCCACCGGCATCATCAGCCAGCCGAACAGATCGTGGCAGAAGTGGAGCGTCTCTTGATTCGCGGTCGCAACGGAAACGAGCCCCGTCGCGGTGATGCGGAGGACATTGGCGGCGATGGCGATCGGGATGATGCCGAGGAGCACCATGATCTTTTCGAAGCGGCTTCGGCGCATGAGCAGCACCGCGCCCATGGAAAAAGCCGCGAACGTCATCATCATCTTGAGGCCGCTGCAGGCATCGACGACGCCGAGCTTCACCTCGTCGATGAGGATCAGGTTGCCGTCGCGGATGGCCGGCTGCCCCAGCGTTTGCAGCAGGTAAGTGCTGGAAGCGGTGGCGGCGTCCTTGAGCGGTTGGCCGACGTTGCGCTCCAGTTCGTAAGGCAGCGGCACCATGAAGATCAAGAAGGCGATGGCCGGCGCCGTTCGCCTCACGAGCGGCATTCCCCCGGCCGCGAGGGCGATGGCGGCGAGGCCCAAGAGAAACGCCGCCGCATCCAGTTGATGGAAGAGCAAGCTGCCCGCCGCGCCGCGCATGGCCACGCACAGGATCAAGAGGCATCCGCCGAGCCACGGCCTTGGCGAGAACGCTCTCTGCGGCTCGCTTTTCCACAAGAGATAAGCGGAGAACAACGGCACGAGGAAGCCGTGCGAATACTGCGGATCGTTGACCCACTTATCGAAAAAGACGCGGAGCATGGGCAGGAATGCCCAGGCGAGCAGGGCAATGAGCGCGGCCAGTTGCCAGAGGGCGATCCGCGGAATTGCCGGCGCCGGCGGCTCGGTAACGACCACCACGGAGCCGGCAACTGCCCCCTTCAGCCGGGCCGCCGCCGGCTTAGCGAGCGGCTCGGAAATCACTGCGCCAATCGACATCCTTGTCCCCGTGAAACTCCTGGGGCGAGCGGTAAACAGCAACGGCTAATGCGACCGGGGCGGAATTGTTGCAGACTTCCCCAAAGCGATGCAATAGCAATCTGCGGGTGGCCAACGTGGGGCCGCGCTCCCCGCCGGGAACCTTCAGTGGCCCATGCTTACGCGGGCATTTGCTGCATCAGTTCTTCGACGGTGCCGGCCCGCTTGATGGCCTCGAAGCCGCGGAACGAGCCGAACGTCGCGGCCAGTTTGAGCCATTGCTTCAACCGGCGGACCAGCGATTCCGATCGGTAAGGGACGAACCGCTTCGACCATTCGACGAGCCGATGCAAGAGCGTCGGCCAGTTGCATGCTGGTTCCGGTTCGTGGCGGTTGATGCCGAGTTCCCGCGCGACATGCCTGGCGAGCAGCGGGTTGGCGAGCGCGCCGCGGCCGAGCATGAAGTGCTGGCAACCGGTCGCGTCGCGGCAGCGGCGAAAATCGTCAAGCGTCCAGATGTCGCCATTGGCCACCACGGGAATCCGCAACTGTTCGCGGACCCGGCCGATCGGTTCCCAGTAGATCGGCGGCGAGTAGCCCGCAAAGCGCGTGCGGCCGTGAATCGTCACCCAGGCTGCTCCGCCTTCGGCGGCCATGTGGGCGTTGTCATCGATGGCGTCGATGGTATCCCAGCCGAGCCGCATCTTGGCCGAAACGGGAACGGGGCTCGGCACGGCGGCGCGAACCGCGGCGACAATATCGCGAACTCGATGCGGGAACTTCAGCAGCGTGGCCCCGCCGTCGTGCGAGTTCACCGTCCGGGCCGGGCAACCGAAGTTCAAGTCGATCGCCGCGGCCCCGGCTAGCGCAGCGACGGCCGCCGACTCCGCCATCCGCTCGGGGTCGCCGCCCAGCAACTGGATTTGAACCGGCAAGCCGGTCGGAGTTCGGCTACCCGAGTGCAGTTCGGGCACATGGCGGAGGAAGACGCCCTTCGGCAGCACGGAATGGCTGACGCGGAGGAACTCGGAGACGGCGTGCGTGAAGGCGCCCCCTTCCCCCTGCAGCGCACGCATGGGAGCGTCGGTCACACCCTCCATCGGCGCAAGGATCAGGGCCGGTTCGCTTGCGGACAGCATCGAGGTCATGGTATCGCTTGGATCTTGGTGGCACAGGCATTCTTACCTGTGCGAACGACTTGCACAGGCAAGAAAGCCTGTGCCACCAAACCGATGCGTGACACTCATTCGTCGTGGCCCGATTGTTGGCGCGATTGCTTCTTGGCGGAGAGGAGCCGCTTATCGGCAAGACGGCGTCTCTTTGCGCCCTTGCTCGGCTTCGTCTTCTTGCGCGGCCGCGGCTCGACTAACGCCGCGACGATCATCGCAGCTAACTTCTCCTCGCAGGCCTTTTTGTTCCGCTCCTGGTCGCGGTATTCCTGGGACGAAATCAGGACTTCGCCATCCACCGTGAAGCGGCTGGGGAAGCGTGCCTTCATGCGTTCCCACGCCGCCAATGGAATCGCAAGTGAACTTCGCGCCGCCATCCAGCGGAGCACCGCCTTCGACGACACCTTGTTGACGTTCTGACCCCCCGGGCCGCCGGAACGGGCGAACCTCCATTCCAGTTCGTCATCGGGAATCGTCAGACTATCGTTAATGGCAATCATGGGGACACCTTACGGGCAATGCGGCGAACGTGAAAGCGCGCCCCCCGTTGGGTCGCGGCTCCGCCCGACATGCGGTGCCATTTGACCTCGGCCGTATGGGTGATAGAGTCCCCATAGCCGTTATTGTCGGCACAGGGGAAGAATATGAGGTTCCTTTTCGCGATCGCCCTCAGTTGCTCGTTCGCCCCTCGCTCACCCGCCGCCATCGTCGTCCTCGGCAACTTCACGCCGGAAGAACTCACCGTTACCCTCACCGAAGCGAAACAGAAGCCGCGTAAAGTCACGCTGGGAAGCGCCCAGGTTCGGCCCGTGACGGTATCCGGCCCGTGCGACATTACGTTCCCCGCCAAGCCGGCCAACGCCACCCTTCGCCTCGATCCTTACCACGCCTACGTGTTCTTGCCGGACATGAAAACTGAGCGGCGGCTCGAAGGCATCGCCATGCCCGGCGAGATTCCCGACCGGGATCTGAAGCCGGACGCCAAGCCGTTGCCGAAGGAACCGGCCAAAATTCCCGTGACCTTGCTGGTGGATGACGCCGATCCGCGGGCCGACGCCTTGTGGCAAAAGGTGGTTCGCACCCGCTTCGATGAGGCCGCCGCCGTGATTGCCGCCCACGCCAACATCCAACTGGAGTTCGCCGGCTTCGACACCTGGAAATCGGCGCCGGATACCAAGGACATCGGCGACCTTCTCGCGGACTTTGCTACGAACGTGAAGGTGAAGCCGGCGGCGCTGGCCATCGGTTACACGAGCCGCATCCGCGTCGATCCGAAGGAGCCGCAAAACTTGATCCCATTTGGGGCGGTCAAGGCGTTCCCGACGCGGCACATTCTTTTGCGCGAATCGGGGCCGCGCGCCGAGCCGGAAAAGGTCGAAGCGATGATCCATCACATCGGCTTGGCCCTCGGCGCCACGCTCGTCGATCCCGAAGCCGACCCCGGCACCGTGATGCGGACGAAGATCGCCAATGGCGTGGCCCTTCACGCGGCGTACCGATTTCGCTTCGACCCGCTCAATGTGCTGGCCATGAACATCTGGGGCGAAGAGTTGCGGCGCGGGCCGCTGGCCCGGGTCAGCGATGCCTCGCCGGCCGCCAAAGCCCGGCTCGCGCGCGTCTATCAGGCGCTCGTGAAACTGCACCCCGGCGACGCCAACGCTCTCGCCTATCTCAATGACTTCGATCGCGACATCGCCAAGGCGCCGGTTGAACCGAAGAAAGTTGAGCCCGACCCGGTTCCCAAGGGCGACCCGGAGAAAGTCGCCAACCAGGCTCGCGACCAGGTGGCCCAACACGTGATTCGGGCCATCGCGGCCCAGGCCAAGGACCACGCCGGTTCACTCACTGGCGATGCCCTCGCCGCCGCTTACGTCAAGGCGGCCGCCGTCGCCGCCTGGAACGAGAACGGCCTCAGCGCCAATCAGAACCAGCGCGTCAGCGGCTTTCTTATCGGCATCGCCATCGCCCTCGACGATACCGACGCCTTGCTGAACGATACATCGACCGCCGAGATGGTGAAGGGAATCGAAAGCGAAACGGAGCGGCAGGAACGGGTCCGTTCGCTCGGGAATCCAACGTTGCGGGGCCGCCGCGATTTGTGCCGGCGATTCGCCATCGGTTGCGGCACCGGCGAACTACTGCGGACGTTCCAGCAGGCCCAGGAGATCGCCATCGAGCGGTCGTTCGCCAAGCCGGCCCTGGGGCGAACGACGGGGATCAGTTTCCCGGCCATCGCCGCCGAGTTTGCCGGGATCGAGTTCGCCCGCGTCGTCGGCGACAACAACATCCACGTGCGGCGGCTCACCGGCGAAACGACGCTGGAACCGTTCCTGCCGGCGATGGACGGCTTGCGCGAAGGGCTTTCGCAAGAACGCTTCAAGGACGATTTCGGGAACGTGGCCGACCCGCGCTTTCAGAAAGTGCTCGGGGACATCCACGCCCGCATCGAGAAAAGCATCAAGAAGTGACATTGATTAGCCGCGACGCAATGGGGAGCGCGAAAGCCAACGCGCTCCCCGTTGGATCGCGGCTACTGACGGTCAGGTAAGCAATGACATCAAACCGGATACCTTTCTGACCCTCTCCCCGTTGGGGAGAGGGTGGTTTGCGAGCGCAGCGAGCAAACCGGGTGAGGGGCCGAATCTGCATAAGAAGACCCCTCACCCGCCATCTCGCTCGCGCGAGATTGCGGCCTCTCCCCAGCGGGGAGAGGCGAGGGGCTGGTTGGCTTTACATCATTACTTTTCTGACTGCCAGTAATCGGCGATCTATTTGCGAATCAGCCGGTAGACCTTCACCTTGGCCTGATCGACCGGCACGTCCTCCGGCCAGTGATAGACGACCTCGGACCGGCCATCGGCGGCAATGTTCTTGGCCTGCTGCCAGCGCGGCAGGCGGACGTGTTCGTCGCCGCGCATCTTGTCGTCCACCACGGCATACGTCGCGACCGGCGGCGGCTCGGCCGGCGGATCCTCCGGGACGTAATACATCGAACGCTCCGAATACCAGAGCGCCCATTCGAACGGATCCACCAGGCAATCGTCGTGTTTCAGGTGTTTCTGCAGCCAGATGCCGGCGTACTTGTGTCCCTCGCGATTGGCGTGCATCGGCTTCAAGGTCGCGGGAAGGGCTAACCCAACGAGTATCACCAGCAGCGCCGGCGGCCCCATTTTCCCGGCCCAAAAGAAACCCACCTTCGGCAAGCGTCCCAGCAATCGCTCGGCGATCGGTTCCAAGGCCGCCGCCGCAAACAGGCAGCCGATCAACGCCAAGAGGACTGTATGTCGTTCAGAGACATACCCCTTGTGCGTGCCGAGGAAGACGAGGCCGGCCGCATTCAGGCCCGCGACCAGCATGAGCAGCCACAAGCCCGGCTCGGCCGACAGGCGACGGCGAAGGAAAACGAGCCCCGCCACGGCGAAGATCGCCGGGCCGTAGAAGAGGCTTTTCACGGTCTCTTCGGCGGCGGCGCGGATGCCCCACAGCACCCGGCCGGTCAATCCGGTTTCATCCTCGAAGCTCATCCATTTGGCGAAAAGCGGCCCACGAATTGCCGGTGCCGCCTGGGCATTGCCCTTGAGCATGCGCTCGCGCGGGCTGCCGGTCGGGTCGATGGGATGGTTGAGGCTCGGCTTGTTGCTGAAGCCCTGGATGACGAGCATGTACGGCCCGGCGACAAGGGCGACGCCGACGGCGAGTGCGGTGAGGCGGCCGGCGGCAAGGTCGCGGGGCCAGCGGCGAGTGAAACCGAGCCACGCAGCGACGGCGCCGGTCGCGGCGGCGAGGAGCATCGCTTCCGGGCGAACCAAGTAGCTGGCTCCAACGGCGAGGCCGGTCGCGAGGAAGCCGCCGACGCCGGGCCGCCGCACCGCTCGCACGGCCAGCAGCAGTGACACGCCGATCGCCAACAGGTAAACGCCTTCGGACAGGCCGTCGCTGGTGATGCGCGCGGGGATCGGCAGCACTTGAAATAAGAGCGCAGCGGAGAATCCCACGGAACGTCCGAACAGCATTCGGCCGAGCAGATACATCGGCACGACCAGCAGCACTGCCGCGATCGCATTGGCGATCTGAGCCGCCAGGAGCATGCTTTCGGGGAGCGAGAGGTCCGTCGTGTGGCGAACGAACTTGGCCGTGATCCAGATGGCGATTGGGTAGCCGGGGTGCTGTTGCTGGGCGCGGACAACATCGACCTTTTGGCGCTGCGGGTGCGGTCCGTCGGGCAGCGATGATTCCGGCGACTGGAAGTCGTAGGCGTAGCGGCCGAAGCCCAGGCTATCGCGGGCGGTGACCTTGGTGTGCTCGAGCAGCCAGCCGTGGATGCCGACGGAGACCAGTGCGAGCACGGTCAGCAGGAAGTAATCCGGGCCGAACAGCGAGCGCTTGCGTTCCAGGGATTCCATTCGCCCGCCGACTGCTGCCATGAGCCGCTCCGTGCCTTCATCTTGTTAAGGATGGTGGGCGGCGGACCATAGGCGAAACCCCCGGCATCCGTCAAGGCGGTTCGCGGGAACGTCACTCCGCCGGCGAACCCGGCTTCGCCAAGTGAAAGAGACAATCCCCGAAACGCGGCTTACTGTTGCCGGTGTGCCCGCGCCGCTCCAACTCGCGCAGGGACTCCTCGAAGCCGGGGTCGAGTGCCGAGCCGACGGGCACAAGAATTGGGCAGGAGAATGGAAGAATGGACATGATCGGTTCTTACCAATCGATGGTATTCACTTCTCCTCCGGCCGGTGTTACTGCCGACCAAAATACCTCTGGGGCAGGGTCCACGCGTTTAAGTTTTCCTGTTTTGACATCCAAATAGGATTTTTTCCAGCGTTGCATCGTTCCAGGCCGCTTGTTGACGCTTACAATGCACGCTTCCCTTCAATCCTTGCGTGTTCTTTATCAGCGAAAGCGCGCTTCGACGGAGGATCCCCAAGTTGGCTGGAGCATTGTCCGCTTGGGCCCGGTTGCGATCCTCGCGAAACGCAACATCCAAGATCCAGTGCAGACTGTTCTCAATTGCCCAATGACCACGCACCGCCGCCGCGATCCGCTTCACCTCCGCCGGCAAACTACTGATGTAATAACGCACCCCCGCGTGCAACTCGCCCTTCGCATCCACATACTCGCGTGTCGCGATGACCAGGCTCCGCAAACCTTTCCACTGCGCCAACTCGGCGAAGTTGTCCGGCACGGGCATCACCGTATAGAGACGACGCTCCTGACGGCCATGCTTCTTCTCCACACGCAGGATCGTCGGCATCGCGGTGGACGCTTCCATCGCCGCTTCCAGGGTGCTCTGAACCGCCGCTTGCAACTTCTCCTGATTGCCTTTGACTGCAATCACGTAATCCCCCTTTTTCTCCACGATTTGAGCCACAATATCCTTCTGACAACCCATCGCATCCAAGGTCACGATCGCACCATTCAGATCGAGCAACTCCAGCAACTTGGGCAACGCGCTCAACTCGTTGGAGCCCGCTTCGCCGGCCACCTGACCCAGGCAGACATGATTGGCCGTCGCCCAGGCGCTGACCAGTGTCAATGGTCCCTGATCGCCTGCCCGCGCCATCGCCTCGCGGGCCACCTTGCCGTCGATGGCGATGATCTGACCTTGCGTCACTTCGTGCAAGCGTTGCACCCAAGCCAAAAGACATTTCTGGAAGGCCATTGGGTCCAACGCCGCGAACACGCGGCCCAAGGTGTCGTGGGAAGGAATGCCCGCGGACAAATCCACGAAGCGAGCCAACCAATCCCGGCGGTCGTGGGCAAACTGCACGATTTCTTCCCAGTCATCGGCGCCGGCGATGGTGCCGCACAGAGAGATCACCACCAAGGTGAGAAGTGGATGCTTGATGCGTTTGCGTCGCTTCCGAGG
>DATNBQ010000353.1:0-17925 GCA_035571955.1 Urbifossiella sp. | reverse complement strand
CAGCAGCCCAAGTAATGCTGCAGTTTCTTGACGGCCTTGTATTTCTCGTCGCTGATGCGTTCGACCGTGGTGTTCAGTTCCGTCGCGATCTCGGGGACCATCCAGCCGTCGGCGGTGAGTTCCAGGATGCGGCGCTGGCGGGGGCCGAGAGCTTCGCGGGCGGCGCGGCTCACGACATCGCGGTCGTCGCGAAGGCTGCTGTCGTTGCGGCGGTAATCGGCCACGTCCGGCGACAGATTGACGAACTTCCTCGCTCGCTGGGTCCGCTTCTTCACGGCGTCGATCGCCCGGATGAATTCCCGGCGTTCGCTCGTCTCATCGTCTTTAAGGACGGTCTCCCACTTGGCGGCCTCGATGCGTTCGAGCAGGCGAACGAATACCTCCTGGGTGCAGTCTTGCCAGCGGTCGGCGGGCAGCCGTGCGTTCCGCCAGCAAGTCTGGCAGTATTTGCTGATGTCCTGAACTGCTTTGGGGTTAGGTCCGGCATCGGCATGGGCGGCGCCGGCCGTCAGGGCGGTGCCGAGCAGCACGGCCGCCATCATGGCCCGCGGACTCGCCGACTTCGGGACGAATCGTTTCATCGCTGCGCTTCTCCGGAGATTCCCGTTAAGGATTATACGGACCGGCAAGTGGGTTCTTATCGCCGCGAGGTTGAAAAAAAGCCAGGCCGCCTTTATCGCAATGAGTGATTAGCCGCGAGGCGGAGTCCGCGGAGCCGAGCGCGGTAAGTGGGAGAACCGCCATGAGTCGCCCCGTTCGCCGGGTCTTGCTATTTACCCTGGTTGTGCTGGTCGCCGGCGCGTTCGCCGCCTGGGCTTACCAAATCTTTTTTGCTGACCGGGTTCAAACGGAACCGGTTCGGATCGAGCTGGAGCGAAAAACCTTCGAGGGGATCGCGTTCGAGGTTGAATACAATGCGTTCGAAGGGATCAACCTTCGCATATCGAGCTGGCAAGATGTCATCCAGTTCGTTCGCGGCGACGAGGTGCTGGAATGCGATGCCGGGGCACTCTTCGTTAATGGCAACGATTTGCCGGACGTGAGGACCGGCGACGCGGTGCGCTGGAACCTGAGTGGGCCGCTCCTGATCAATGGACAACCGGCCGCCCCGCATCCCATTCAAACGACGAAGTTGGATGCGGCGGCGACGCCGTTCGAATGGATGCCGCTGCCGAGCGGGGCGCCGCGCGACACGCTCAGCGTGGCGTGGGTCGGCAAGAGCCGCCTGCTCGTCGCGGCACACGGCGACGGCGCCCTCCGCATCTGGGACGCGGATAAGGCCCGAGTCGTCCGAATGATCGTGCTCGATCCGCCGTCGCCCCGCCCCCCGACCGTCGGTCCGCCCTATCTCGGCCAGCGCGCCGCCGTGTCGCCGGACGGCCAAAGCATCGCCTCGCTCTTCTATCGGGGCAAAGTAATAACGCTGTCGAATGTCGCCGACGGGGCCAAGAAGGCCGAGTTTGCCGAACCGAACGGCAAACCAAATGAAGTGCTGTTCGCGGCCAACGACTGGCTGCTGGAAACCGACGGCGATCGCCTGCTCGCGCGGAAACTCGACGCAAAAGAGCCGATTCCACTGGGAACCGTCCACACGCAGATGAATCCGGCGCTGGCGTATTCGCCCCAGGGATCGCTGCTGGCGTGGAACGACGGTTCGGCGATTCACGGCGGCGTGGTGCACTTCAAGGACGCCCGGGCCGAGGTGGTCCCCATCGGCCGGACCATTGCCCCGGTGCGGGCCGAGGGATGCCTCGCGTTCTCGGCGGATGGCAACCTTCTCGCTGTCTTCAACGGCACGAACCGCCTGGCGCTTTACGATGCCAAAACTTTCGACCGAACGCGAGCATTGCACTGGCGCGGCACATTGCGCGACGAAGCAACAACGATCACTGCGCTGGCGTTTTCGCCGGACGGGTTGACTCTTGCCGTCGGGGCTGGAAAGACCCTGCGGCTTTACGATGTGCCGAGCGGCCGCGAACGCGCCTGGCTGCCTTGCGAACCGGTGCGTTCCTTGGCTTACTCCGCCGATGGCCGCACTCTCGCCGTCGGCGTGCGCTATGCCCCGGGCCTTGCCGTCTGGGACACCGCGGACCTGAAAGCGAAGTGACCTTGGATGAGCGGTCTCATTTGCTGCCCTCGCCGTCGGCCGGCTTCGCTTCGAGAAGAGCCATCGCCAGGGCTTGTTCCACCTCGCCGGCGCGGAACCCGAACGGCCCGCGGCCGCTCTTGTACGCCACCCGCCCCTTCGCATCGATGACGTACATTCGCCCCGGCATGCCGCTGTACAAGTTGCCGACGCGGTCGTCGACATCATCGATCAGCACCGGCATCGCCGGCCTCAACTTGGCGCAGAACCGTCCGGCCACTTGTGTTCGTTCCCCCAGCGTCCGCGGTTGCTTCACCGACACTCCGGCCCGTTCGTTCTGCTCCATCTTCCAGCCATCGGTGGGATGCGCCTCGCGGACGTAAACCATCAGGAAGCCGGCATCGTTCTTGAAGCGGCGGTGGATCGCTTCCAGTTCGGGGTAGAGCGCGCGGAATGGGCCGCAGGTGAAGTTGCCGAGTATGAGCACGGTCGGCCGCTTTCCAAGCATCGCCGAGAATGCGAGTTTCGTTTTGCCGTCCACTTCCGAGAGGGCGAAGTCGGGGGCCTTCGCGCCGAGCTTGGGGCCTTCGGCGAGGGAGCCGATTTCGTTGGCGAAGAAGCCGCGGAGGAGCACGGTGGTGGAAGGTGCATCCCCCGGCCTGAAGCCAGCGGGTCCGCGCGGAATCATCGCCTTGCGGAAGTCCTCGGCGGTGGCGAAGTCCTTGCTCCCGGCGACACGCTGGAAGAACGCCTCGAGTTCCTCGCGGGTCAGTTCGCCGTTGCTATCGCCGTCCATGCGGCGGAACAGCCGCGTGATGGCGGCCGATTGCTGCACGAAAGGGTTCTTGTTCGACCAGTCCAAATCGGACGGGTGAATGCGGCCATCGCCATCGCGATCGAGTTGGTCGAAGAGTTTCGCCGAACCCCGGAACTGTTTTTGGGAGATGGCTTCCACCCTGGCATCGAGGCCGCAGCGCTTGGCGAGCCACGCCCAGGTGTAGCGAGTCTCGGCGGGGCCGAACCAGCCGTTCGAGCCGTCCGCTTTCATGCCGCGGAGGATGGCGATGAGCATGGTGGCCGCCTCGGTGGGCTTGCCGGCGTAGTGCTTTTCGATCCAGTCGGCGGCCTTGGCGGCTTCCTTCTCGTCGGCCATCTTTTCAATGGCGAAGCCGGGCGGCAGCTTCGGCACGCCGGGAAGTTGGCTGAGGTCGCGGCGCGGCTCATCGGCAAACGCCGGCGCCGCAAGCAGCGATAACGACGCCATGAGAATGAAAGGGCGCATGGAGAAATCCCGGCTGGAAATGATGAAGCGGGAAACCGACATCAGTTTATCCGAGATTTAGCGGAAGTGAATAAAACGAAAAGCGGGAGGCCGTTCGTGGCCTCCCGTGGGGATTGCTTGCGGCGACTCGCCGAGTCAGTCGCTGGTCTTGGCTTTCGGCGTGGTCTTCGGCGGAAGCGGAGCCGGCGTCGGGCTCGGCATGGCGGTCGGCGGAGCGGCGATCGCGCCACCGGTGCCGCAGCACCCGCACGTGTTGGCGGGAGCGGCGTAGCTGCCGGTGCAGCCGTTGCCCTTGTGCTTGTGGCCAAGGAACCCGCCGCGGCTGCCGTTGCAGCCGCCGCCATTGCAGTTGCCGCGGTTGCGCATGCCGAGGAAGCCGCCGCGGCTGCCGTGGCAGTTGGAGGCGCCTGCGTAGCTGCCGTTGCAACCCGCATAAGCTCCGCCCGTGCAGTTACCCTTGTGCTTGCCGAACGCGGCGGTGTCCCCCGAGGGAAGCATCGCGGCCATCAACACCATGCTGTACATCGTGTAAGAACCTCCCGTGTGATGGAACTGTGACCCTGGAAACGAATGCTTGCGACCGCCCCGAGTCAGTCCATCGACAGAGAAGGCAATCGGTCAAAGCCGGCACAATCCGAACTCGCACGTCTGATAATCTGGCGAAGATGGGTATTCTGCTGAATCTTCGCCGTCCTCGCAGTGGAATCTAAGGGAGCTGGGTAGCCTCGTCAACGGTAAAATGGCGTAGATTGGAGAAGTGGCTAAGGACGAGCCGATACCTTCGGACCGGGCTCGGGAATCGCGCCAACGACGCGTGCCGCCGCCGCGTTGGTTAAAATGGATGCAATCGTCCGATTTAGATTAACCACGGAGGCACAAAGACACAGAGAAGAGAGTTCATTTTTGTCTTTCTCTGTGCCTCTGTGGTTAGTTTCTTCGAATCGATCTCTTCGAGAACCGTCATGGACCGGACCGCCGATCTGCCCGTCGTTCCTCCCATCGCTCTCGCGACCACCCACAAAGCGGCCTATGCGGGCTTGGCCCTGGCCAGCGCCGCCGCGTTGCTTGGCCTCCTTGCCGCCGCCGTCGATGTGCCGCCCTTCATCAACACCATTCGGTTGTTCCTCGTGCTGGTCGGATCGATCACCGCGGGGTTCGCCGTCTCCTTCCGCCCGGAGCGGTGGCAGGTCTGGCTGCTCGGCGCCGCTACGGGTCTTCTTTGCGTCTTCGGCCTGCCGGCCCATTGGGATTCCTTCCGGCTGCTCTTCACCGTGCTCGCCAGCATCGCCCTGCTGCGCACCGGCTTGCTCGTGCTCTCGCCCGGCAAGCGCCTCGCCCTGATTTCCGCGTTCATCCTGTTCCACTTCGGCGGCATCCTGATGGCCGTCACGGCCCCGTACCCTTATCCGTGGCTCGTCGATCAACTGTTCCGCCGCGTGTACGAACCCTACTTGCAGTTCGCTTATCTGCGGAACGCTTATCACTTCTATTCGCCCGAACCGGGGCCGGCCGCCATCATGGCCTGCCTCATCGAAACCGAGGACGGCGAGGAAGTGGGGGCCGATGGCATCAAGCGGAAGAAGTATCGCCGCGAGTGGGTGGTCACGCCGCGGCGGCCGGAACACATCAAGGATCCGCTTGGGGTCACCTACTTCCGCCGGCTCTCGCTGACGGACGGCATCTCGCACCGCGACGCCCGCAACGGCGAAGCCTTCGAACGCACCGAGATTTTCGAGCGCCGCCAGCACGTCGCCATGCCCGGCCACAATCCCTTGATCCCGCTGCACCCCAACGAGCCGAGCAGCCAACAGTTCCTGCTGCCGGACGGCACGATCGTCCGTTTCGTGCTGCCGTCGTATGCCCAGCACATGCTGATGGAACTTCCCAAGAAGGACCGCGGCAAGAGCACGGTGAAGATTTACCGGCTGGAGCACCGCACGCTTTCTGTCGGCGGGTTCATCGGCTTGAACAACAACCGCCTGCCCGGCGACCCGTATTACCCGACCACGTACTATCCGTACTTCCTCGGCGAGTTCGGTTTCGTCCGCAAGGACGCGAACGACCCGAACTCGCCCCTCGAAGTGCGCCTCCTCGACCCGCGCGCCGAGATGCTCTACTGGCTGGTGCCGATCGTGCCGAAGCCGGGCGGCGCCGGCCTGGGCGATAAGAACTGGAAGGATTTCGACGATTATCTGTCGGTTCACGCCGGCCTCAAGTTCGACTGGAGCAAGCTGCGATGAGCATGACGCCCTCGACCGAACGCGCATACGTTCAGCGCTGGCGCGAGTTCTGGTTCGCGCCCGGCGACCCCACCACGCTCGGCTTCATCCGGATCGTGACCGGCCTGCTCGTGCTTTATACCCACCTGGCCTACAGCGTCGATTTGCAAGAATTCTTCGGTAAGTACGGCTGGTACGGCACGCAGTACATCGATCGCGAGCGGCACGAATACCCGCGCTCGTATTCGTCGTTCTGGGACTGGGACGAATCGAAGGAGGCGCGGGCGAGCACGCCGGACTTCCCGCATCGCCGGGCCGCCGTGATCCAGTTCATCCGCGACTTGCCGAAGGGGCGCACCGAGCGCGAACGCGCTGTGCACTACCTATGGCGCGTTGGCCAGGAATCGAATGCCTATGCGAGTTATCAGGAGTTGAGCCTGGTGCTGCGCCTCAAGGCCGAGTCCGCCACCGATGCCGACCGCGAAGCGATTCTGATGGGATTGACGCAGAAGAAACAATGGTATGCGTTTCGTCAGGGCGGTCCGCTGCAGTTCGCCGACAAGAAGCCGGCCACGGGCAACTCGGAACTGATGTTCCCGGAACTGATGCTGGCGGCTCCCATCGATACCCGCCTCGCCCTCGCCGACGATCTCCGCGCCTTGGTCAAGGTGCTTCCCGCCGACCCGACCGAAGCCAAGTACGTCGTCAACCACTTGATGGAACTGGATCAGGGGCATCGCCAGGCCTTCGTGGAATTCCTGATTAACCTGCCGGACGATGCGCCGGAACGAACCGCGATGATCGACTACCTCGATCGCTGGAACAACGACCCCAGCAAACTCGATCGCCGCGGCCATCCCATCGTCTCGGTCTGGTTCCACGTCACCAATCCCCGGGAAATGGCGATCGTCCATGCCGCCGTGCTGGTCATCATCGCTCTGTTCACCATCGGTTTCTGCACGCGCGTGACCTCCGTGCTCACCTGGATCGCGGTGGTCGGCTACATCCACCGCACCAACCAGGTGCTGTTCGGCATGGACACGATGATGAACATCCTGCTCATCTACCTGATGATCGGGAATAGCGGGGCGGCGCTCTCCGTGGATCGGTTGATCGCTCGGTATCGCGCCGTCCGCGCGAGCCTGCGCCGCTCGGGAACCATCGACGAACCGACCCGCGCTTTCCTCGCCGGCGCCCCGCTCTCTTCCGGAGCGAACTTCGGCGTCCGCCTCATCCAGGTCCATTTCTGCTTCATCTACCTTGCCTCCGGCTGTTCCAAACTGCTCGGGCAGGCCTGGTGGAACGGCACCGCCATCTGGGACGTGATGATCAACCCCGAGTTCACCCTGCTGCGCTACCCCTGGTTCGAAAACGCCATGCGCTGGATGGTCGGCAATGAACTATTCGGCAAGCCGCTTTACTTTATCTCGATCACGCTCGGCGTCTGGTTCACCTGGGGCCTCGAAATCAGCTTCCCGTTCCTGGTGTGGACGCGGTTGCGGTCCGTCATGCTCTGGCTGGCGGTGCTCCTTCATGCCGGCATCGGCGTCTTGATGGGATTGAACCTGTTCGAACTGTTGATGATGACGATGCTCCTTGTTTACATCCCGCCGGGTGTGATCCGCGATCGCTTCCGCGGCACGCCGAGCGCGACGAAGTTGCTTTACCGCTTCGCGTCCGCCGACGGGAAGCAATCGCGGGCCGCGGCCATCGTGGCGGCATTCGATATCGACGATCAGGTGAAGGTGGAAGCGGCGAAGAGCGCGAGCCAACCGACGAGCGGCGAACTGTTTGGCTCGCTGCGGCTTTTGCGGCCGCTCCGCTTCTTACTCTACATTCCGGGGATTTCGGGCATGGCGAGCCGGTGCATTAGCCCGGCGAACGAGGTGAAAAGCGGCGTTCCCAAGTCCGGCCCGCCGGCCCCCGCCGCCGCCAGCTGAGATTTGCCGCGACCCAACGGGGAGCGCGCTCTTTCTTGGTGGCACAGGCATTCTTGCCTGTGCCGAGCTCTTGCACAGGCAGGAATGCCTGGGCTACCCAACTACTTCGACAGGTGTTGCTTGATCGCCGGCCAGAACTCCGAATCGTCGGCGAGGCCGAGCGACTTCGCGCGAATCTTGGCCACGTCGTTGCTTTCCAGATCGACCGATTTAAAGTGCAAATACCAGAGCGCCGCCGCCCGCGTGCCATCATCGTCGAACGCATACACTGGCTGGGCGCTCTTCTCGGCGATCGCCTTATTCAACTGTTCGTAAGCGGCGGTCAGTTTCTCCGGCGTGGTTTCGATGGCCGTGAAGGTG
Source organism: Urbifossiella sp. (assembly GCA_035571955.1). Lineage (GTDB taxonomy): Bacteria > Planctomycetota > Planctomycetia > Gemmatales > Gemmataceae > Urbifossiella. The sequence continues at coordinate 10,038 of DATNBQ010000353.1, read as the reverse complement.
AAGCCGCGGGCATCGGCGAGATCGCGAACGGCCGCCACATCCGCCCCAGGCGCGTACAGGAACACCACCGACTTGTAGCCATCCTTCTTGAGCGTTTCGAAGCCGTCGAGTGCCGGCTTGCGGCCCGTGGCCACGCCTTCCTTGATTTGCGTGAACCCCGGCAACCCGTTGGATGTACCGGCCGCGGCCGTGGCTTCCGGCTTGGAGACAGGCGGTTCCGCGGTGGTCGCTTTCACCGGCCCGCCGAGAACGCCATCGGCCGGCTTACTGGAAGAAGTGCTGCCAGGAGCGATCGGATCGGGCAAGAGCAGTTCCTGCGGCGGGCGGCCGCTCGTGCTCGGCGTCAGGGCCGGGGGCGGCAAACTTCCCGAGTCGCCGGGAGTGATCGGCACGCCGGCCGGCGGAATGGTCGAGCCGGGACCGACCGGCGCGAACGGACGGATCGGCGGCAACGTGCCGTCGTTGCGGCAGCACTTGTGCCTACATCCCGCGATTCCCAGAGCCGTTCCACAGGCGAGAACCGCAAGCAACTTTCTCGTACGCAACATGGCCATTTCCTCCGCGCTATCGGCGCAATCCGACGAGGAATTCTAGGATGGGGAAAATGCCGTTCGCGCGGACTTGAGGGAATCCGTTGAAAAAGCGGGAGTTTTTCGCGCCAGTCGTGAGGGTCGCGCCGACTCTACCGGTCGGGTAATCTAGGTTAGCCGCGAGGCACATCCGAGCGCTCTAATAGAATGTGGCCCATGCAACGCAATCTCGCCTGGATCGATCGGCTCGCGAAACTCTACACGCCCGTCGTGGCCGACGTGCTCGATCGCATCGGCTTCCGCAACCAGAGCCTGGCGGGGCGGATTCGACCGCTGTGGCCGGAAGCGAAGGCGGCCGGCTTCGCATTGACCGTCCACACGGTGCCCGCGCGGGATATCGATCCCAAGCATCCGTATGCCGGCGAACTCGCCGCCGTCGATTCCCTTGAGCCCGGCGACATGCTCGTCGTCTCGGAGTCGGCGTGCAGCTTCTGGGGCGAGTTGCTTTCCACGGCCGCCAAGTATCGCGGTTGCCGCGGCGTCGTCCTCGACGGCCCCACGCGCGATTCCGGCGCCATTCTTTCCATGCTCTTCCCCGTCTTTCACGTCGGCTTCCACCCCGCGGATAGCCTCGGCCGTCTCGACGTGGTCGCGAGCAATGTTCCCATTTCGTGCGGCGGCGTGCTGGTCCATCCCGGCGACTTGATCCTTGCCGACCGCGATGGCGTCGTGGCCATTCCGGCGAGCGCCGCGGAGGAAACGCTACGGCTGGCCGAAGAGAAGGTGAGCGGCGAGAACCTCGTCCGCAAGGCCCTGGCCGAAGGCATGACGACCACCGAGGCCTTCGCCAAGTTTGGAATCCTGTAGATTAGCCGCGACCCCACGGGGAGTGCGCAACGAACGCGCTTTTAACCGATTGACGGCAACAAGGCCCCTCGTGGTAATGGGCAGTTGGAGTTCCGCATTCATCTGGAGGAGCAGTCATGCTCCGCCGATTCGCCTGGCCGATGCTGCTTGTACTCATCCTGGCGCCGGCTTCGCAAAGCCAGGACAACGCCGCTGGCCGCCGATCCGGAAATCGACCTGGCCGTGCTCCGCGTCGGCAAACTGAAGAGCATGCCGAAGCCGATCGGTGGCAATGGCCGACAGGTGGTTGGCGCCTTCGGGCGCACCCACGACTGGTGCATGAGTGCGATCGGTTTGATGTATCCGGGCGATCCGTCTCAACCGAAGGCGCCGGCACCGATGCCGATGGTCGTGCCGCCGCAATCCGCGCCGGCCGTTACCGTCCCTTCTCCGGTGCCGCCCGATACAACGTCGCAACCGCATCGATCGCGACGGCAAGCTCACCGTGCTCACCGACAACTTCGACGGCAAGAAGTACAACCAACCAAACGACCTGACCATCGACTCGAAGGGCCGCATTTACTTCTCCGATCCGCGCTACGGCCCGCGCGACGACATGCAACTCCGCGACGCCGGCGGTAAGACCATTGAGGGCGTCTATCGCATCGACCCGGATGGGAAAGTGAGCCGCGTCATTGGCCGCGAGGTGGAGCGGGCCAACGGCGTGCTCGTTTCCGCGGACAACAAGTATCTCTTCGTGGCCGACAATAACAACGACGTGGGCGGCGCCCGCAAACTGTATCGCTTCGACCTGAACGCCGACGGCACGGTGAATCCGAAGAGCCAAAAGATGCTGCACGACTGGGGCAAAGGGCGCGGACCGGATGGTCTGAAACAAGATGAAGACGGCCGGCTCTACGTCGCGGGAGGGTTGAACAAACCGAACCCGCCTACCGAGCCGGCCACCGATGTCAAAGGCGGCATTTACGTCATCGATCCGGCGAGCGGGAAATTGCTGGCCTTCCAGGGCGTGCCGACCGACGAGGTGACGAACTGTGCGTTCGGCGGCGCGGACCTGAAAACCCTCTACATCACGGGCGGCGGCACCTTGTATAGCATCCGCACCACGACGCCGGGCCGCGTCCTCTGGCCCAAGCAGTAGAAGCGGACGGGTGCAGCAAGATTCGCTGGGGGTGGGGGATGCTTCTGGGTGGCACCGGCTTCCAGCCGGTGCGTCTTTACTTGCACCGGCTGGAAGCCGGTGCCACCCAAGAATCGTCGATGATTATTGCACTCCCCCAGAGATTATTGCTGCACCCAAGCGGACAGCCCGAATAAAATCGATACGCATCCGCGGCGGGGCATGGTACACTTGCCGTAGTTCCGAGGCCGACTCGATGCTGCGGATTCTTGGCCACTCATCCCCGCTCTGCCACGGCATGACTCGCCGCGACCTGCTGCGGGCCGGGTCGCTGGCATTGCTCGCGGGCGCCGGAAGAACCTCCGCCAAGGCGCCGCAGCACGCGGCGGCCAGGGCCGTCATTCTGCTCGATCTCTTCGGCGGCCCGTCGCACATCGATACTTTCGACCCGAAGCCGGACGCACCCGACGGCATTCGCGGCGAGTTCAAGACCATTCCCACGACCCTGCCGGGCATCCGCGTTTGCGAACACCTTCCGCTCCTCGCCCGCCGGCTCAATAAACTGGCCGTCGTTCGCACCGTGTCTCACAAATACAACTCGCACAACCCGTACGGCGTGATGACCGGCTTCGACGGCGGCCACGACCAGACCGATTACTTTTCGAAGCCGACGAACCACCCGAGCGTGCCGAGCGTTTGCCAGTATTTCGGGGTCGGCCGCGGCACGGAGTTGCCGGGCTACGTGATGCTGCCGGCGCTGCCGGGCTACAGCCAGGGGCTGCACCGCGCCGGGCCGTATGGCGGCTACCTCGGGCCAAAGTGGGATCCCGTGTTCAGCACCGCCGACGCCACTTCCGGCGGTTCCACCGATTCGGACAAGAACTTCTACAACCCGGACGTGAAGATCAAGGGCGAGCCGCGCCTGCCTCGGCTCGAAGGGAACATCACGCTCGACGCTCTCCACACCCGGCGAACACTCGTCGAGCAACTGGAGGAACAAGCGGCGCATCATGGCGTGTCGGGCAGCGGCCTGCGCCGCGACGCCGCCTTCGATCTGCTCCTTTCGCCCAGGGCGAAAACGGCCTTCGATCTCTCCCGCGAGCCGCTCAAGCTCCGCGAGCGCTACGGCGACGACCTCTTCGGTTCCAGCGTGCTGCTGGCTCGCCGCCTCGTCGAGAGCGGCGTCACCTTCGTCACCATTCACACTGAGGCCAAACCGAACGGCCACTGGGATACGCACGAGAACAACTTCGCCATGCTAAAGCGGTTGCTGCTGCCGTTCCTGGATCGGGCGGTGGCGGCGCTGGTCGACGATCTCGCCGATCGCGGGCTGTTGGAATCGACGTTGGTCGTTGTGACGGGGGACATGGGGCGAAGTCCGCGGGTGAACGGCAAGGCGGGCCGCGATCACTGGCCGCAATGTGGCTTCGCGCTCTTCGCCGGCGGCGGCACCCGACCCGGCGTCGTCCACGGCGCCACGGACAAGATCGCGGCTTTCCCGGCCGATCATCCCGTTTCGGCCGGCGACCTCGTCGCCACGGTTTATCGGCAAATCGGCGTCAACCCCGAATTGACGGTCCCGGATCACACGGGCCGCCCGACGCACATTTCGCACGGCGGCCGCCCCATCGCCGCGATTCTCGCGTAAGCGCTTCGCGCTCGGCTCCGCCTCGCGGCTAATCGGTGATGCCCCTATGATGCCGTTATGACGCGAATCGTGGTTGCATTGGTGGTTCTCATCGCGCTCGCCGATTCCGTGCGGGCCGGGCTCTACTATTCCGGCGAGAAGATTGCCCCGTTGCCGAGCAAGTGGAGCGGCTTCCTCGTCGATCACCGGTCGCTGCGCATGGCCGGAATCGCCCGGCCCAAGGGCGGCCAGCAAGCCCCCTTGCGCGAGATGTACCTGGCCGCCGCGAAACGGCTCGAAGAGCGCGCCAAGCGGCAAGCGCTCACCGCCGAGGAATCCGCCGACCTCGGGGCGCTTTACATTCGCCTCGGCCAATCCGATAAGGCCGTCGAAGTGCTCCGAGCCGCGGCGCGGCGATTCTCCAACAACTTCCATGTTGCAGCTAACCTTGGCACGGCGTGGCAACTCTCCGGCGACCTCGAACAGGCCGCCGCCGCGCTCGACGATGCCGTTCGCCTTGCCCCGGCGCCATCCAGGCGATTCGAGGAACACCACGCCAAGTTATTGCGGTTGCGGCTCAAGGAAGGCAAGGCCGCCGCCAAGCCGGAATCTGTCGATGATCTGTTCGGCGTGCGCTTCGTCGGCGAATCGGGGAAGCCGGAAGCGGGGCGGATCGCAGCGAAGGAATTCAAAAAGCTGCCGGCGGATGCCGCGGCCATCGTGCAGTTTTTGGCCCTTTCGCTGCCCGCCGATGGCCGCCTGCTCTGGCAACTCGCCGAAATCGCCAACGCCCACGGCGACGTGCGCACCGCGGCCGCCATTCTCGATGGCTGCGTAACCGAGTTCGCAATGGCATCGGCGGACCTTCGCGCTCGCCGGCAACTCTATCGCGCCGCGACCGAGGCCTTCGCCAAATCGCCGACGAGCGAGCGGCACAAGGGAACCTTCGCCGCCCGTTCGCCGCGGCCACTCGTCCGCAAGTTCGATGCCTCCAAGCTGCCGCCCATTCGTTCGGATGGTCCGAACCCGTTGCCGTGGGGGTTGATGGCCGGGACGACGGTCGATGCCGAAGCGAGGCCGATGTTTCCCGAGCATCTCAGCAAGCTCGACGGCAAGACGGTCGCCATCGTCGGGTTCATTCAGCCACTCGGCGACGCCAAGGAATTCCGCGGCTTTTTATTGTTGGAATATCCGATCGGTTGCTGGTTCTGCGAGACGCCGGAGCCGACGGGCCTGATAAGCGTGGAATTGGCTGCGGGGACAAAGGCGTCGGCCCGCCGCGGACCGGTGAAGGTGACTGGCGTACTCGAACTCAACCGCGACAACCCCGAGGATTTCTTGTTTCGCTTGAAGGATGCGAAGCTCGGCGAAGTGGAATAACCCTATTTTCGTTCCGAGTTCACCGACGCGATAACCTGGGCGATGATCTGCTTCACCTCGTCGTCGGTCGGGCCGCTTTCCGCCTTGAACGTCCACCGCTTGGCGATTCGGAAGTGGTTGTACACGACCACCGTGACCTCATCGGTCTCGGCGATTCCCCACGACTTGGCGGCCGTGGACGCGGCCGGGGCCAACCCGAACACCACGTTCGGCGCCTTGATCCCGCCGGCTAAATCGCGAATCTCCCCGGCATAAACGTCGCGTTTTTCGTCGTCGGGGTACTCGGCATCGAGGTCGAGCGTCGTTTGCGTCTTGTCCGGATTGGTAACGACGACCGATTTCGGCATCCCTTCGACTTTCAAGAAGATGGCGAAGGCGCCCAGCTTGGCGCCGCGATAATCAGGCATTTGCAAGAGTTTGTTCAGTTCGGTGGCCAGCTTGCCGACTCCGCCGGTCGGCGTCAGCTTCTTGGCGTCTTCCCGGATGAAAATGGCCGCGACCGGGTTGAGCCCGTTCTCGCAAACCAGACAGTGCATCTTGTTGGTGCGGTCCTTGGGGTCGCGGTCGTCCGGGTTTGTGGAGCCGGCGACTTTCGGCGGGTAGCGATCGTCCACCACGATGTAAGATCGGAACGGCCCCGGCAGCAGCTCGCCCGACTTCGGGACCTTGGGCTCTTGGCCCGCGGCAACCGACAGACAGAGCGCCACTAATCCGACGCTTCCCAGGCGCTTCATGACAAAACTCCCACGATACTTCTTTAGGCCTGTTCTCGATGTTATCCGCGGTTATCTCTATTAAGCTGACGGGTCGGCGCGGCGGCGTCAAGGGACGGTGCAACTTGCGCCTTGCCCCTGGCCGGGGCGACCCGTTAGGATCGATAAGGAAGAAACACGTCGCCGCATTAACCGGAGAATCGCTCCATGAGCGTGGAACTGCGCTGCCCGGATTGTCGCGCCAAGCTGCGTTTGCCGGAAGAACCGGAACCGGGCTCGGAGGTGGAATGCCCGGAGTGCAACGCCATTTTTCCCGCCCCGGACCTGGAAACGGGCGATACTCCGGACGCCCGGCCCAAGAAGAAGGCCAAGGGCGGCGACGGCAAACCCACGGAAGCCAAACCGAAAGCAGGAGCCAAGGGCAAGGACAAGACGCCGCGCAAGCGCAAGGCCAAGAAGAAGGAAACCAACACCACGGCGCTGATTGCCGTGATTCTCGGCGCCGTCGTCCTCCTCATCGGCATCGTCGTCTTGCTGGCGTGGTGGTTCACGCGCAAGCCGGCCTCGTACGAGATGATGAAGTACCTGCCCGCGGATTCCAACCAGGCCGTCGGCGTGAACGTCGGCCACCTCTACAAGTACGGCGAGTTCGTGAAGAAGGTCGAACCGTCGTATCGGGATCTCGGATTCTTTAAGGCCCTGGAAGCCGTGGGCACGGCGATGAATTCGAACGTCGCGGCCTTTGCCGATTACACCGTGGAGGGGTGGGGCAAATCCGGGGCGGCCCTCGTCATTCGCACCAAGCAGGAGTTCGACCCGGAGATTCTCAAGAAACTGCCCGGGGCGCAGGCCGGGCAATCCGGAGGCAGCACGTTTTACTCCATCAGCGGGATTCCCAAGCTGTTCGGAGGCAATCCGCTCAAGGCCTTCGCGCCCAACAACCGCATGATCGTCCTCTGCGAGTACAACATTGCCGGCGGCACATTCTCGCAAATGATGGCCGGCAACCCGGAGGGCGACATCCTGCCCAAGCGGCTCGGAGCGCTCGGCAAGCAAGTCACCCGCGGCACCTTCTGGCAGTTCCGCGTCCTCGATAGTTCGAACCGCTGGCAGGAACCGACCACGTCCAAGGATCAATCGGGCGGCGACTTCATGCGGTTCGCGGCGACTAGCACGGCCAAGGGGGCCGGCGAAGGGTTCAAGGCCAGCCTCGGCTCCCGCGCCGTCCGCTTCGAATACGTCCTCTGGTTCGAAAACTCCGACATCGCCTCCGAACTTTACAAGGCGTCGAAGACCAACGAGATTCACAAGGCGATCGACGATTCGTCGCTCGACCCGCCGAAGTGGTGGAAGGAATTCGCCGAGCGGATCATCGGCAACAAGAAGGTGGCCGGCGAACTGATGATGAACCTCGGCGCCAAGGCTTCCGGCGATCTGTTCATAATCAAGTCGGAGTGCGAAACGATCGTGCTCCTCGAAGCGTTGAGCGGCCTCATCCAGAAGATGACGGGTCAGACGAACTACGGCCCGCCGCCGGCTCCTCCCGGCGGTGGGGGCGGTGGAGGCGGCGGCGCCAACATGCCGATGCCGGGCCCGATGCGATGATTGGGCGGATCGCCCTACTTCCTGGCGGCAAGCATCTTTCGCAAATGCACGAGCGCCGCGCTGCGATAGGGATCCTTGGCCGGGTCGTCGAATGGCAAGGCTGCGTTGCTCTCCGCCGGCCGCAGCACCTGTTCCTCCGCCCACATGCGCAGTTGCTTCGACACCGCCAAAGTCACGGGGACTTCCAAGCCCGGATCGGGCTTAACGCCCCAGTCATCGGTCGGCTTGCTGTTGGTCAGCTTGCCGCGCGGTTTGCCGTTGGCCCGCAGCGTCGCTCCCGTCGTCACCTTGAACTGCAATTGCCCGAAGCCGATGTCCATGGCGTTCTGGATGGACGCGCGACCGACCGTGCGCTGACCCATGATAGTGGCACGCCGGTTGTCTTGCAGCGCCGCCGCGATCATCTCGCCGCCGCCCGTCGTCTCCGAACCGACCAGCACGAGCAGCGGCAACTTGGAGAACTTGCCGGCCGTCGGCCCACTGGCGCGATAGAGGTCCGGCAATGGCGGTGGGCCGAGGAACCCAGGCTGCGGATTAAACCCCGGCGGCGCGGCAGGCGGTAATGGCCGACCGCCGCGAAACACTCGCGAACTCACCTGGGCAATCACGTCGTTCGGCCTCAAGAACAGACCGGCGATCTCCGTGCCCGGCGTCACATATCCGCCGGGGCACCAGCGCAAATCGAGAATCAGCGCCCGGCAACCGGCCTTCGTCAAGTCATCAAGCATCTCTTCTACTTTCCGCTCGGTTCCCTGCTCGATCGGGCCGATGCGGAGGTAGCCGATCTTGTATTCGCGATCGAGCAGGCAATCCCACTTGGATTCGGCGACGCGAATGACGCCGGCGACGGACTCGGGCATGTAACCCTGCGTTTCCAGAGTGAGGTTGATCGCCTGATCCTGACCTGTTCGTTTGAACTGGAAGCTGCGTTTGATCGGCCGCGGCCGCCCCGTGTTCGGGTCGAACCCCACGTTCGAAGGATAAGCGAACTGCGCGAACATTCGGTTGGCGTTGGCGGCGGTGATCGCGAGGTCGGCGAGGTGAGTGATGGTGTCGCCGGGTTTGACGCCGGCGCGCTGGGCCGGGCTGCCGGGAATGACGCGGTGGACGCGCCAGGGGAAGGCGGCCGGCGACGGAACGGCGTCGACCTTGGGTAAGGGCCCGAAGCTGCCCGTCGATGGAATCAGCCCGAGGGCCATGCCGCGTTCCATGCGATAGATGTTCCAGCGCTGCCCGCGAACGCCTTCCAGTTCCAGCCCGAGGCCGAAATCCATGTCGATGGAGACGTAAGTGTTGACGCGCGGGCTGGCAAGGCCGCTGATGGAATCGGTGGCGTGCTTGAACCCGTTGACGGCGGCGAAGAGCGACCGCGGGCCGCTGAGTGCGGGGACGTTGCCGAGCCGCACGCGCGCCTCGGCGAGGTGGTTCATGAGGTCGCCGCTGGTGACCGCCCGGTTCACCGCCTGCAGCGTCTCGTCGGGCAGTTTGACACCCGCGGTTTCGTACAGACCGCGGATTGCCCCGGCCATGTATTCCTTCATTTCCACTTCCCGAACGTACATCCGCTGCACGTTCTGGGCGGCGTTGTAAACAATGAAAGCGAATTGTGTGGCCTGGTTGCGATCGATGGCGGTCGGCGTTGGCGGCGTCGGCGGAACGGGAACCGGCGCCGCGGCCGCCATCGAAAGAAGCAAGAGTCCCGCCGCAATTCCCATGATCCATCCTCCGGCAATGATTCCAGTTTCCCCGGAGCGGGGCCGATTTGCAAGCCGCTGACGATGCCGCATGACGAGGAGCACTCCGTGCGGGTAAGCGGCTGGAAAGTGGGGGGTTTTTTATCCGCCAAGCAGATCGAGCCGAATTCATCGTTCTTGAGTCAAATCGGAACCGCCAGTCAAGCCGATCCCCGGCCGTAAATGGCCGCTGACAAAATCCCCACTGCGGAAATCCTCGATCTTTTCGCGGCAATAAAAATTGGAGGCCGCTTTTCTTTTTTTCGAGGCACTCGCGCATTCGCCGTAAGTGCCATGATGTCTGTGCCTTTCGCGACTTTTATCGCTTCGCCGCGGCGCGGCCGCGCGGCCATCATTCCCCTTCCCATTTTGACGCAACCGGCGATTTCGACTTGGCTTCCGTCTTGAACTGATCGAGGCCGCGTGCGGCCGAAAACCGGCCTTTGGGTGGGTCGCTTGCATG
>DATNBQ010000352.1:0-2337 GCA_035571955.1 Urbifossiella sp. | reverse complement strand
TCGCCACGGCCGGGGCGCCGTCGCCCGTCTTGGCCTCGGCGGGAAGCTCCGTGGTGAGCTTTTTGTAAGCCCGCCGCCGCCGCAACCGCTTCTCGATCGGCCGGCGGATTGTCTGGTAGCCGAACAGCCCGAAGAATATCGGCCCCATGATTGGCAGTGCGATTACCGTGAGGCTCCAGGCGATCGCCGACATCGGTTCGCGCTTCAAATGCAGCACGCAGAGCAGCGTGAACGTCGTCAGGACGAGGTTGAACAGCACCGCCCAGCCGGCGATGTCTTGCCAGAACCGCGAAAGGAATTCGAAGGACATGACGGCAAGACTACGCTTGGCGTTTGCGAACGGCCGCTCGGAACGCCCGGACGACGGGAATCACGTTCTTGCTTCGCCGCGCCTCGCGAAGCGGCTCCACGAGTTGTCGCGGAGCAATTCCGGGGAAGGTCAGGCTCGATATGCCGCGCGCAGGACCGCGCGGTCCTTGCGCAGCGGGAAGTTCAGTTCGATCCGCCACAGCCGTTTTCATGGCGGCACTCCTGACCGCATTTTAGCAAAATCCTTCGATGTTCTCAGTGCAATCCGAGGTCATCTCTTTAGAACTAACCACAGAGGCACAGAGAAGAAAACAGCGAGAGAGAAAACACCATCACAATGGTTTGGATCGGACTTCAGTTTTAGGCTAACCACGGGACGCGAAGACACGCAGAAAAAACGACCGGCGGAAGTGGAATCCATTTTTGGATTTTTCTCTGTGTCGCTGTGCCTCTGTGGTTAGTTCTAAAAAAGGATCAAGTGGGCCAAGCTAAGAGAGGCATCATGCAAGCAGTCGTGTTCGATCGCTACGGGCCGCCGGGGGAAGTGCTGCAAGTTCGCGAGACGGCCCAGCCAGTGCCGGGCCGCGGGGAAGTCCTCGTTCGCATGATCGCCAGCCCTATTAACCCGTCCGATGTGATGTTCGTCGAAGGGCGCTACACAATGGCGGCGCAGCTTCCCGCCACGCCGGGGTTCGAAGGAGTCGGCATCGTCGAACGGAGCGGCGGCGGCATCCTCGGCCGGCTTCGTAGAGGGAAGCGCGTCGCCGTCATTCACGATCAGCGCGGCAGCTGGGCCGAATACACCGTCACCAAGAGCCGCCTTGTTGTTCCTGTTCCCGAGGCAATCCCCGACGAACAGGCCGCCGCCTTCTTCGTGAACCCGGCCACCGCCATCGCCATGACCCGCGATGTGCTCCGCATTCCGCCAGGCGAATGGCTGCTGCAATCCGCGGCCGGCGGCGAACTCGGCAAAATGATCATCCGCCTCGGCCAGCGCTTCGGCTTCCGCACCATGAACGTCGTCCGCCGCCGCGAACAGGTCGAGGAGTTGAAGAAACTCGGCGCCGACCAGGTGCTCGTCGAGGCCGACGGCCCCGTCGATGAGCAGGTAAAGCGCCTGACGAACGGCAATGGCGTTCGCTTCGCGATTGACCCGGTCGGCGGTGCGACGGGTTCCGGCGTGATCGCTTCGCTCGGCGCCGGCGGCCGCTGCCTGCTGTACGGTTCGCTTACCGACGAACCGCTGTCCGTGCATCCGCGCCGTCTTATTAGCGCGGCCATTCGCATCGAAGGATTCTGGCTCGGCCAGTGGGCCAAGCAGCAGTCGATCCCGCGGATGCTGCGGTTGTTCAAGCAGGTCCGCGGGATGATGACCGACGGCACCTTGACGAGCCACATCGCGGCCAAGTATCCGCTGTCGCAGGTGAGGGAGGCCGTTGCGCATGCCGTGGCCCCCGGCAAAGGCGGCAAGGTGATTCTGACTGCGTAGCCGCGACCCAGCGGGGAGCGCGATTGCTCCACTATTCCAGCGCAAGTCTCCGTCCGTTTCGGGTATTATCGGGAGGCCATGCACCGCGGAGATCGTCCCATGTTCAAGACCTGTGGTCTGATTCTGCTTCTTGCGCTGGCCCCGTCGCTAACGGCAGCCGACCCCGCGAAACCTGGCCGCATCCTGGTGCAAAAAGACGGCAAATACCTCGTCCTGGACCCCGCCGGCAAGCAACTCGATGAATTGACGCCCAAGCTCGGCAAGCGACAGGTCACCGTCGGCGGCAAGACGCGCGAGTTTCCTTACCGCGATAAGTTCGTCGTGCTTCTGCCGGAGGGGAAGTTGCTTGAAGTCCAATTCCCGGAGAAGAAACGATTAACCGACGCTTCGGTGTCGCCGGACGGCAAGTACATCGCTTTTATCGCACCCGACTTTCCCATCGACCTGGACCGCGATTTGGCTTACCACCGGAGCGTTTATGTCTGGGATGTGAAAAAGGCCCAAGGCTTCCTGGTGGAGATCATCGCTCAGCATTTGGC